>CAYQDR010000067.1:0-25444 GCA_964416315.1 uncultured bacterium
AGCGGCAAAGAAGTCGAGCCGGGAGATGTCAGAAAGCGTGGGCGCTAACACCAGGCGAGGTGCCTGATGAACGAATACCGCTCTCGGCGTACCCCACCCGGCGCCCTCATAATGGGTCTCCCGGGCAAGGTGAGTCAAGCTTATTATCGCCCTTCTGAGGGCGCCGGGAACGCGGCGCCCGGGTCTATAATCCCCTCGGGGGCAGACCCGCCATGAAAGCCGTCCTGATGGCCGGGGGGTTCGGGACGCGGCTCCGGCCGCTCACCGCCAACGTCCCCAAACCGATGGTGCCGCTGGGCAACAAGCCCATCATGGAGCACGCGGTCGAGCTCCTGAAGGCCCACGGCTTCGACGAGCTCCTGGTGGTGCTCTACTTCCTGCCGGAGGCGATCACCGACCACTTCGGCGACGGGAGCCGCTGGGGTGTCCGGATGGACTACGTGCGGCCGGGCGCCGACCTCGGGACCGCGGGGGCGGTCAAGTTCGCCGCCGAGGCCCTCGGGGAGCCCGTGCTGGTGATGTCGGGCGACATCGTCACGGACTTCGACCTGGGCGCCGCGCTCGCCTTCCACCGGACGACGCGGGCCGAGGCGACGATGGTGCTCACGCGGGTGGAGAACCCGCTCGCGTACGGCATCGTCATCATGGACGAACAGGGCCGGATCACGCGCTTCCTCGAGAAGCCCACCTGGGGCGAGGTCTTCAGCGACACGATCAACACGGGTATCTACCTCCTCGAGCCCCCGGCCCTCGCGGCGATCCCGTCCGGCCGCGAGTACGACTTCGGCAGGGACCTCTTCCCGACGGCCCTCCGCGAGGGTCGGGTGCTGGCGGGACACGTGGCCGAGGGCTACTGGCGGGACATCGGCGACCTGGTCGAGTACCGCCTGGCGCACCTGGACCTCCTGCAGGGGCGGGTGCGGCTCGGCCGCCCTGGCCGGCGGGTCCCGGGCCTGGACCGGGAGGTCTGGCTCGACGAGGGGGCGCGCGTCGACTTCACCGCGCACCTCGGCGGGGCGGTCATCGTCGGCCGGGATGCGAGCATCGAGGCCAACGCCCGGATCGCCCAGTCCGTCATCGGCCCGCGGTGCACGATCGGCGAGGGCGCCGTGCTGGACGGCTGTGTCCTCTGGGAAGGGGTCGAGATCGGACCCCGCGCGGTGCTGAAGGAGTGCGTGGTCGGACGGGGCGCCGTGATCCGGGCGCACGCGACCGTGCAGGAGGGCGCCGTCATCAGCGACGGGTGCCGGATCGGTGCCGAGGCCGTCGTCCGGGCGAACGTCAAGGTGTGGCCCTCCAAGGAGGTCGAGGACGGGGCGACGCTCGCGGTGAGCCTCGTCTGGGGGGAGCGCTGGACGCGGGTCCTCTTCGGGCGGTACGGGATCACCGGTCTCGCCAACGTCGAGATCTCCCCCGAGTTCGCCTCGAAGGTGGGGGCGGCGCTCGGCGCGGCCCTGGGCCGCCGCCGCGCGGTCATGACGAGCCGGGACCACCACCGGACCTCGCGGATGATCAACCGGGCGCTGATGGCGGGGCTCATGTCGGTCGGCGTGGACGTGGAGGACCTGGGAGTGGCGCCGATCCCCGTCGTGCGCTACCAGATCCCCGCCCTCGGGCTCGCGGGGGGGATGTACGTCCGGAAGTCCCCCTACGATCCGGAGCTCATGGACATCAAGGTCTTCGACCACCGGGGCATGGACCTCGGACCGGACCGGGAGAAGTCGGTGGAGCGGCTGTTCTTCCGGGAGGACTTCCACCGGGCGGTGATGGCGGAGACGGGCGCGCTCTCCTTCCCGCACCAGGGGACGGAGCGCTACCGGGACGGCCTGCTCCGCTTCGTGAGCCGGGACGCGATCCGGCAGGGGCGGTTCCGCGTGGTGCTCGACTACGCGTTCGGCGCTGCGTCGGCGATCTTCCCCGTGGTGCTGGGCGAGCTGGGGGTCGAGGTCATCTCGCTCAACGCGTACCTGGACGAGACGCGCATCTCGAAGACCGCGGAGGAGTTCGCGCGCTCCCTCGAGCAGCTCTCGAACATCGTCCGGACGCTCGGGGCCGACCTCGGGATCCTGCTCGACACGGGCGGTGAGAAGGTCTTCCTCGTGGACGACAAGGGGGAGGCAGTGTCGGGCGACACGGCCCTCGCCCTGGTGGCGCTCCTCGCCATGCAGACCCACGACCGGGGCACGATCGCCGTGCCCGTGACGGCCTCCCGCGTGCTGGAGCAACTCACCGCGGAGCGCGGGTTCACGCTGCTCCGGACGCGGGCGAGCCCGCGGGCGCTCATGGAGCAGGCCGCCCGGCCCGGGATGGTGTTCGTCGGCGAAGAGCGCGGTGGGTTCATCTTCCCCGGCTTCCAGCCGGCGTTCGACGCGATGCTGGCGACCGCGAAGCTCCTGGAGATGATGGCGCGCCTGGAGGTGCGGCTCCACGGGCTCGCGCGGGCGCTCCCCACGAGCCACCTCATCCGGGACCACGTGCCGTGCCCCCACGAGCGCAAAGGCAGCATCATGCGGCGGCTGCTCGATGTGACCCGTGACGAGGTCGTGGACCTGGTCGAGGGGGTCCGGATCCGGATCGGCGAGGACTGGGTGGCGGCGATCCCGGACCCCGACCGTGCCCTCTTCCACGTCGTGGGGGAGGCGGCCACGCGCGGGCGCGCGCAGGAACTGGTCGAGCGGTACAAGGAGCTCATCACGCGCTGGCGGAGCGAGCGCACGTAGTGCGGGGCCGATTGACTTCGCCTGGCGTCGTCCTCCATCTCGCCGGGACGCGCTCGGCCTGCGGCCTCGCGGGCGTCCCGTCCCTCCGGTGGGGTCGTCGGGGGACCTCAACGTATGCGGCATACGCCTCGGCCCCCCTCCTCCCTGCGTCCTAGCCATGCTCGTCACTTGGCCCCGCACCTCTGGCAAAGGCTCCACGTAGCCCGCGCGGGTCCCACCGCCGACCGATGGACCCCATCAAGTTCGGCACCTCCGGCTGGCGCGCGCGGATCGCCGACGAATTCACCTTCGCCAACGTCCGGCGCCTCACCGCCGCGATCGCCGAGCACCTGGGAGAGTCGGGGGAGGCGGGGCGGGAGGTCGTGATCGGCTACGACACGCGCTTTCTCTCCGAGGAGTTCGCCGCGGCCGTCGCCGAGACCCTCGCGGCGCACGGCATCCGGAGCCTCCTGTCGGTGCGGGACGTCCCCACGCCCGTCGTCGCCCATGCCGTGACGCACCGGGGCGCGGCGGCCGGGATCACCATCACCGCGAGCCACAACCGGGGCGAGGACAACGGGCTCAAGCTCACGGGGCCCAGCGGCGGCCCCGCCCTCCCCGAGGTCACCCGGGCGGTCGAGGCGCGCGTCGCCACGATCGCCGAGGGGAAAGCGCTCCCGCTGGCCGAGGCCCGGCGGCGGGGGCTGGTGGTCGACGCGGAGTTCGGCGAGGCGTACCTCGGGCACTGCCGGAAGATGGTGGACCTGGCCACCATCGGGCGCGGCCGCCTCCGCGTGGTCGTGGACGTCATGCACGGCCCGGCGCGCGGGTACCTCGACCGCCTGCTCGAGGAGGCGGGGGCCGAGGTCACGCTGCTCCACGGCGAGCGGGACGTGACGTTCGGGGGACACCCGCCCGAGCCCGTGCAGGAGCACCTGGGCGCGCTCATCGGCGCCGTGCGCGACCGCGGCGCGCACCTCGGCCTCGCGACGGACTGCGACGCCGACCGGTTCGGGATCGTGGATCGGGACGGCACCGTGATCGCGCCGAACCCGACCCTCGCCCTGGTGCTCCGCCATCTCCTGCGCCACCGGGGCTGGCGGGGCGGGGTGGCCCGGAGCGTCGCGACGACCCACCTGCTCGACGCGCTGGCGAACTCCCACGGCTGCGAGCTCCTCGAGACGCCGGTCGGGTTCAAGTACCTGGGCGACCTGATCACCCGGGGCGCGGCGATGTTCGGGGGCGAGGAGTCGGGCGGGATGAGCCTCCGGGACCACCCGCCGGAGAAGGACGGGATCCTCGCGGATCTCCTGGTCGCCGAGGTCGCGGCCGTGGAAGGCGTCTCGCTCGGGGCGCTCCTCGAGCGCCTCTACGGCGAGGTGGGACGGCGCCTGTCCCTCCGGGTGAACGTCCCCCTGTCCGAGGCGGTCCGCGCGTCGCTCCCCGGTCGGATCGCGGCGCCGCCGGGCGCGCTCGGCGGGCTGAGGGTCGAGCGTGTGCAGACGACGGACGGCCTGAAGCTCCACTTGACGGGGGGCGCGTGGGTGCTCGTCCGGCCCTCGGGAACGGAGCCGGTGGCGCGGCTGTACGTCGAGGCCCCGGACCAGATGGCGCTGGGGCGGCTCCGGGACGCCGCGCTCGCGCACTTCTTTGCCTAGGGCGGGCCGCGTGCGGGTGGACATGCTGCTCGTTGAGCGGGGTCTCGCGGCGACTCGCGCCGAAGCGACGCGGCTCATCCTGGCCGGCAGGGTCCGCGTGGGCGGGGAGCCGGCGCCCAAGGCCGGGCGGCTCCTGCCGGCGGACGTCCGGGTGGACCTGGTCGCCGCCCCGCCGTATGTCGGCCGCGGGGGGGAGAAGCTCGCCGCCGCGCTCGAGGCGTTCGGCGTCGGCGTGGGCGGGCGGGTCTGCCTCGACGTCGGCGCTTCGACCGGCGGCTTCACGGACTGCCTGCTCCAGCGCGGGGCGCGGCGCGTCTACGCGGTGGATGTCGGCCGGGGCCAGCTCCACCCGCGGCTCCGCGAGGACCCACGGGTCACGGCGATGGAGCGCGTGAACGCCCGGCACCTGGACCCCGCCGGGTTCGAGGAGCCGCCGAGCCTGGCCACCGTGGACGTCTCCTTCATCTCGCTCGAGAAGGTGCTCCCGGCCGTCGCGGCGTGCCTGGCCGCGCCGCCGGACGGGCCGGCGGAGATCGTGGCCCTGGTGAAGCCTCAGTTCGAGGTCGGCCGGGGTCAGGTGGGGAAGGGCGGGGTCGTCCGCGACGCCCGGCGCCACCGGGAGGTGCTGCTCCGGCTCGGACGCTTCGCCCGGGCCCGGAGCTGGACGGCGCGCGGCGTCGTGGCGTCGCCGCTCACCGGGCCCAAGGGGAACCGCGAGTTCTTCCTCCACCTGATCCCGGGCGCGGCGGCGCTCGGGGCGGAGGGGTTCGAGGCGGCGGTGGAGGCGGCGGTCGGCGGGGGGGCCGCCCGGTGAAGCGCGTCGGGGTCGTCGCGCGCGTCGACCGGCCGGATGCATCCGCGGTGGTGCAGGAGCTCGCGCGGTGGCTCGGGGCCCGCGACCGGCGCGTGGTCGTGGACCGCGAGACCGGGGGGCTCCTCGGCGGTGGCGCCGAGGTCGTGGAGCGGGCCGCGCTCCCCGGCCTGGTGGATCTGATCGTCGTGCTTGGCGGGGACGGGACGCTGCTCTCCGTGGTGCGGCACGTCGGCGAGCGGGACGTGCCGATCCTCGGCGTCAACCTGGGGGCGCTGGGGTTCCTGACGGCGACGACGCTCGAAGCGCTGTACCCGACGCTCGACGCGGTGCTCCGGGGCGAGTACACGGCCGAGGAGCGGATGGTCCTGGCAGCGACGCTCAGCCGGTCCGGGACGGCCATGGCGGACTACCTCGCCCTGAACGACGTGGTCGTCGCGAAGGGCGCGCTCGGCCGCCCGATCGACCTCGAAGTCTCCGTGGACGGGCAGATCGTGACGGCCTATCGGGCCGACGGGGTGATCATCGCGACCCCGACGGGCTCGACCGCGTACAACCTCTCGGCGGCGGGGCCGATCCTCTTCGCGACGATGGACGCGATCGTGCTGACGCCGATCTGCAGCCACGCGCTGACGGACCGGCCGATCGTCTTGCCCGCGACCGCGACGCTGGAAGTGGGCCTCATCACGGACAGCCGGGACGTCGGCCTCTCGCTCGACGGCCAGCCGGGGCTCCCGGTCACGGCGAAGGATCGGGTGCGCGTCCGCCGGGCGCCCAGCCGGATCCGGCTGATCCGCGACCCGAACCGGTCCTACTTCCAGGTCCTGCGGGCGAAGCTGAAATGGGGCGAGCGCTAGTGCGGGCCCGATTAACTTCGCCTAGCGTCGTCCTCCAGCTCGCCGGGCCGCGCTCGGCCTGCGGCCTCGCGGGCGTCCCGCCCCTCCGATGGGGTCGTCAGCGCCCCGTACCTTTGCGGGGTACCCGGTCCGGCCGAAGGCCGGCCGGGTCGTACGCCTCGGGGCGCTTCCTCCCTGCGTCCCTCGCTATGCTCGTTACTCGGCCCCGCACGCCGGTAAGGCGGCGCGTGACGCCGTGCTGAGGGAGCTGCGGATCCGGAACCTCGCCGTGATCGAGTCTCTCGCGGTGCCCTTCGGCCCGGGCCTGAACATCCTCACGGGCGAGACGGGCGCCGGGAAGTCGATCATGGTGGACGCCCTCACGCTCCTCCTCGGGGAGCGGGCGCAGCCCGCGGAGACGATCCGGACGGGTGCCGAGAGCGCGACGATCGAGGGGGTGTTCGCGCTTTCGGCGACAGGCCCGATCCCCGCCCTGCTCCGAGAGCACGGGGTCGCGCCGGAGGACGGCCAGCTCATCGTCCGCCGAGAGCTCGTGCGCGGCGGGCGCGGGCGCGTGTTCCTCAACGACGCCAACGCCACGCTGACCCTGCTCGAGAAGCTCGGTGAGGCGCTCGTCGAGATCCACGGGCAGCACGAGCACCAGGCGCTGCTGAGACCCGGCCGCCACCTCGACCTCCTCGATGGGTTCGGGGGCCTCGGGATCCTCCGCGACAAGCTCCACCGGCGGTTCGAGGAGTGGCAGGGGCTGGGGCGGGAGCTCGCGGAGCTCGAAGCCGCCGCGCACGACAGGGCGGCGCGGCTCGAGCTGTACCAGGCGGCCATCACCGAAATCGACGCGGCGCGGCTGCGCCCCGGGGAGGAAGAGGAGCTGCGGGACGAGCGGAAGCGCCTCCAGCACGCCGAGCGGCTGGCCGAGGGGGCGGCGGCGGCGTACCGCCACCTCTACGAGGATCCCGCAGCGGCGGCCGCACGCCTGGGCCAGGCGATCGCGGCCCTCCGGGACCTGGCCAGGATCGACACGGCCCTGGAGCCGATTGTCCAGAGCCTCGACACCGCCGCGGTCCAGCTCGACGAGGGCGTTCGGGCGCTGCGGGCGTACCGGGACGGGGTCGTGTTCGACCCGCCACGGCTGGACGAGATCGAGCGGCGCCTGGACGCGATCGGTCGGCTCAGGCGGAAGCACGGGGAGACGGTGCACGCGGTCCTGGCGGCGCGGGAGCGGATGGCGGCGGAGATGGAGCGGCTCGCCCAGAGCGAGGCCGGGGCGCGCGAGCTCCGGGAGCGGCTCGACCGGATCCGCGGGGAGCTCGCGACCCGCGCCCTGGACCTCGCCACGCGGCGGGAGCAGGCGGCCGCCCGGCTGGAGGGCCTCGTGGTCGCGGAGCTCGCCGAGCTGGGCCTCGACAAGCCGGTCTTCCAGGCGCGGTTCGTCCGCGAGCGCGCCGGTCCGGGAGACCTCGCCGTCGGATCCGAGGGGTGGCGGCTCGGCCCCCGAGGGGTGGACCAGGTCGAGTTCCTCTTCTCGCCGAACCCCGGGGAGGAGCCCAGGCCCCTGGCGCGCATCGCGTCGGGCGGCGAGCTGAGCCGGACCATGCTGGCCCTGAAGGTGATCCTGGCTGCCTCGGACGCGGTGCCGGTCCTGATTTTCGACGAGGTGGACGTCGGGATCGGGGGGAAGACGGCGGACACCGTGGGCAAGAAGCTCCGGCAGGTCGCCCGGAGCCGCCAGGTGCTGTGCATCACCCACCTCCCCCAGATCGCCTGTTACGCGGACCACCACCTCCGGGCGGACAAGCGCGTCGAGGAGGGCCGGACGGTCACCGCCGTGGCGGTCCTCGGAAGGGAGGATCGGGCCCGCGAGGTCGCCCGGATGCTGGGAGGGGAGTCGGTCACCGAAACCAGCCTCAGGCACGCCCGGGAACTGCTCGATCAGGCAGGCGGGGCCCCGGGGCGCGGGGCGGCCCGCCGCGCCGCGGCGGGGGCCGGCCGGGGCAGGGAAGGTGAGGCCGGCGGGGCCGAGCGGCGAGGGTGAAGAGCCCCAAGTCCTCGAATCTACAGGCGTCTTACCACCGATCCCGCACGATATTTTCTTGACACTCTCCGAAACGCGCCCGTATAATCGCGCCGGCTTTCGGGGCTTTTCGTGTTCACCCAGTCGCAGAAGGAGGAAGGGAGACGATGGCGAAGACCGGTCGGGTGAAGTGGTTTAGCGACGCGAAGGGCTACGGCTTCATCGAGCAGGAGGACGGCGAGGACGTCTTTGTCCATTACTCCGCCATCCAGGGCGAGGGCTTCAAGACCCTGTCGGAAGGGCAGAAGGTCGAGTTCGAGGTCACCCAGGGGCCGAAGGGCCTCCAGGCCACGCGGGTCATGAAGCTCTAACCGCCCTCCTTCCTTCTTCCGGGAGCGATCCCGGCGCCCCCGATTCGGGTAAACCCTGGTCGGGGGCATCGTTTTTTTCCCGGGCCGCCCGGCGGCACGGCCCACGGGTGTAGAATGGGGCGCGATGCTCGACTCGCTCCTGCGCCAGATCTTCGGCTCGAAGCACGAGCGGGACATCAAGCGCCTCCGCCCCCTGGTCGCCGCGATCGGCGCCCTGGAGCCGGACGTCAGCCGGTTGACGGACGCCGAGCTGCGCGGGCGGGCGGACGAGCTGCGCAAGCGGATCCAGGACGGGACCGAGCTGGATGAGATCCTCGCCGAGGTGTTCGCCCTGGTCCGCGAGGCGGGGCGGCGGACGCTCGGGATGCGCCACTTCGACGTCCAGCTCATGGGCGGCGTCGTCCTCCACCAGGGGAAGATCGCCGAGATGGCCACGGGCGAGGGCAAGACCCTCGTCGCGACGCTCCCCGCCGTGCTCAACGGCCTGACCGGGCGCGGTGTCCACATCGTGACGGTCAACGACTACCTGGCCAAGCGCGACACGCAGTGGATGGGCCCGATCTATCACCTCCTCGGGCTGTCGGTCGGGGTGATCCAGCACGAGGCCTCGTTCCTCTACGATCCCGCCTACGTCTCGGCGGACGCCCGGCTCGCCAGGCTCCGGCCCTGCTCGCGCCCGGAGGCGTACCAGGCGGACATCACCTGCGGCACCAACAACGAGTTCGGCTTCGACTACCTGCGGGACAACATGCGGTTCTCGCTCGACGAGCTCGTCCAGCGGGAGCTCCACTACGCGATCGTCGACGAGGTCGACTCGATCCTGATCGACGAGGCGCGGACGCCGCTCATCATCTCGGGCCCGGCCGAGGAGTCCACGGACCAGTACTACCGGATCGACCGGATCATCCCGCGGCTCGCGCGGGCGGCCACGATCACGGAGGGGAAGCTCCACGAGATCGAGGAGGTCCGCGCCGGCGACTACATCGTCGACGAGAAGGCCAAGACCGTGACGCTCACGGAGAGCGGCATCGCCACGTGCGAGCAGCTCCTCGGGATCCAGAATCTCTACGACCCGATCCACATCGATACGCTCCACCACATCAACCAGGGGCTGCGCGCGCACACGCTCTTCGAGCGGGACGTGGACTACGTCGTCAAGGACGGCCAGGTGATCATCGTGGACGAGTTCACCGGGCGCCTCATGCCCGGGCGGCGGTGGTCGGACGGCCTGCACCAGGCGGTGGAGGCCAGGGAGGGCGTCCGGATCGAGCGCGAGAACCAGACGCTGGCGACGATCACGTTCCAGAACTACTTCCGGATGTACGACAAGCTCGCCGGGATGACGGGCACCGCGGACACGGAGGCGGCGGAGTTCGCGAAGATCTACGAGCTCGACGTCGTCGTGGTTCCGCCGAACCGGACCCTCATCCGGACGAACCACCCGGACGTGGTCTACAAGACCGAGCGGGAGAAGTTCGACGCGGCGGTGGCGGAGATCAAGGAGCTGCACGCGGCGGGGCGCCCGGTCCTGATCGGCACGGTCTCCATCGAGAAGTCGGAGCGGCTGTCGAAGCTCCTGAAGAAGCACGGAGTCCCGCACCAGGTCCTGAACGCGAAGTACCACGAGAAGGAGGCGGAGATCATCGCGCAGGCGGGCCGGGTGGGCGCGGTGACGATCGCGACCAACATGGCCGGCCGCGGGACGGACATCCTCCTCGGGGGGAACCCCGACTTCCTGGCGCGGGAGATCGTCCGGAAGCGCGGGCTGGATCCGCTGACGGCGCCGGAGAAGGAGCGGGCGCGGGCGCAGGAAGAGGCCCGGCACACCACGGAGGAGGAGCACCGGCACGTGGTCGAGCGGGGCGGGCTCCACATCCTCGGGACCGAGCGCCACGAGGCGCGCCGGATCGACAACCAGCTCCGGGGTCGCGCCGGGCGGCAGGGGGATCCCGGCTCCTCGCGCTTCTACCTCTCCCTCGAGGACGACCTGCTCCGGATCTTCGCCGCGGAGCGGATCCAGAAGCTCATGGAGCGGCTCAAGATGGAGGAGGGCGAGGCGATCGAGCACAAGTGGGTGACCCGCTCGATCGCCTTCGCGCAGAAGCGCGTCGAGACCCACCACTTCGAGATCCGCAAGCACCTGCTCGAGTACGACGACGTGATGAACAAGCAGCGCGAGGTCATCTACGGGATGCGCCGCGAGATCCTGGAGGGGCAGAGCCAGGAGGAGACCATCCGCGAGTGGCTGGAGGACCTGGTCGACGCTGCCGTGGACATGTACGCGGGCGCGGAGACGCACCCGGAGGACTGGGACGTGGCGGGGCTCGCGGAAGCCGTGCACCGCCAGGTCGACGTCAAGCTCCCGGCGGTGATCCAGGCGCGGGAGGTCGGATCCCGGGACGCCGTCCGCGGGGTGCTCTGGGAGGCCGTCGAGAGGCGCTACGCGGCGCGCGAGCAGGAGATCGGGAGCGAGGTGCTGCGGCATCTCGAGCGCTGGGTGATGCTCCAGGTCATCGACGCCCAGTGGAAGGACCACCTCCTCTCGATGGACCACCTGAAGGAGGGGATCGGGCTCCGCGGCTACGGGCAGCGGGACCCGCTGACCGAGTACAAGCGCGAGGCCTTCGACCTCTTCCAGGCGATGGTGGAGCGGGTCCGGGGCACGGTCGTCGAGTGGCTGTTCAAGATCCAGGTGAGCCGCGAGCCGGCCGAGGCGCCGCGCCCGGCGCCGCGCCAGCCGGCCCCGGCGCGGGAGGTCGTCCTCTCGCGCGGCCCGGCCGAGCGCCCGGCGGAGCGGCCGCGGAGCGGGCAGAAGGTCGGCCGGAACGACCCGTGCCCGTGCGGGTCGGGGAAGAAGTACAAGAAGTGCTGCCTCGCCAAGGCGGGCTAGATTCTCGGAGGGGGGCTTCGCCCCCATTCCGAACCTCCCCCGTTCGATTGCGCGGGCAAAGCCCGCGCTCGGAGCGCTTCGTTCAGGGGCGCGCGAACGGTCCAACGCGCTCTTTCGCTTTTCCGGCCACGAGGGGGGAGCCGGCGTTTGGGAGGCTCACCGGGAGGTCCTACATCTAGGGCCCGCTGACCCCTCCGGGGGCCACCCCTTGTATTTTTTTCTTGGTGAGCCCCCCTCGCGCGTGCTAGAAATACTCGGTGGTCATGCACCTCCAGGCCGTGTCGCTCTTCGGCTTCAAGTCCTTCGTTGACCGGACCGAGGTCAAGGTCTTCCCCGGGATCACCGCGATCGTCGGCCCGAACGGCTGCGGCAAGACCAACATCGCCGATGCCCTCCGCTGGGCCCTCGGCGAGCAGAGCCCGAAGGCCCTGCGCGGCCACCGGATGGACGACGTGATCTTCCACGGGAGCGTCTCGCGGCGGCCGCTCGGGTACGCCGAGGTCCTCCTCACGTTCTCCAACGACGGTGACCTCGCGGTTCCCTGGAGCGAGGTCTCCGTGGGCCGCCGCCTCTACCGGGACGCGGATTCGGAGTATCTCCTGAACAAGGCGGCGTGCCGCCTCAAGGACGTCCACGACCTCTTCCTGGGCACCGGGGTCAACCCGAAGGCGTACGCGCTCATGGAGCAGGAGCGCCTCGCCGCCATCCTCACGGGGCGCCCGCTGGACCGGCGCGTGCTCATCGAGGAGGCGGCCGGGATCACGCGCTACAAGCAGCAGCGCGCCGAGACCCTCGGGAAGCTCGAGGCGACCCGCCAGAACCTCCTGCGCGTCCGCGACGTGATGGACGAGGTGCGGCGTCAGCTCGCGGCGCTCGAGCGCCAGGCAAAGAGGGCCCAGCAGTACAAGACGCTCCAGGCGGAGCGACGGAACCTGGAGCTCGCCCTCCTCGCGGTCGACCACGCGGCGCTCCTTGCCGAGGAAGCGCGCCTCGCCGTGGACGACACGGCGACGCGGGCGCGCGCCGAGGCGCTCCGGACCCGCGTGGCCGCCCTCGGCGCCGAGCAGGAGCTGCGCCGAGCCGACCACCTGGCTGCCGAGCACCACGCGGCGGAGCTGCGCCTCGGCCGCGACCGGGCGGCGATCGAGCTCGAGGGATGCCTCACGCGGGCGGAGCAGCTCCGCCAGATCGAGCGCGACCTCGCCGGGGAGATCGGGCAGCTCGGCGAGGAAGGGGCCGCGCTCGGACGTCGGATCGAGGCCCTCGCCGCGGAGCGCGCGGCGAAGCGAGAGCTGCTCGCCGACCTACGCGCGGAGTTCGCCCGACTCCACGCGCGGGCGGGCGAGGACGAGCGGGCCCTCCAGACGCTGCGCGAGCGGCTCCGCACGGCGCGGGAGGAGGCGGAGCGGCTGCGGCGCGAGCAGGTCGCCCTCGCCGGGCGGCGGACGGAGCTCGGCCAGGCGCTGGGGGGGCTGGAGGAGCGGGCGGAGCAGCTCGCGCGGCGGCTCGAGCGGCTGGAAGGGGAGCGACGGCAGGCGGAGGCCGAGCGCGCCCGGTTCGAGGAGGCCTGCCGCGCTGGCGAGGCGCGCCTCGGCGAGGCGGCGGAGCGGGTCGCGGCGGCGCAGACCGCCCTGAGCCGGCTCGGCGAGGCGACCCAGACCGCGGCCGGGGTGCGGGCGGCGGCCGCGGGGGAGGCGGAGGCGTGCCGGCTCGACCTCGCGACGCACCGATCGAGCCTCGCGGCGCTGGAGGAGCTGGAAGCGCAGCGCGCGGGCTATGCCCACGGCGTGCAGGCGGTGTTCGCCGCGGCGCGGACGGCGGAGCTCGGCGGCGTGGTCGGCACCGTCGCCGACTTCCTCGAGGTGCCGCCGGACCTCGAGCGAGCGGTGGAGGCCGCGCTCGGGGAGCGGCTCCAGTGGGTCGTGGTCGAGACGTTCGTCGCCGCCAAGCGCGCGCTCGCGTATCTCGGCGCGAACGGCGGCGGGCAGGCGACGTTCCTGCCGCTCGACTGGCTGAACGGCGGCGGGAAGGTGCGGGTCGCGGAGGACGAGGGCGTCGTGGGCGTGGCCGGAGGGCTGGTGGCCTCGCGGTACCCCGCCCTCGTCGAGAACCTCCTCGGCGCGGTTGTCGTCGTCCGAGACCTCGGCGCGGCCGAGCGGCTGTGGAGCCACAACGGGAACGGCGCCTCGGGCGCGAGCTTCGTCACGATGACGGGAGAGGTGCTGACCCCGCCGGGGGCCCTCGGGGGCGGGCGCGCCGGCGGGGGGCAGGACGCCTCGCTCCTGGCGCGCAAGCGGGTGGTCCGACACCTGCGGGCGACGGTCGGCGACGACGAGCGGCGGGTCGCGGCGGCGCTGCTCCGCGCCCAGGGTGCCGAGGCCGAGCTCGCGACGCTGGGGGCGCGGGAGCGGGACGCGGGGGCGGAGCGGGAGGCGGCGGAGGCGGCGCGGCTCGGAGCGGCGAAGGACCTCGAGCGACTCCGGGAGGAGCTGGCGCGCACCGGGCTCTTCGCGGAAGCGCTCGCCCGCGAGACCGGGGCGCTGGCCGTCGAGACGGAGGCCGTGAGCGCCCAGGCTCGCGAGCGCCGGGGCGAGCTCGCCCAGGTGGAGTCGGCCGCCGCGCGGGCGGAGGCCGAGGTCGGGCGGCTCCTCGGGGCCATCGAGGCCGACGCGACCGCGGAGAGCGCCCGCGCCCAGGCGTTCCTGGACGCCCAGGTGGAGCTGGCGGCGCTGGCCGGGCGGGCCGACACGACGGAGGGGGACGCCGCGCGGCTCGAGGCAGAAGAGGCCGAGGCGCGGACGCGGCGGGACGCGGGGGCGGAGCGGCTGCGCGCGCTGCGGGGACGCGCCACGGAGAGCGCGGAGGAGCGGGGGCGACTCGAGGCGCGGGCGGGGGCCCTCCAGCGCGAGCGGGACGAGGCGGGGGCCGCGGCCCAGGCGGCGGCTGACCGGGTGCAGGAGCTCGCCGAGCGGCTCCGCGCGCTCGGCGAAGGGCTGCGCGACGCCGAGGGCGAGCTGGCCCGGGCGACGCACGCCCTCCACGAGCTGACGGTGCGGGCGGCCGAGGCGCGGGTCCGCCGCCAGGATCTCGAGGTGGAAGCGCGTCGCCAGTTCGAGGTGACCCCGGAAGGCCTCCGCGCCGTCCACGACCCGGCCCTGGACCTGGCAGCGGCACGGGCGCGCCTCGCCGAGCTCGGCGCCAGGATCGCGGCCCTCGAGCCGGTCAACCTGATCGCGGACGAGGAGTACCGCGAGCTCGGCGACCGGCTCGGCTTCCTCCGGGCCCAGCACGACGACCTCCTGGGGTCGGTGAAGGACCTCGAGCGCGCGCTGCGCGGGATGACGCGGACCGCACAGGAACGGTTCGCCCAGGCGTTCGAGGCGATCAACCGGAACTTCCAGGAGCTGTTCACGCGGCTCTTCGAGGGCGGCCGGGCGGAGCTCAGACTCACCGAGGCGCCGCCGGACGGGGATCCCCTCGATACCGGGATCGAGATGGTGGCGCAGCCGCGCGGCAAGCGCCTGCAGGCCATCTCGCTCCTGTCCGGGGGAGAAAAGGCGTTGACGGGGCTCGCCCTGCTCTTCGCGATCTTCTACTACCGCCCGAGCCCGTTCTGCCTCCTGGACGAGGTGGACGCCCCCCTCGACGACGCCAACATTCACCGCTTCACGCGGGTTCTCCGCGAGCTGGCCGCCCAGACCCAGTTCATCGTGATCACGCACAACCGCAAGACGATGGAGGCGGCGGACGTGCTGTACGGGGTCACGATGGAGGAACCCGGGCTTTCGCGCATCGTTTCAGTCAACCTCACGTAGCTGATCGGAGGGGGCCTCGACGGCCCCCTCCGAACCCTCCCCCAGGACACGTTGCGGCGGCGAAGCCGCCGCTCGGAGCGGACCACCATCGGCGCGTTGAACGAGCGTCGCTTTGCGCCCGGTTAGTCCGAGACGCGCGTAGGCCGGGCCAGTACCCGGCCCCTCCGGGGCCCGCTGCGCCGCCTGTTCGCGACGGCGTGTGCTAGACTACGCCCGTGGCGCTTTTCGCCTCTCTGACCGAGCGGTTGCGCGACGGTCTCCAGAAGACCCGGGAAGCCTTCCGCGAGGGCTTCGACCGGCTCCTCAAAGGGCAGGAGCTCGCGCCGGGCGCGCTCGAGGAGCTGGAGGAGCTGCTGCTCCAGGCGGACCTCGGCGTGGCCACGACCGAGACGTTCCTCGAGGTCGTGCGCGACCAGGCGCGGAGCGGCCGGCTCACGGACGGTGACGTCCGCGGCGCCCTCGCGGGCCATCTGCGCGGGGCCCTGGCCGGCGCCGCGGCGCCGCTCGCGCTGGAGGCGCGGCCCGCGGTCCTGCTCGTCCTGGGCGTCAACGGCTCGGGGAAGACCACGACCTGCGGGAAGCTCGCCTGGCGGCTCCGCCAGGCGGGTCGCGAGGTCGTCCTCGCGGCGGCGGACACCTTCCGGGCCGCCGCGATCGAGCAGCTCGAACGCTGGGGGGAGCGGGTCGGCGCTCCCGTCGTCAAGCAGGGGCCCGGGGCCGACCCGTCCGCCGTGGCGTTCGATGCGGTGCGCGCCGCCCAGGCCCGGCGGGCGGACGTCCTGATCGTCGACACGGCGGGGCGGCTCCAGACCAAGACGAACCTGATGGCCGAGCTGGCGAAGGTCAAGCGGGTCATCGCGCGGCAGCTTCCCGGGGCGCCGCACGAGACGCTCCTCGTCCTCGACGCGACGACCGGCCAGAACGGGATCAGTCAGGCCCGCCTCTTCCACGAGGGGCTCGCGCTTTCCGGGCTCGTCCTGACGAAGCTCGACGGCACCGCCAAGGGCGGCGTCGTCGTGCGCATCTGGCGGGAGCTCGCGCTGCCGATCAAGCTCGTCGCGACTGGGGAGCGGCCCGACGACCTCGCGGCCTTCGACCCCGATGCCTTCGTCGCGGCGCTCACGGGAGCCTGACGGTGCGAGACGACACTGGTCAGGGTGAGACCGTCGGAGGGGGCGGAACGAAGCGCTTCGAGCGCGTTCCCACCCCTGCGGGGTGGGTCCCCGGCCCGCGCAATCGATCCGGGGGGGAGGTTCGGCCCCCCGAAATAAAGGGGGGCGAAGCCCCCCTCCGAGGATGACGTGGACGACGCCTTCTGGATGAACCGGGCGCTCACGCTGGCGGCGCAGGGCCTCGGGCTCACCTCCCCCAACCCCGCGGTCGGCGCCGTCCTGGTCCGCGGCGGCGCGATCGTCGGCGAGGGTGGGCACATGCGGGCGGGCGGGCCGCACGCGGAGGCGGCGGCCCTCGCCGCGGCGGGGGAACGTGCCCGGGGCGCGACGTGCTACGTCACGCTCGAGCCGTGCGTCCACCACGGGCGGACGCCGCCGTGCGCCGACGCCCTCGTCGCGGCGGGGGTGGCGCGGGTGGTGGTCGCCTGCCGCGATCCGAACCCGGTGGTGGACGGGCGCGGGCTCGAGCGACTGCGGGCGGCGGGCCTCGAGGTGGGCCTCGGCGTGCTCGACGCGGAGGCGCGCGGCCTGAATCGCGCGTTCTTCACCCGGATGTCCACGGGACGCCCGCACGTCACGCTGAAGTCGGCGATGACGGCCGACGGGAAGATCGCGGCGGCCGACGGGACGTCGCGGTGGATCACCGGTGAGACCGCGCGCCAGGAGGCCCACCGGATGCGGTTCGTCGCCGACGCGGTGCTGGTCGGGGTGGGGACGGTCCTGCGCGATGATCCGGAGTTGACGGTGCGGCTGCCGGCGGCGCCGCCCAAGCAGCCCTGGCGCGTCGTGGCGGACAGCGGCCTGCGGACGCCGCCTCACGCCCGCGTCCTGACGGCCGCGGATCCCGGGCAGGCGATCCTCGCCTGCGTCGCCCCGGCCCCGGTCGAACGTCTGGCGACGCTCCGGACGCGGGGCGCCCGTGTCCTGGAGCTGCCGGCGAACGGGGAGGGGCGTGTGGACCTCCGGGCGCTCCTTCTGGCGCTCGCCGCGATGGACGTCGTCTCCGTGCTCGCCGAGGGTGGCGCCGAGCTGGGGGCGGCCCTCCTGGACGCGGGGCTGGTGGATCGGATCGCGTTCTTCCTGGCGCCCAAGCTGCTCGGAGGCCGGACGGCCCCCGGTCCCCTCGGCGGGCCGGGGCGGGCCCTCAAGGAAGCCCTGAGTCTGACCGATCTAACCTACCGCCAGGTCGGCGAAGATCTCCTCATCGAGGCGGACGTCGCCCGCTGATGTTCACGGGAATCGTGGAGGGCCTGGGTTGTGTGGAGCGCCTCGAGCGCCGCCAGGCGTCGGGCCGGCAACTCTGGCTCCGCCCGCCGCCTGGGTGGGGCGCGGACATGGGGCGGGGCGAGAGCGTCGCGGTCAACGGCGTCTGCCTGACCGCCGTCCAGACGGGGAGTGCGGGTGTCGCGTTCGACCTGGCGGAGGAAACCTTGAGGGTCACCACGCTGGGGGAGCTCGTCCCCGGCGACCCGGTGAACCTCGAGCGGCCGCTTCGTCTCGGGGGGCGGCTCGGCGGGCACCTGGTCCTCGGGCACGTGGACGGCGTCGGGGAGGTGACCGCCACCGAGCCCGAGGGGGCCGGCCGCCGGATCACGATCGCCGTGCCGCCGGCGCTCCGGCCGCTCTTGATCCCCAAGGGCTCCGTCGCGGTGGACGGGGTGAGCCTGACGGTGGCGGGGCTCGGCGAGGCGACGTTCGACGTCGCCCTGATCCCGCACACCCTGGCCGAGACGACGCTCGGCCGGCGCGGGGTGGGCGCGCGCGTCAACCTGGAGATGGACGTCATCGGCAAGTACGTGCGCGCGCTCCTCGGGGCCGGCGGGGAGGCGCGCGAGTTCCTGGCGCGGCACGGGCTCACGGTGCCGGCCGGAGGGGCCTGAGATGAGACACCCGGTGTCGACCCGCCCCCGGGACGGTAACGGGGAGGCGGGCGGCTCCCCTCCCCCCCTGAGGGGTGGGAGGGGTCGGGGGTGTGGGGGGACCTCATGAGCGGGGAGCGGGACGAGCTGGCGCGGCACTTCACGCCGATCGAGGAGGCGATCGAGGAGATCCGCCAGGGGCGCCTCCTCGTCGTCGTCGACGACGAGGATCGGGAAAACGAGGGCGACCTCGTGATGGCCGCCGACCGCGTCACGCCGGAGGCGGTGAACTTCATGGCGAAGCACGGCCGCGGGCTGATCTGCGCGCCGATGACGGGGGAGCGCCTCGACGAGCTGAGGATTCCGATGATGGTCACCGAGAACACGGCCCTCATGGGGACCGCGTTCACGGACTCGGTGGACGCCAAGCGCGGCGTCACGAGCGGCACCTCCGCGTACGACCGGGCCGTCACGGTGCGCGCGCTCGTGGACCCGGCGACGCGCCCGGAGGACCTGGCGCGCCCGGGTCACATCTTCCCGCTGCGCTCGATGCCGGGCGGCGTGCTCCGCCGGGCCGGCCACACGGAGGCCGCCGTGGACCTTGCCCGGCTCGCCGGCTGCTACCCGGCCGGCGTGATCTGCGAGGTCATGGACGAGCGGGGCGGGATGGCGCGGCTTCCCGAGCTCGTCGCGCTCGCCTCGCAGCACGGGCTCCGGATGATCACGATCAGGGACCTGATCCAGTACCGGATCCAGAAGGACAAGCTGGTCCGGCGCGCCGCGACCACGCACGTTCCCACCCCCTACGGGACCTTCACCGCCATCGCCTACGAGACGACCGTGGACGACCGCGTGGTGCCGGCGCTCCTGATGGGGGAGATCCGCGGGGACGACCCGGTGCTCGTCCGCGTCCACTCCGAGTGCCTGACGGGGGACGTCTTCCACTCCCAGCGGTGCGACTGCGGCGAGCAGCTCCGGAAGGCGCTGGCGATCATCGCCACCGAAGGCCGCGGTGTCCTCGTGTACATGCGGCAGGAGGGTCGGGGGATCGGGCTCCTGAACAAGCTGCGCGCCTACGAGCTGCAGGACCAGGGGAAGGACACCGTCGAGGCGAACGAGGCGCTCGGCTTCAAGGCCGACCTCCGGGACTACGGGATCGGCGCGCAGATCCTGGTAGACCTCGGCGTGCGCTCGATGCGCCTCCTGACGAACAACCCGAAGAAGATCGTGGGGCTCGAGGGGTACGGCCTGCGGGTCGTCGAGCGAGTCGCGATCGAGATCCCTGCGTCGGAGGCGAACCGCTTCTACCTGAAGACCAAGCAGGACAAGCTGGGTCACCTCTTCTCCCAGCGCCCGCTCTGAGCGCCGGGGGCCGGGAGGACGGCGGATGGCGGGGACAGCCCCTGGGGTGCGCGGGGACCTCACCGCGCGCGGCCGCCGGTTCGCGATCGTGGTCTCGCGCTTCCACGAGGAGATCACCGCACGGCTCGTCGTGGGGGCGCGCGCCGCCCTGCGGCGCCACGGGGCGGCCGACCGCGACGTGGCGGTGGTGTGGGTGCCGGGGGCATTCGAGATCCCCCAGGTCGCCCTCGCCCTCGCGCGGCGGGGCGGTATCGACGCCCTGGTCTGCCTGGGGTGCGTCATCCGCGGGGAGACGCCCCATTTCGAGTACGTCGCCGGGGAGGCGGCGCGCGGGATCGCCGACGTGGGCCGGCTGACCGGGGTGCCCGCGACGTTCGGGGTGATCACGGCGGAAACGCGCGCGCAGGCGCTCGACCGGGCGGGCGGCAGGATGGGGAACCGGGGAGAGGAGGCCGCCCTGGCGGCGCTCGAGCTGGTCGGCCTCCTGCGGGCGCTCGACGGGCGGCCGGCGCGGCGTGGGGCGCCGCGACGAGGGCGGCGCTGATGGGGAGACGGCGGAAGGCGCGGGAGCTGGCGCTCCAGCTCCTCTACGAGCTGGACGTCCGGGAGGAGCAGGACCCCGGCCCGACGGCCGACGAGTTCTGGCGGCGGCAGCGGGTCGGCGACGACGTCCGCGGCTTCGCCGAGACGATCGTGCGGGGCACGAAAGCGAACCAGGGGAAGATCGACGAGTTGATCACGCGCTTCGCCGAGCGGTGGGACCTCGACCGGATGGCGGTGGTGGACCGGAACATCCTCCGCGCCGGCATCTTCGAGCTCCTGTGGGTCCACGAGGTGCCGTACAAGGTCGCGATCAACGAGGCCCTGGAGATCGCGCGCAAGTTCTCGACCGAGGAATCGACACGGTTCATCAATGGCCTGCTGGACCGCGTCCGCCGGGAGCTGCTGCCGTCCGCTACGGAGTCCTAGCCGACATCCACGCGAACGAGCCCGCGCTCACCGCGGTGCTGGCCGGGCTCGACGCCCTCGGGGTCCGGCGCCTGATCTGTCTGGGGGACCTCGTGGGCTACGGCGCCGACCCCGGGCGCGTGGTCGAGATCATCGGCAGCCGGGACGCCGCGATCGTCGCCGGCAACCACGACCGCGCCGCCGCGGGGCTGATGGACCTCGAGTGGTTCAACCCGTACGCGCGCGCCGCGGCGGAGTGGACCGCGGGGCAACTTCGCGCCGATCAGTCCGCGTACCTCGGCAAGCTGCCCGTCGTCGCCGAGGAGGCGGGGGCGACGCTCGTCCACGCCTCCCCGCACGACCCGGAGGGCTGGCCCTACCTCATGTCGCCGGCCGACGGCGCCATGGCCTTTCCGGCCTTCGCGACGCGGCTCTGCTTCGTCGGCCACTCGCACGTGCCGGCGGTGTGGACGCTGCGGGTGGACGGGAGGCTCGAGTTCCGGCGGGGCGTCGGTGCCACGCGCCTCACTCCCGACGCGCGCCTCGTGGTCAACGTCGGGAGCGTCGGGCAGCCGCGCGACGGCGACCCGACCGCGGTCTACGCCGTCTGGGACGCCGAGCTGGGCGAGGTCGAGATCCGGCGCGCGCCGTACGACGTCCACGAGGCGCGCCGGCGCATCTATCGGGCCGGCCTCCCCGGCATCCTCGGCGATCGCCTCCTCGCGGGGCGCTGAAGTGGGCGGGGCCGCGCCCGGGCGCGCGGGAGCGGCTGCGCGACTCCTGGTCGCCGCCGCCGCGGGGTTCGCGCTCCACCTCGCGTACCCGCGCCCGGGGTGGGACCTCCTCGGCTGGGTGAGCCTCGCCCCGGTCCTCGGCCTCGCCGCGACCGCCCGATCACCCGGGTCGGCGTTCGCCGAGGCGTGGCTGGCCGGGCTCCTGTTCTTCGTCCCACTGCTGCGCTGGCTCACCCACACGATGACGACCTACTCGACGCTCGGCTTCCCCCTGGCCGCGGGGGTCCTCCTGCTCCTGTCGGGCTACCTCGCGCTCTACTGGGGCGCCGTGGCGGCGCTCCTCGCCTGGCTCGGGCGGCGGCTCGGACGCGGGGCCCTGTGGCTGGCGCCGCCGCTCTGGGTGAGCGCGGAGCTGGCGCGGACCCACGTGCTGACGGGATTCCCCTGGGGGCTCCTCGGCTACATCCCCTACCGGCGGCTCGAGCTGATCCAGCTCGCGGCCTGGACGGGAGTGTACGGGGTCTCGCTCCTGCTGATCCTCGTCAACACGGCCATCGCCTGGACCCTCCTCGAGCGGACCCGCCGCGCCGTGCTGGCGAGCGCGGCGGTCACCGTCGTCGCCATCGGTGGCACCGTCGCCGTCGGCCGCGAGCCAGCGTCCGTGCCGGGCGGGGGAGCGCTGCCCATCGCGATCGTCCAGGGGAACATCGACCAGGCGATCAAGTGGGACCGGACCTTCCGGGAGGAGACGCTCCGCATCTATGCCGACCTCACGCGCCAGGTCGCGGCGGGGCAGCGGCTCGTCGTCTGGCCCGAGGCGGCGGTCCCCGCGTACGTCCGCTACGAGCCGGCCGTGCTCGCGTCGCTCGTGTCGCTCGCCGGCGAGACGCGGGTGCCGCTCCTCGTCGGCGCGCCCGATGCCCGCCGCGACGGACGGGTGGTGCACTACTTCAACAGCGCCTTTCTCATCAAAGAGCGAGGGGTCGAAGGCCGCTATGATAAGATGCACCTGGTGCCGTTCGGGGAGTACGTGCCCCTGAAGCGGCTGCTCTTTTTTGTGGGCGCGATCGCGGCCCAGATCGGGGACTTCACCCCCGGACGGGCGCCCGTGATCTTCGCCGTGGACGGGGCGCGATTCGGGGCGGTGATCTGCTACGAGGTGATCTTCCCGGACCTCTTCCGGCGGTTCGTCGCGGAGGGTGCGGACTTGATGGTGAACATCACGAACGACGCCTGGTTCGGCGACTCGGGGGGACCACTGCAGCACCTCGCGATGGTGCCGCTCCGGGCGGTCGAGAACGGCGTCGCCGTCGTGCGCGCGGCGAACACCGGCGTCTCCGCATTCGTTGCGCCGTCGGGGCGGATCGGCACGGAGCTCCCGCTCGGGTGGCGGGGTAGCCTGCGGGCCTCGGTCCCGATGCGGCGGGGCTCCACCTTCTTCACGCGCTTCGGCGACGTCTTCGCGTACGCGTGCGCGACCCTGGGGGCGGCGGCCGTCGCCGCGGGGGTCGCCGGCGGGCGCGTGAGCTAATCGCGTGCTCGGGGAGCTTCGGCGCGACTTCGGCGACCTCGAGCGGCGGCTCGAGGACCTCCGGGGGCATCTTTGACCTCCCCGCCAAGGCGGCGCGACTAGCCGAGCTCGACCGGGAGATGGGGGCGCCCGCGTTCTGGGACGACGCCAGGCGGGCGCAGGCGCTGATCCGGGAGCGGAACGAGCTCTCGCGTCTCGTGGGCCGCGCCGGGGAGCTCGAGGTCAAGCTCGGCGAGGTGCGGCTGCTCTGGGAGATGGCTTCCGAGGAGGGAGACGAGAGCCTCGAGCCGGAGATCCAGGACGGCCTCCGGCGCCTCCAGCAGGAGTTCCGCGAGTTCCAGCTCGCCGTCGTGCTGTCGGGCGAGCACGACCGGAAGACCGCCATCCTCTCCATTCACGCGGGCGCCGGCGGAACCGAGTCCCAGGACTGGGCCCAGATGCTGCTGCGGATGTACACGCGCTGGGCGGAGCGGCACGGGTACAAGGCCGAGGTCGTGGATCTCCTCCCCGGGGAGGAGGCCGGGATCAAGTCGGCGACGCTCGAGATGGGTGGGGAGTACGCCTACGGGTACCTCAAGGGCGAGACCGGGGTCCACCGCCTGGTGCGCATCTCGCCGTTCGACGCCGCGCGGCGGCGGCACACCTCCTTCGCATCCGTGGCGGTGATCCCCGAGGTCGAGGAGATCGAGGTGGTGGTGCGTGACGAGGAGGTCCGCGTGGACGTCTTCCGCTCGTCGGGTCCCGGCGGGCAGGGCGTCAACACGGCCGACTCGGCGGTACGGATCACCCACTTCCCGACGGGGATCGTGGTCAGCTGCCAGAACGAGCGCTCGCAACTGCGGAACCGCGACACGGCGATGCGGGTCCTGCGCGCCCGCCTCTACCAGCTCGCGGACCAGAAGCGCAAGGCGGAGCTCGAGCAGCTCACGGGCGAGAAGAAGGAGATCGCCTTCGGGAGTCAGATCCGCTCCTACATCTTCGCCCCGTACCAGCTCATCAAGGATCACCGCACGAACCTCGAGATCGGCAACGTCGAGGCGGTGCTGGACGGGGAGATCGACCCGTTCATTGAGGCGTACCTCTTCGGCGGCGCCAAGTAGGACGGTCGGGGCGTCCGCCGTGCCCAGGACACCACGCCCGTGAGCGACGCGCAGCCGGGCGGCCCTCCGGGTCACGAGCTGGTCCGCCGCCGGCGCGAGAAGCTGGCGGGGCTGCGCGCGGCCGGGATCGATCCGTTCGGCATGCGCTACCCCGTCTCCCACTGGGCGGGACCGCTGCACGCGCGGTGGGACGGGGCGGCCGAGGGCGAGCTGCGGGGCGCCGGCCCCGTGAGCGTCGCGGGCCGGGTGATCTCCCACCGACACCACGGCCGCTCGTGCTTCGCCCACCTCCTCGACGGCACCGGCACGGTCCAGGTCTACGCGCGCGCGGACGTCCTCGGGGACGCCTACCCCGGCTTCACCGAGCTGGACGTCGGGGACTTCGCGGGCGTCACGGGGGAGCTCTTCCGGACGCGGACGGGGGAGCTCACCATCCAGGTGAAGGCGTGGACGTTCCTGGCGAAGTCGCTCCGGCCCCTGCCGGAGAAGTGGCACGGGCTCCGCGACGTCGAGACCCGCTACCGGCAGCGGTACGCGGACCTTCTGGTGAACCCGGCGACCCGCGAGATCTTCCGGGTCCGGACGCGGCTCATCCAGACGATCCGCGCCTTCCTCGACGCGCGCGGGTTCCTCGAGGTCGAAACGCCGACCATGCAGGCCGTCCCCGGGGGGGCGGCGGCCCGGCCCTTCGCGACCCATCACAACGCCCTCGACCTGCCGCTCTTCCTGCGGATCGCGCTCGAGCTCCACCTCAAGCGCCTGATCGTGGGCGGGTTCGACCGCGTCTACGAGATCGGCCGGATCTTCCGGAACGAGGGTATCTCCACCGAACACAACCCCGAGTTCACGATGCTCGAGTTCTACCAGGCCTATGCGGACTACGGCGACCTGATGGAGCTGACGGAGGCCCTCTTCGTCGAGCTGGGGCAGGCGCTCCGTGGCGGGCTCGGCCTCACGTACCAGGGAGCGCGGGTCGACCTCACGCCCCCGTGGCCGCGGCTCCGGTACCTCGACGCGGTCGGCGGCGTCCTCGGGCTCGGGGGAGAGGCGCTCTGGGACGCGGAGCGGGTCCGGCGGCGTGCGCGAGAGGTGGCGGCCGAGCGCGGGGCGGACGCGGGCGGGTGGCGCTGGGGCGCCGCCACCCGCGCGTACCTCATGTGGAAGGACGTGTTCGAGAGTTTCGTCGAGCCCACGCTCGTCCAGCCGACGTTCGTCGTGGACTTCCCGATCGAGCTCTCGCCGCTCGCGAAGCAGAAGCGGGAGGATCCGCGGCTGGTGGACCGGTTCGAGCTCTTCGTGGCGGGGTTGGAGCTGGCGAACGCCTACTCGGAGCTGAACGACCCGATCGAGCAGCGACGGCGCTTCGAAGCGCAGCTCGTGGCGCGGCAGGCGGGCGACGAGGAGGCGCACCGGCTCGACGAAGACTTCGTCCGCGCCCTCGAGTACGGTCTCCCGCCGACGGCGGGGGAGGGGGTCGGGATCGACCGGCTCGTGATGCTCTTCACCGACCAGGCCTCCATCCGCGACGTGATCCTGTTCCCGCTGCTTCGTCCCGAAGCGCCGGAGGAGCCCCAGGAGGGGGTGGGAGGGGGCGGGGGTGTGGGGGGACCCGAATGACGGAGGCGG
>CAYQDR010000068.1:0-25355 GCA_964416315.1 uncultured bacterium
ACGGCTCGAGGCGCTGCCACTCGGACTCCTCGACGGGGACATCCAGGAGCCCCAGGAGCGGCGGCAGCGAGGGCTCGAGCGCCCGATCCAGAGAGAGCACCTTGCCCGTCACTTTCTCGCGGATCTTGCGCGCGTCATCACGCGCCTCGATCTGGAAGTAGGCCCGGAGCAGGTCGGTGACCGGGAGGTATGCTGAGGCCTTGCCGTAGGAGACGGACCCGCTCTCCACGATGAGCCAGCCCTGGGTCCGATGCGAGCGGGTGAACTCCCAGAAGAGGCGGGACTTGCCCACGCCAGGCTCGCCCACGAGGGCCACGACCTGGCCGTGACCCCCCCGGGCCTTCTCCAGCGCGAGCCGCAGAGACTCCGTCTCGGCGTGGCGCCCCACGAACCGGGTCAGGCCCCGGGCGGCTGTCGCCTGGAGCCGCGTCCGGACGGGGCCCGCTCCGGTGATCTCGTACACGTCAACCGGCTCGCTCAGTCCCTTGACAGGCATGGGGCCGAGCGGCTTGACCCCGACGTAGCCTTCGGCCAGCCGGAGAACCTCCGCGGTCATAAGGATGGTTCCGGGGGCGGCCACCTGTTCCATCCGAGCAGCCAGGTGCGTCGTCTGGCCGACGGCGGTGTAGTCCATGTGGAGGTCGCTGCCGATGGCGCGGACGACGACCTCCCCGGAGTTCAGACCCACCCGGATCTGGATGGGAATCCCCTCGGCGCGGCGGACCTCCTCGGCATATCGCTTCACGGACTCCTGCATCCGCAGCGCTGCGTAACACGCCCGCACCGCGTGGTCCTCGTGGGCGACGGGGGCGCCGAAGAGCGCCATGATGCCGTCGCCCATCACCTGGTTGACGGTGCCCTCGTACCGATGCACGGCCTCCATCATGTGCTCGAGCACGGGGTCGAGCAGCTTCCGTGCCTCCTCGGGGTCGCGGTCGGCGAGGAGTTCCATGGAACCCTTCAGGTCGGCGAAGAGCACGGTCACCTGCTTGCGCTCCCCTTCGAGCGCGCTCCTCGAGGTGAGGATCTTCTCCGCGAGGTGCTTGGGGGTGTAGGCCTCCGGGGAGCCAAACTTCAGGGCTGCCGGAGCGCCGGTCAGCGAGGTCCCGCACTCGCCGCAGAACTTCTGCCCCGGCGGATTCGCCGCTCCGCAGGCGGGACAGGGAGCTGCGAGCGGGGCGCCACACTCCCCACAAAACTTCTGTCCGGTGGGGTTCTCGCGCTGGCACCGAGGACAGTGCATGATGGGCCTCCGGTGCGCCAAAGCTAGCCCTGCGGAGAGAAGGCGTCAAGCGCTGCGCACTCACGCTCTCGCCGGCTCAGCCCAGGTCAGGCGAGGCTGCTCGAATTCTTGGGGGCGGCTCAGTCACGGGCCGCGCGTGGCTTGACCGAGGGCGGGCCGTGGTATGCTGATCCCGGCTCGTTCGGGCGACCGGCGGCCGTCGGGCTCGCGCCCCCTGCGGAGGGCCCGACAGAGCGGCGGGGGGCCGTGGCCGGCCGGTCGCAAAGGAGGCACCATGGCGGTCAAGCTGTATATCGGAGGTCTCTCGTACTCGACCACGTCCGAGTCGTTGCGCGAGCAGTTCGCGCAGTTCGGGACGGTCGAGTCCGCCACCGTGATCACGGATCGGTACACGAACAACTCGCGCGGGTTCGGCTTCGTGGAGATGGCGACGGCCGAGGAGGCGCAGAACGCCATCAGCAAGCTCAACGGCCAGCGCGTGGACGGCCGGATCATCCGGGTGGAGGTCGCCAACCCCCAGGGCTCGCGCGCGGGCGGTGAGGGGCGCGGCGGCGCCGGCAGCGGACGGCCGTCCGGCGGCGGGCCGCGTCGCACCCCGCGCTGGTAAGCGCTCCCGAGGGAGGCCTCGCCTCCCTCCGCCCCCCTCGCCCGGCCCGGGGCCGCCTGTCGCGGGAGGGCCGCGCACCGTGACGACACGCGAGTCGGGCCGGGCCCTCCCGGCGGCCCGCGGGCCGCTTCCCGGCTTCGCCCTCGTCCTGCACACCCACCTCCCGTTCGTCGTCAGCCACGGCCGGTGGCCCCACGGCTCGGACTGGCTGAACGAGGCGGCCGTCGGGTGCTATCTCCCGCTCCTGGACGTGGCCCGCCGCCTCGCGGCCGCGGGCGTCTCCCCGCGCTGGACGATCAACGTCTCCCCGGTCCTCGCCGAGCAGCTCGTCTCGGGCACCTTCCACAAGGAGCTCGAGTTCTTCATGGACACCCGGTTGCGCTTCTGCGAGGAGAACCGCCAGCACTTCCGCCGGAGCGGCGAGGAGGCGCTCGTCGCGCTGACGTACCGGTGGGAGGCGTACCTCGACGGGG
The DNA here is from genome assembly GCA_964416315.1 of uncultured bacterium. Taxonomy (GTDB): domain Bacteria; phylum Methylomirabilota; class Methylomirabilia; order Rokubacteriales; family DASRDR01; genus CAYQDR01. The sequence continues at coordinate 2,324 of CAYQDR010000068.1, forward strand.
TGTGGGGCCTCTGGCGGGGCATCGGCGGCGACCTCGTCGGCGCCCTTGCGGAGCTCGGCGCCCGGGGACACCTCGAGGAGGGGCTCTGAGTACTCCCCGCTACATCGCCATCCACGGGCACTTCTACCAGCCGCCGCGCGAGAACCCGTGGCTGGAGGCGGTCGAGATCCAGGACGCGGCCTACCCCTACCACGACTGGAACGCCCGCGTGACGGCCGAGTGCTACGCGCCGAACGCCGCGGCGCGGCGGGTGGACGCGCGGAACCGGATCACCGACATCGGCAACAATTTCGAGCGGATCTCCTTCAACGTCGGGCCGACGCTCATGCACTGGCTCGCGGCCGACCGGCCCGACGTCTATGCCCGCATCCTCGAGGCGGATCGCGCGAGCGTGGCCGCGCGGGGCGGCCACGGGAACGCGATCGCCCAGCCGTACAACCACGCCATCATGCCGCTCGCGTCCCGGCGCGACAAGGTGACCCAGGTGCGGTGGGGCCTCGCGGACTTCCGCCACCGCTTCGGGCGGGAGCCCGAGGGGATGTGGCTCCCGGAGACGGCCGTGGACGGGGAGACGCTCGAGGTCCTGGCCGAGCACGGGATCGCGTTCACCATCCTGGCCCCGCGGCAGGCCGGCCGGGTGCGCACGCCCCCCGACGGCGCGTGGCAGGAGGTGGGGGCGGCTATCGACCCGAGCCGGCCCTACCGCTGGCGCTCGCCCGTCGGGGCGACCCTCGCGCTCTTCTTCTACGACGGGCCGATCTCCCAGGCGGTGGCCTTCGAGGGGCTGCTCCGCTCGGGGGACGACTTCGCGACGCGCCTCGTGGGCGCCTTCGACGACCGGCGGCCGGGCGCGCAGCTCGTCCACATCGCCACGGACGGCGAGTCGTACGGCCACCACCATCCCTTCGGAGAGATGGCGGTCGTCGCGGCGTGTCACCGGATCGAGCGGGAAGGGCAGGTGGCGCTGACGAACTACGGCGCCTTCCTGACCGCGCACCCGCCCGGCGAAGAGGTGCAGATCGTGGAGCCCTCGTCGTGGAGCTGCGCGCACGGGGTCGAGCGCTGGCGGGCGGACTGCGGCTGCAACACGGGGCACCCCGGCTGGCACCAGCGCTGGCGCGCGCCGCTCCGGGAGGCGCTCGACTGGCTGCGGGACCAGGTGGACCCGCTCTACGAGGCGCGCGCCGCGTCGCTCCTCAAGAATCCGTGGGACGCGCGCGACGACTACATCCAGGTGATTCTCGACCGCTCCCCCGCGCGCCTCGCCGCCTTCCTCGCCCACCACCAGCTCCGCCCGCTCTCCGACTTCGAGCAGGTCGAGGCGGTGAAGCTACTCGAGCTCCAGCGCCAGCGCCTGCTCATGTACACCTCGTGCGGCTGGTTTTTCGACGAGATCTCGGGGATCGAGGCCGTCCAGATCCTCAAGTACGCCGCCCGGGCCGTCCAGCTCGCCCGGGAGCTCGGGGGCGGCGACCTCGAGGAGGAGCTGCTCCGGCGCCTCGCCCTGGCGCCCTCGAACGTCCCGGAGCTGGGCACGGGCGACGTCGTCTACCGCCGCCACGTCCTGCCGGCGGTCGTGGACCTGCACCGCGTGATCGCGCACTACGCGATCGGGGCCCCGTACGAGGGCTACGGGGACCAGGCGAGCGTCTACGCCTACACCCTGGCGCAGCTCGAGTGGCAGCGCGAGGCGTACGGCGACACCTCGCTCGCAGTCGGCCGGGTCCGCGTCGCGTCGGACGTAACGGGGGAGGCCGAGGAGGCGGCCGTCGCCGTGCTGCATTTCGGCGGCCACGACTTCCACTGTGCGATGCGCGCCGGCCTCGCCCCGACCGAGTTCGCCGCAATCCGGGAGGAGCTGTTCCAGCGGTTCGCGGGCCTGAGCCTCGCCGAGGTCGTCCGTGCCGTCGATCAGCACTTCGAGGGGAAGGCGTACGGGATCCGCGATCTCTTCCTCGAGGAGCGGCGGCGCGTCCTGGCCGCCCTGACGGAGCACGTGCTCCAGCGCTTTGACGACACGTACGTCCACCTGTACGAGGAGAACCGCCGGCTCATGCAGTACCTGCGCGAGGCCGACGCGCCCGTGCCCGAGGCCCTGGCGCTGGCCGCGCGCTACGTCCTTCGGCGCGAGGCGGAGCGGGAGCTGGCGACGCTCGCCGACGAGGACCGCATCCCCGAGCGGGTCGGGGAGCTCCTGGCCGAGGCGCGCTCCCTCGGCCTCGATCTTCACCTCGATCGTGAGCGCGCCGCCGGCCACCTCGAGCGGGCGCTGCTGGCGCGGATAGCGCGCCTCGAGACCGGCGTCACGTCCGAGCGGGTGGATGCGGCCCTGGCGGTGCTGCACCTCGGGGAGCAGGTCGGCTTCGCGCCCGGGCTCTGGGCGGCGCAGAACCGCCTCTTCCAGCTCTGGCGCGCGGCCGACGAGGACGCGCGCCGGCTCCTCGAGCCCCTCGGAGCGGCGCTCGGCTTCGCGCTGGACGCGGCATAGCCCCGGTGCGGCGCAGCGAGCGGGGAGACCTCCGGGGGCAGGTCGCCCTCGTCACCGGCGGGGCGCGCGGGATCGGCCAGGCCTGCGCGCTCGCCCTCGCCCGTGACGGCGCCGACGTCGCCGTGGCCGACCTCCTTCCGACCGACGCGACGCTCGCCGGGATCCGCGACCGCGGCCGGCGCGCCCTCGGGCTCGCCCTCGACGTCACGGCGGCCGGGGACGTCCGGGGCGCCGTGGGGCGGGTCGTGGCGGAGCTCGGGCGGCTCGACCTCGTCGTGACCGCGGCCGGCATCGCCCACCGGGACGCGCTCGAGGAGACGAGCGAAGCCACCTGGGACCGCGTGGTGGACGTCGTGCTCAAGGGGACCTTCCTCGTGATCCAGGCTGCCGTTCCCGTCATGCGCGCCCAGGGCTACGGGAAGATCGTGACCATCGCGTCCATCTCCGGGATCGTCGGCGGCGCCGTCTCGCAGGCGCGGGAGGCGCCCGATTCCCACCGCGGCCGCTCGGGGCCCGCGTACGCGGCCGCCAAGGGCGGGGTCATCGCGCTCACGAAGTGGGTCGCCAAGGACGTGGGGCAGGCCGGGATCTACGTCAACGCCGTCGCGCCGGGGGGCGTGGACACCGAGATGACGCGCGGCTACGCGTACCCGGTCGAGGCGCTCCCGATCCCGCGCATGGGGGAGCCGGTGGACGTGGCGGAGGCCGTCGCGTTCCTCGCCTCGCCCGCGGCGAACTACATCACCGGGCAGGTCTTGTGCGTCGACGGGGGCTGGGTGATTTGAGCCCCGGCGCGGAGCGGCCACCGCTCATCATCGTGGCGCACCGGATCCTCATCGGGGCCGCCATTCTCTTCTTCGCCTTCTTCGCGGTCTGGGAGGTACTGGCCTACCGCCGCACGGGGGAGGTGGGGAACCTGGTGGGGGCGATCCTCGCCACCGTGGTGACGGTGGCGATGGCCTACTACCTGAAGAACCTCCGCCGCTTCGTGCGCTAGGCCAAGTACGAGATGGTGGGGACGAGCCGCTTGTTGACCGGATCGACCGCCAGCGAGAAGGCTTCCAGGGCAAGCGATCCGAGCAGGGGGTCGCTCCCCGATTCGCCAAAGACGCAGACGAGCGTGAGGGTCTCCCCGTTGAGCGTCAGCAGCACCTCTGCCGCTGGGCGCTCGATGACCTGACCGGTCGCAAGCCTGAGCCGTCTCCTCAAGGCCGGTTCGACCCCGAGCGACCGCAACAGGTCCTCGGGGAGCCAGAGGTACGTGGAGCCCGTGTCGACCATGCACTCCACTTGGGTGGCCTGCCGGGTCGCCGGATTGGTCACGGTGACTGGCTGTCGAAAGATGCCCATTTCAAGCCACAGTGTACGCCAACTGCAGCCCCGAGAAGCGACCCTCCCTCACCCCGCCCTCTCCCTCCCAGCGGGATGGAGAGGGAAGAGGCTAGGGGATGAGGACGCCGGCCGCCCGAAGCCGGCTCGCCTTGAGCGCCGCGAGGGCTTCGTTCGCAGCGATGAGCGGGAAGGTCTCCACCTCCGGCCGGAGCGGGATCGCCGCCGCCAGCTCGAGCAGCTCCTCCCCGTCCCGCCGCGTGCTCGCCGTCACACTGCGCACCACGCGCTCGCCGTAGAGGAGGGCGTAGTCGAGCTCCGGGACGCGGTCGAGGTAGACGGCCGCGATCGCGAGCGTCCCGCCGGGGCGGAGCCGGCGGAGCGCCACGGGGACGAGCGCGCCGGCCGGGGCGAAGAGCACCGCCCGGTCGAGCGGGGCAGGGGGCGCTTCCTCCGCGGACCCCGCCCATGCGGCGCCCAGCGCTCGGGCCAGCTCCCGGTGCGTGGGCGCGCGCGTGAAGACGAGGACCTCGCATCCCCACGCGCGGGCCACCTGCTGCGCGAGGTGCGCCGAGGCGCCGAAGCCGAAGAGCCCGAGCCGCTCACCCGGCCGGACCCCCGCGACGCGGAGCGCCCGGTAGCCGATGATGCCCGCGCAGAGGAGCGGCGCCGCGGTCGCGTCGGGGATCGCGGCCGGCAGGGGGTAGGCGAACGCAGCGGGGACCGTCATGAGGGCCGCGTAGCCGCCGTCCACGTGGAACCCCGTGAAGCGCGCCTCGGGGCAGAGGTTCTCGGTGCCGTGCCGGCACGCGGGGCACGCGCCGCAGGTCTGGTGGAGCCACGCCGCGCCGACGCGATCGCCGACGCGGAAGCGTCGGACGTCCGGCCCCAGGGCGTCCACGATCCCGACGACCTGGTGGCCGGGGACGAGCGGCCGCCGGGGCGGGAGCAGCTCCCCCTCGACGATGTGGAGGTCGGTGTGGCAGAGACCGCAGGCGCGGACGGCCAGCCGGATGCCCCCAGGCCCGGGCGTCGGCGCCGGGACCTCCTCGAACCGGAGGGGACCCCGCTCCACGGGCCCCGGCGCGTGGAGGCGCAGCGCGAGCACCGGCGGTCAGGCGGTCGGGGCGCCGATGACCGCGGGCGCGGATGGAAGGGCTGGCAGGCTGACGCGGAACACGGCTCCCCCGCCCGCGCGGTTCGCGGCGGTCAACTGGCCCCCGAGCTCGCGGACGATGTCGGCGCAGATCGAGAGGCCGAGGCCGGTGCCGTGCGTCTTCGTCGTGAAGAACGGCTCGAAGAGGCGCGGGAGCGCCTCGGGCGGGATGCCCGGGCCCGTGTCGCGCACCTCGATCACCGCCCGCCCCGGCTCGGTCAGCCCGGCGATGGCGATCGTCTTGGTCCGCTTGCCGTCGCGGAGGGCGTCCTGGGCGTTCGTGACGAGGTTCAGCAGGACTTGCTGGAGCTGGAGGGGGCGGGCGATGACGAGCGGGAGGTCATGCGGGAAGTCGAGCTGCATGGTGATCCCGTCCCGCCGGAGGTCGTAGCCCTTGAGCTCGACGGTGCGCCGGGCCACCTCGGCCCACGAGACGGCGACCTTCTCGGTCGAGCTCTGCCGCGCCGTCTGCAGGACGTTCGTGATGATACGCATCGCCAGGTTGGCGCCGTGCTCCACGCGGTCCAGGTGCCGGCGAAGGTCGGGCGCGGGCTCCCCGAGCTTCTGCCGGATCACGTCGAGGGGGAGGATCACGGCCTGGAGCGCGTTGCGGATCTCGTGGCTGACCCCGCTCAGCACCTCGCCGAGGACGTTCAGCCGCGCCGTCTGCTGGAGCTCCGTGTTGAGCCGAAGCGACTCGTCGTGGGCGCGCTCGAGCTCCTGGTAGAGCGCGGCCAGGCGGTGACGGCTGTACCGGTAGGCGTTGGCCAGGACCGCGGTGAGCGCACCGACCACGTTGAGGATGAGCAAGTTGAACGCGGCCGTCTCCCAGGCATTCGGCGGCGCCACGCCCGTGGGGGGCAGCCACTTCGCCTGCTGGAGCAGGGCGATGGCGACGTAGCTCGCGGTCGCGGTCACGGTCGCGACCACGCAGGCCCTGCTCGACAGGACGATCCCGGCGTAGACGGGGACGATCGTGTAGACGCCCACGTAGGAGGCTGCGGCGAGCCCGCCGGCGGCATAGAGCCGACCGTGAGCAGGAGGATGTCGACGAGCATCCGGCTGTAGGCTTGGAGCCGGAACGCGCCGGCGGCGCGTCCGGCCAGGTAGTACGGGCCGTTCAGCAGGAGAGCGACCAGGGCGGTGGCGCGGATGACCGGGTTGGCGCCGACCGCAGACCCCAGCCCGAGGCCCTCGTTGAACGCAAGATCAGGAGCGCCACCGACCCCCGGAACGCGATCTCCTGCCTGACGCGCCTCTCGCGGCGCCGGGCCTGGAAGACGACGTCGTCCTCGGGCCGCCGGGGGCCCCGCGGCCGGAAGGGCTCCGCGGTCACGGCGTGGTCCGGCGCTCGGGTTGGCGGAACAGGAGCCGCCACTCCGTGCGGTGGAGCTCGACGTCGCCCCGGAGCGGGACGACGGCGAACTCGCGCTCGCCCGGGTTGGGGAGCGGCAGGGGGATCGTGAGGATGTCACTCCAGCGCGCGCGAAGCTCGGTGACGTGAGCCGGCATGATCCTGTTTAGCCTAGCCCGCGCGGGGAGCGCTGTCCAGGCCGCCGGGCAGGGTTCTGGAGCCTGCTCAGAGCCGGCGGGCGAGCACGGCGGCCTCGAGGATCACCTTGTCGGTGGGCCGCGCGGCCGAAGCATCCCCGACCACGATCCGGTTCCGGAGCGTCACGCCCTTGACCTGGAAGGCCGAGAACAGCGTGGGAAACATAGGACCTCCCGGCGAGCAGGTGTCCCGGTGGGCGGGTCCGCGAGGGTCAGCCGCTGCGAGGGGACGGCTCAGGGCGACGGCGGGCGGCGAGCCTGAAGGCGACGGTCAGGTAGCTTCGGACCGGGAGTAGGCGTTTCGCCACAGGATCGACACCCAGGGCAAATTCCTCCAGGGTGACGGCGCCGAGAAGCGCGGGACCACCGTTGGGGCCGATCAGGCAGAAGGTCGGACCTTCTTGCCCCTCCAGGGTCAGCAACACCACGCCGACAGGCCAGGTTTCCTCGCGCCCGTTCGCCAGGACAACCCGTCGCGTCCCAATCGGCTGGCACCCGATGGGCTCCACCACGTCCCGGGGCAACGTCGTGTAGGTCGCGCCGGTGTCCACCAGGACAGACAGCGTCCGCCCCCGGGTCGGGTCGTGGAGGTTTCTTACCGTGACCTCGACGCGAAACGTTCCCACTCGCCGCGCTCTTCCGCCATGTTAGCACGCTCCCAGGAGACCACCGCGGCTGACGGTAGGGCAGAGCGCGCGAGGGCGCCCAGCGAGGCTCGGCCGCCTGCGGACCCTTGACACCCGCCGCGCTCCGTGCGAATGGAGGGGAGCATGGCTGGCGGCTCGAGAGGCGAAGCCTCCCCGGACAACGGATGGCTCCTCGAGACGCGGGGGCTCACCAAGCGGTTCGGCGGCCTGGTGGCCGTGGACGGGCTGCCGCTGGCCATCCGCCCGGGCGAGGTCCGCGGCCTCATCGGCCCCAACGGGTCGGGCAAGACCACGACCATCAACCTGATCTCGGGCCTCTATCGCGCCGACGCGGGCGAGATCCACCTCCGCGGCGAGCGGATCGACGGGCTGCGCCCGCACCAGATCACCGGGCGCGGCGTGGCGCGGACGTTCCAGATCCCCAAGCTCTTCGGGAACATGACCGTGCTGGAGAACGTGCTCGTGCCGGCGCTGGCCGAGCTGGATCGGGGCGGGGGCCGCCCGCTGGCCGAGATCCGCGAACGGGCGCGGCGGCTCCTCGAGTTCGTCGCCCTGGACGGGCTCCGTCATTCTCTCGCCAAGGAGCTGTCGGGCGGGCAGAGCATGCTGATCCAGATCGCGCGTGGCCTCATGGTGCACCCGATGCACCTCTTCCTGATGGACGAGCCGTTCGCCGGCGTCCACCCGGCGATCAAGGACACGATCATGGAGGCGATCCGGTTGATGAACCGGCGGGAAGGCGTGACGTTCCTGATCGTCTCCCACGAGATGGCGACGCTCCGCCGGCTCTGCCCGCGGGTCTCGGTGATGCACGAGGGGCGGCTCATCGCCGAGGGGTCGTTCGAGGAGGTCGCGAACCACTCCCTCGTCCTCGAGGCCTACCTGGGGCGGTAGCGATGGCGCTGCTCGAGGTGGACGGGATCGTCGCGGGCTACGTCGAGGGGATCGACGTCCTGAGCGACATCCGGCTCCGGGTCGAGCCGGGGACGATCACCGGCATCATCGGCCCCAACGGGGCGGGGAAGTCCACGCTGCTCAAGACGATCTTCGGGTTCCTCCACCCGCGGCGGGGCCGGATCGTCTTCGCCGGGCGCGGGATCGAGGGCCTGGCGCCCCACGAGATCAAGCGGCTCGGGATGAGCTACGCGCCGCAGGGGACGAACATCTTCCCGCAGCTCACGGTGCAGGAGAACCTCCAGCTCGGGAGCTGGGTCTTCCGGCGCGACGCCTCGCGTGTCGGCCGGGGGATGGAGCGCGCGTACGCCGAGTTCCCGCGCCTCGCCGAGAAGCGGCGGATGCGCGCCACGGCGCTGAGCGGCGGCGAGGCGAAGATGCTCTCCCTCGCCAAGGAGCAGGTGAGCGAGCCCACCCTGCTGCTCGTGGACGAGCCGTCGGCCGGCCTCGCTCCGCGGATCGCCCAGCAAGTCTATGCCTGGCTTCTCGGGGCCCGGGCGGCGGGCGTGACGGTCCTGCTCGTGGATCAGAACATCACGAAGGCCGTCGAGATCTCCGACTACCTCTACATGCTCGAGATGGGCCAGGTCCGCCGCGAGGGGCCGCGGCAGGCCTTCGCCGACCAGCTCCGCGAGCTGATCCGCGACGCCCTCCTCGGCGTCTGAGTCAGTGGCGCCCGTCGCCCGCCGGCTCGGCTGGTGCGCGCTCGTCTACGCCGCGCTCGCGTGGCTCCCGTGGGTCGTCTCCGAGTATCACGCGCACGTGCTCGCCACCAGCTTCTACTACGTCATCCTGGCCCTCGGCTGGAACCTCCTGGCGGGTTACACCGGCCAGTTCTCGCTCGCGCACCACACGTTCGCGGGGATCGGCGGGTACACGTCGGCCCTGCTGGTCCACTACGCCGGCGTGCCGATCCTGGTCGGCATCGCAGCCGGAGTCGCCCTGGCCGCGGCGGTCGGGTACGGGCTCGGGACCCTGTGTCTCCGGATGCGGGCGATCTATCTCGCCCTCGCGACCTGGGCGTTCGCCGAGTCGGTCCGTCTCCTGATCACCGTCGAGTACCAGATCACCCGGGGGGACCTCGGCCTGCGCACGCCGCTCCTCTTCGGCACCCCGCGCCCGACCCCGTACTACTACCTGTTCCTCGGCCTGGCCCTGGCGGCGCTGCTCCTGGCGTGGGAGATCGTCCACTCGCGCATCGGGGCCTACATGCGCGCCATCCGGGACGACGAGGAGGCGGCGGCGGCGATGGGCGTGGACACCTTCAAGTGGAAGCGGTTCGTCTTCGCCGTCTCGGCCGTCTTCGCCGCGGCGGCCGGGGGGTTCCAGGGACACTACGTGGGGCTGCTCTCGCCGACGCCGATGAAGTTCAACGAGATGGCCATGGTGGTGATCATGGTCATCGTCGGGGGCCTTCGGACCTTCCCCGGGCCCGTCCTGGGCGCCGTCTTCATCGAGGGGCTCTCGGAGCTGCTGCGGGCGTGGGGCGAGGTGCGCATGGTGCTCTTCGCGCTCCTCGTGATCGGCGTGGCCCGGGCCTACCCGTCGGGCCTCGCCGGCCTCTGCCGGGCCGTGGGCCGGCGCCTGGCCGCGCGGATCCCGCCCCTCGCCCCGGTCCTCGCGCCGCGGAAGCTCGGGGACTGAGGAGGCTCAGGGGGGTTCGCTCGCCCCCTCACCCTGCCCTCTCCCCCAACGGGGGAGAGGGCAACGCCCGATCAGCCCTTGGCCGCGAGCCCGAGCCGCGTCTCCAGCACCGTCCGCACCTCCTTGACGGTGTCCCGCCAGAGGCTCTTGTCGGGAGCGGTGTCGTAGGCGGCGAGGATCTGCGCGCGGAACTCGTTCATCGCGGCTTCCTTCTTCTCCTCGGGCGCGATGTCCACCGTCTTCTGGCGGATGGCAAACGTCCGCTGGGTGGCGGCGTGCGCGCGCTCGATCCAGCGCCCGATCTCGTTCCAGTCCTTGTCGAAGAAGACCAGGATCGGGATGGAGCGGTAGCCGTTGTTCAGGAAGCAGTCCGTCATGTCGAGGTCCTGGTCGCGGAAGAAGACACGCAGCTCGCAGTTCGGCATGGCCTCACAGAGGTGCGCGAGCACCGGCGAGTTCCGGTGGACGTCCCCGCACCAGTTCTCGGCGAGCATGAGGGCGTACCGCACCTGGCCGAGGCCGCCGAAGAACCGCCGCTCCTCGTCGGTCAGCAGCGCCCTCTGGTAGTTCTGCTCGGTACGGGCGCGTGTGTCGCCCATCTGGGCCATGTAGTCCTTCCAGGCCAGGCCCTTGGCGAAGCGCTGCGCGTCCAGGGGGATCCTCAACTGGGCCATGTCGGCTCTCCTCCGGTGGCGATAGTGGGGGTGGCGGTCACGGTGATGGGCCGCGCGGCGGCCCGACCCGGCTCATGGGCGCTCACACCGGAGTATACCGCGCCACCGGGCTCGCCGCGGACCGTCGTTCCGGGCGGGTGGGGGAGGCGGGCTACGGGACCATGCGGGAGCCGCAGTCCCGGAAGTCGCGATCGAACGAGAACGCCGCGGCCAGCGCCAACCGCTACCCACCTAGCAGGCCGGCCGTTGCAGGACCTCGGCGCTGATCTTTCGCGGGACGAGCTGGCCGTCCCGGACGTCGCCGAGGAGCCGGCCGCCCTCCACGAGGACCCGGCCGCGCAGGATCGTCGCCACGGGCCAGCCCTGCACCTCCCAGCCCTCCCACGGGCTGTAGTCGCTCACGTGGAAGTCCCCGCGCGTGAGCGTCTTGCGGAGGGCGGGGTCGATGAGGACCAGGTCGGCGTCGCTTCCGGCCGCGATGGCGCCCTTGCGCGGGTAGAGGCCGAGGATCCTGGCGGCGTTCGTCGAGGTCACGGCCGCAAACCGCTCGAGCGACATCCCGCGCTTCATCACGCCCTCGGAGAAGACGATCCCCATGCGCGCCTCGGCGCCGAGGTTGCCGCCCGTCACGTCCTCGATGGTCTTGCCGCGGAGCTTCAGCTCGAGCGACGTCGGGTACTCGTCGGTGCCGGTCGTCGAGACGCCGTCGCGGACGAGGCCGTCCCAGAGGGCGGCCTGGTCCTCGGGGTACTTCAGGGACGGATAGGTGTGATAGCAGAAGCCGCGCGGCTTCTTGTAGTCCTCCGCCGTGAAGCAGGCGTAGTGGTGGAGCGTCTCGGCGTAGACGGGACGCCCCCTGGCCCGGGCCTCGGCCACGGCCTCGACCCCTTCCTTCGCGGAGGTGTGGACGAAGTAGACGGCGGCGCCGGTCGCCTCGGCCAGGTGGATGGTCCGCCGGAAGGCCAGCGCCTCCGAGAGCTTGTTGTGCACGAGGGGCAGGTTCCAGCCCTCCATGCGCCCCTCTTCCCGGAGCTTCTCGTACATGAACTGGACGATGTCGTGGTCCTCGGCGTGCACGACCATGAGGCCGCCATGCGCGGCGGCCTTCTCCATGGCGAGCTGGATCCGGCCGAAGTCGAGCCGGTACGGGGGGCGCTTGGGGTGCGGTGGCAGGACCTCCGTGGTGAAGACCTTGAAGCTGGGGAACCCGGCCTGGATCGCGTCGGGCATCTGGTCGAAGGTCTTGAGCGGCAAGGCGCCCTGGAGCGCGACGTGAAACGTGTAGTCCACGTGCGAGTTGCCCTTCCACCGGGCGGCGCGCTGCTCGATGGCGACGGGGATGTCGGTCCCGGGCCGGACGAAGCAGAAGTCCACGTGGGTCGTGGTCCCCCCGAAGGCCATCCCGCGGGTGTCCTCTTCCGGCCCCAGCGTGAACAAGCCCTCGTCGGGGTGCATGGCGATGAAGTGCGCCAGGTGGGTGTGGGGTTCCACGCCGCCGGGCACCACGAGCTTCCCCGCCGCGTCGATCACGCGGCCGGCCTCCGGCAGGGTGCCGGGGGTCGCCACCGAGACGATCCGGCCGCCCTGGACGCCGACGTCCCACTCGCCGGCGCCCCGAGGGGTCACCACCCGTCCGCCCCGAATCACGAGATCGAGCACGGTGTCCTCCTGGACAGGTATTCCTCCTGCGGGAGCAGGAAGGCCGCGGCCTTGAGCCCGTTCTTCCGCCAGAACGTGTGGTCCTGGGGGCAGGCGTCGTTCGCCTGCTTGGCAGCATAGTCAACTCGCGCCGTGGCTGGCAATGGTCACGTGGCGGGGCTGTCAACGAAAAGATACACGTGGCTGGGACAAGGCCCGCGCGGCCGGGGCAGGAGACCTGGGTGCCCTCCCCGGCATGGTATGCTGCGCGTCGGCCGCTGCTGAGCGGCTGATGCATTGGGTGTCGGGGCGATGAATCGCGGTCGCGGTGGCGTGGAGTACGAGGACCTCACGGTCGGTGAAGGCCTCATCGCCGACCGAGGCGCCAGTGTCGAGGTCCGTTACAGCCTGTTTCTGAATCGTGGCGAGCGGGTGCAGGACGACCAGGTCTGCTCGTTTCGCTTGGGCGAGCGCCGAATGATCCCGGCGCTCGAATACGGAGTCGAGGGGATGCGGGTCGGGGGCGAACGGCGCGTTCGAGCCGGGCCACATCTCGCCTATCGCGACCGCGGCGTTCCGGGCATCGTCCCCGCCAACGCTGTCGTCGAGTTTCATGTCGCGTTGCTACGCGTCGAGCCGCGCCCGGGCGCCGATGGGTGAGACGCCCAATCCCGCGATCGAGTGGACTGCTTCGCCGACGGTGCTCACATCGAAGCGGTGTCATGATCACGCAAGTCCGCCGAGCGGCTGAAAGCGAACGCCGCGCAATCGAGGCGCTGATGGACGAGTACCTCGGAGAACTGAGTCTGTTTCGGGAGGTTGCCGTCGGTGCCATGAAGGCCGCCGAGTATCCATATCTGGAGGACTACTGGTCGGACCCCGATCGTTTTCCCCTCACGGTCTGGTCGAATCAGGAGATCGTCGGGTTCGCGCTGGTTCGGCGGCTCAGAGGTCGGGAGCCCCCTGTGATGCAGGTCGCGGAGTTCTTCGTCAAACGAGATCATCGGCGGCGGGGCATCGGGAGGGCCGCCGCGGTTGCCATCTGGGACCAGTTCCCCGGTCCGTGGGAGCTCCAGGTCTTGAAGGGCAATCACGCGGCAGCGGCGTTCTGGAAGGAGTGCATCAACGCCCGAGCCGCAGCCTGGCAGGTTGACGAAATCCACGCGGATGACGGACGACGTCTGTTCTTCCGCTTTCACGTGGGTCCAGGCTGAGCCGGGAACGTCGTGAGGCTTGAGGGATGACGGGCAAACGTGATTCGAGCCCGTGGAGCCGGACGAGGAGACCCACGCAGGGGAGACCTGGCGCGAGGTCTCCCTCGAGCTGCTGCGGACCGCCGAACGTCGCTGTCCAGTCTTGCAGTGACTCCCGCCGCTTGTCGCCAAGACGGCGTGCGGGCGCGGCGTACCCTGCCCGCCCAGGGACGAGGTGGGAAGTCGCGGAGGTGCTATCCTTGTCTCAGCCATGGGTCTCCGGACGGCCGTCGTTCGCGCCGCTCCGTGGCAGCCGCGGCCCGCGCGCCGCCGCCGGGGACGGGCGGCGTTGATCGTCGCGGGGCTGCTCGCGCTCACCCTGTGGTTCCCGCTCAACTGGGCCTACCAGGTCCTGCGGAAGCCCTCGGAGCTGCTCGCGCCCGTGAGCGCGGGCCTCCGCAAGGCGCCGGCCGCCACCTGGCGCGCCTACGGGGCGGCGTTCCGCGCGCACTCGACGCCGCTCATCTCACCCACCTTCCTCGCGGCGCTGGCGCAGGCGGAGAGCGATGGCAATCCGCTCGCCGGCACGTACTGGCGTTGGAAGTGGACGTGGAATCCCTTCGAGCTCTACGCGCCGGCGTCGAGCGCAGTCGGCATGTTCCAGATGACGCGCGGGACTTTCGACGAGGCTCGGCGCTACTGCATCCACGACCACCGGGCGGTGCAGGCAGGGCCCTGGCACGACCTCGACGCCTGCTGGTTCAACGGCCTGTACACGCGCCTCCTCCCGAGTCACGCGATCGAAATGACGGCGGCGCGGCTCCACGTGACCGTCACCGAGCTCCTCGCCACGCAACGGCGCCGCGGCGCGCGGCCCGAGCAGATCGAGACCCTCGCCGCCGTCGTTCACCTCTGCGGCCGCCAGGGCGGGGCGGCGTTCGTGCGACGCGGCTTCCGCCTCGCCCCGGCCGAGCGTTGCGGCGAGCACGAGGTCCGTCTCTACGTGGCCCGCCTCAAGCGTCTCCAGCGGGAGTTCACGCGGCTCCGTCGCGCCGATGCCGCGGCGTCCTGACGCCGGGCTCCGCGCACCACCTCGCCCGCGCGCCCCGGCAGCTCCCTCGCTGGGCTCGTGCTGGCCGACGTCGTCACCAGGGGAAGCTCGCTGAACGGGGCGGACGTGTTCGCCGTCCTTCTTCCGAGGCCGGCCATGCGAGGAGGCCGGTCGGACCAGCAGGTGATCACGCCGAGCGGGGAGTACAAGTCGAAGGGCCCCTTCTGATCACGGTGTCGGCGCCGCCCGGCCTCGTCGGGGACCGAACGGTCCTCAGGCCGTCGAAGAGCTGAGCGAGAGTGTCCGTGGCCCGGTGCCTCAGCCTCCCGAGCCGCTCCCGGCTGCGCCCACCCGGCGCCGGCGACGCCGCCGGGCCGGGCGTCGGCGGCCGCGCGGCGCCCCCGCCGCGGCCTCCGGCTTCGGCTCCTCCGGCGCGGCGACCAGTCTCACGAGGCCGTTCGGGCTGACCGACACCTCCTTGATCCGGCGGAGGCGGGTGATGAGGCGCGGCGAGCCCGGCGTCCGGTTGTACCCCCGCGCCTTCAGCGCCCGCGCGAGCGTGTCGATGTTGACGGAGCCGTCCGCCTCGCCGCCGATCAGCTCGCGCACGACGTCCACCAGCTCGTCGTGCGGCGCGGTGTGTCCTGGGGGCGTCGTCGCGGCCGGGGCGGGCGCGGCTTCCCGGTCGGGGCGGCCCCGGCGACCGCGGCGCCCCCGCCCCTCGCCCCGCGTCGCTGCCTCGGCCGGTTCCGGCGCGGTGCCGGCGAGCGTCCGATAGGAGAGGCGGCGGAAGCCGATCCCGAGGGCCGCGGCGACGTCGCCCACGGCGTCGAAGGCTCGGTCGTCGGAGACGATCTCGAGCGTGTCGCCGGGCCGGGCGCCGGCAAGCCACACGCCGGCGCTCACGGCGATCCGGAGGTCGCTCCAGTCGCGGACGCCGGTGGAGGGCGCGCTGTGAACGAGCTGGGCCCCCCGCGCCGCCAGGAGCCGCGCCGTCTCCTGCCCGATGACGCGCCAGTTGCCGACCGCGACGAGCTCGGTCTCCGGGCCGAGCCGGGCGATGGCCAGGTGGTCGAGGGCGCGCGCCATGTGCCCCGTCCGTGTCGTGTTCTCGATGTCGAGGAAGATCGCCCGCCGGGTCACAGGCAGGGGCGGGGGCGGCGGCGGCTGGGGCGCCGGGGCCCGTGCCACGAACCCGGGCTCGGGCGTTGCCGTCGGGACCCCGGGAGGCGCCGCCGGCCCCGCGTCGGCCCACGGTCGCGCCTCGGCGCCGGACGCCTCGGCAGCACCCTCTCCAGGCTGGTCGCCCGTCTCCGTCATGTGCACCATTCTAGCGCCGTGGCCGATGACCGTCGCGTCATCCGTCTCGGTCGTGACGCGCTTGGCCTGCGGCCTCGCGTCCGTCCCGACCTACGGGCGTCCTCGGCCCTCGCCCATCCTCAACGTACAACGGCGTACGCCTCCGGTGGGCTCGGGCCTGCGTCCTTCGCGATGCTCCGGACGGCCTCCGGGTCGAGAGGACCGCTCGACGAGACGAAGACTTGGGCGCCCGGTTGGTCCCGCTGTAGGCCAATCGGTCACCACGCCTACCGGGCCGCCGGCCGCGCCGTGGGGTGGCCGCACGGCAATGGTCGCGAGAAACCGCTCACTCCGCCCGCAGGACGATGTCGTCGCCGCTCTGGGCGCCCGCGGCCTTGTCGGGCTTGCCGTCGGGTCCGACGCTGTACAGGACGTAGCCTCGACCCCGGCGTTGATAGGACAGCGGCCGATCGACGAACGGGTCCTTCGGGATGTCGGGCAGGTAGCCGGGCTTGAGGTCCTCGAGCCGCGCGGGGAAGCCGCCCGTCTCGGCCCGGTACCCCGCCAGCGCGAGGGCCGCCTCGGTCACGCGGAAGTGCGCCTCGAGCCGGTAGGTTTTCGACAGCATGTTGGTCCCTGTCGCCCACTCAGGGTAGAGGAGGGTCCCAATCGCCCGCCCCAGCGTCGATCGCGCGGGGGCGGGGTCTCGAGCCGCGCGGCGAGGCGTCCTGACGTTCTCCGGGCGAAGCGTCTGCCGGGCGCGCGCCTTGAGGTCCCGGAGCTCCTTATCCAGGAGGTCGAGCGCATCGCGCCGTCCGGCAAAGCTCGCCTTCCCGCGCACGGCGACCAGGCGGTCGAACCATCGGTTGACCGTCCGCAGGGCCTCGTCCCAGTCCACCTCGGAGGCCGACAGGTCGGCCAGGCCCGGCGCGTCGAGCGAGGTCTCAGCCATCACCTTCCAGTCGGGCTTCGGTGCGTGCGCGAGGGCGGTGATGGCCTCGAGCGTCTCGAGCCGCTCAAACTCGTCGAGAACCTCGAAGAAACTCGGCAAGGGCGGCAACGTCCTGAGGTCCGAGAGGAATGCCTTGGCCTCGCTGACCGTGATCCCGCGGCTCTTGGCGAGCGTGGCGACCCCTTGACCTACCTGCCCATCCAGGCCGGACATCCACGCAGAGGTGTCCGGATGGCGCGCGATGAGCCGAGCCAGCCGGTGTCCCGCCCGCAGGTCAGCCCACGCGCCGGCGATGTCGCCCGAGTGGAGCCTGCCCATGGCCCGGGCCACGAGTGCCCGCACGATCCCGCCCACCGGTCCACCCAGGTACACCGCGAGAGGCCAGCCCTCTTTGCCTTCGGGCAGGGGGATCCAGAGTCGCGGTCGCTTTGTCGCCTCGACCACCAGCGCCAGCCGCCCCTCGTTGGCCTTCAGCCACGCCGCCATGGTTGGGTAGTCCTTCGCCGCCCAGGGAGCCTCGAGGGCCTTCTGTGACTCCGGCTCCCACCCCCCCGGCCAAGCCCGGTAGGTCCCATCCGCCAAGCGCAGGTCGCGAGCCTTCTCCGGCAGCGAGGGCATTCCGAGGCGTCGCAGGACCTCTGCTCGGGAGGCTTCGACCAGAAGGCCCGGTCCGATGGCACGGAGCAGCGGGATCGCCGCGTTGTTCTCGGGGGTGACTCCCTTCCCCAACCGGGCGTTCAGGGCGGCGGCATAGTCGACGGTCCCGTCGACCCTGAGCGGGCCCAGGAGGTAGGTGGTCTCCTTGGACACCGTGATCTTGACCTCCGTCTCTGCCGAGCTCCCCTTGCGGGGCGTCTCTTGTGCCGCGCTGGGGCTCCCGAAGGCGCTCAACGCCGCCAGCGACAACAAGACGCTGAGAATCCGCATTCTCGCAGTGGCACCTGGAACCGTGGGTGGGGTCATTGGAGATCCACCTCCCTAGCGTCACCCCGGTAGCCCATCCCCGAGGTGATCGGAGTGTAGCGCGCCCCGGGCGGACACCGCAACGACCGCAGCGGAGCGCGGGCAGGAACCGGCGCCGGCGGGACCTCAGGCAGACCCGCGCCCGCGCCGGCGTGACGCGCCGGCCTAGCCGACCTGGCGCGGCGGGCAGGGTTTCTGGACGCCGGTCCTCAGGCCGTCCGCTCACGCTCGCCGAAGAGGCCGGTGGGGCGGAAAGCCAGGAGGAGGATGAGCAGCAGGAACCCGTACAGGTCCTTGTAGGCGGCCGAGATGAAGACCGAGCCGAGCGCCTCGATGAGGCCGAGCAGGACCCCGCCGACGATGCTCCCCAGGATCGAGCCGAGCCCCCCGATGACGATGATCTCGAACCCCTTGAAGGTCGAGATCGCCCCGTTCTCCGGGTAGACGAGGAAGTCGGGCGCGAGGAGCGCTCCGGCCGCGCCCGCCAGGGCCACGCCCACGCCGAAGGCGAGCATGTCGAGGCGGAGGACGTCGATCCCGGCCGTCTGGATCGCGACGCGGTTCTGGGCCGCGCCGCGCAGGGCCCGGCCCACCCACGTCTGCTTGATCACCAGGGCGAAGAGGCCGAGGAGGACGAGGGTCGCGACGAGAGCGATGAAGCGGTTCCCCGAGATCGGGAGCGTGCCGAGCATCCGTGGGCGGGCATAGTCCCGCGGGGCGTACTGGTTGGGGCCGCCGAGGACGATGGCGAGGTTCCGGAAGAAGACCATGAGCGCGATGGTCACGATGGTCGCGTACTCGTCGCGGCGTTCGATGACGCCGACGAACATGGGGCGCAGGAGGACCGCCTGGATGACCATGCCCAGGAGGAAGACCGTCCCCATCGCCAGGGGGAGGGCGAGGTACCACTGCCCCGGGCCGAGCACGGTGGCGAGCAGCACGTACTGGACGTAGCTGCCGATCATGTAGAACTCGCCCATCCCCCAGTTGATCATCTTCATGATGCTGTAGATGAAGGTGATCCCGAGGGCCATCAGGCTGTAGAGCACGCCGATGACGAGGCCCGAGAGGACGTACTGGGAGAGGAGGTGCGCGTCCACGGAAAATCCCCCTCACCCTGCCCTCTCCCCCGGTGGGGGAGAGGGGAAGGGCGTGCAGGGATGGAGTCGAGCCCCTAGCGCTTGGGCGCCGGCACCATGTCGCCGGTCTTGAACTCGCCCGGGAACACGATCTTCGCCTCGGCGAACGGCATCTCCACCTTCGTGTACTGCATGAACAGCATCGGGGGCGTCCACTGCTGCCAGTAGGGGCCGTCCCCGCGCGTGAAGCTGACCGTGGCGTTCCAGCCCTCGAACTTGTTGGCCAGGAGGGCCTTGGCCAGGTCCTCGCCCTTGTCGCTCTTCGCCGCGTTCAGGGCGTCCGCGAGGAGGGACACCTGGGCGTAGCCGTTGAGCGCGCCGTAGACCGGGTCTTCCTTGAACTGCTCCCGATACTTCTTCCGCATCGCCTCGCCCCGCGTGGTGAGCTTCATGGTCGGGTGGTAGTAGGCGATGAACACGAGGTAGTTACCCTTGTCGGCGAGGTTCTTCCAGTACTCCGGGCGGGCCGGCAGGTCGTAGGACACCAGCATGGGCACCCCGGGGAAGAGCCCGATGTCGTACGCCTGCTTGATGACCAGGTAGACGGGGGTCCCGACCCCGCCGTTCAGGATTACGTCCGGGTTCCAGCTCTTGATCTCGAGGAGCTGCGGGGTGAGGTCCACGACCGCCCGGTCGAAGATGGTCGTCTTGAGCTCGGCCTTGACGTCCATCGACTTGAACAGGCTTTTCGTCTCCTCGACGAGGCCGACGCCGTAGTCCGTGTTCTCGGTGATCAGCGCGACCCGCTTGAAGCCGCGCTCCATGATCCACCGATTCCACAGCCGCACCCGGTCCGGGTCGATGACGTGCGTCCGGAAGGTGTACGTGAGGTGCCGCTCGGTGAGGCTTCGGGCGGAGGCCTGGGTCGAGAAGACCGGGATCTTGAACTGCTCGGCGAGCTCCTGGGTCGCGGCCATCACCGAGCTGTGGAACTGGCCGATCACCGCGACGACCTGGTCCTGGGTGGCGAGCTTGCGGAACCCCGCCGCCCCCTTCTCCGGCGTGCCGGAGTCGTCCTCGATCACCAGCTCGACCTTCCGCCCGCCGAGGACGCCGCCCCGCGCGTTCACGTCGTCGGCGGCCATCTTGGCCCCGCGGACAATGAACTGTCCCGCGCTCGCGTCCCCGGGCGGCGAGAGCGGCGTCAGGACCCCCATCTTCACCGGCTTCTGGGCCAGGCCCGGCGCCGCGAGCCCGACCACGACCACCGCCGCCAGGAGCCCGATTCCGATTCGTCTCACCATGGTCGTGTCCTCCTTTGCGAGGCGTGCTGAGGACCACCCCAGCGCGCGGATCTCCGTGACCGTCATCGCGGGAGTTCGGGGAAGTCCACGGGCGACGCCGCGTGGACGAGGCGCACGAGGTCCGTGATGTCGAACACCGGGAGGCCGGTGACCGCCTGGACGTCCGCGCGGAAGGGCGGCATGTTCGTGCACTCGAGGACGATCGCGCCGATCTCGGGGTGGGCGGCGACGAGCCGCCGGGCCGCAGCCCGGTGCTCGGCGCGGCAGGCGGCGACGTCGAGCTCGGGCTTGTCATCGAGGAGGCTCTGCGTGAAGACGCCGGCGCCCTCCCCTTCGAGCCCGGCGACGACGACCGGAAGGTCGGGCGGGATCCCCGCTCCCCGGAGGTGCTCGGGTCGGAGCGAGGCCGCCTCGACCGTCAGGACGCCCACCGCCCGCCCGGGGCCGAGCATCCGGGCGACGAGCGGGACCAGCAGGAGGTTCGAGGTGAAGACCGGCACGCGCACGGCCGCGGCCAGCTCGTCCTGGAACTTCGCGAGGAAGCCGCAGCTCGTCGTGATCGCGCGGACGCCCTCGCGCTCGAGCGTCCGGGCGCCCTCGAGGAACGCGGGGAGGAGCGCCGGGTCGCCCGCCCGCACGACGCGGTCGGGGGAGGCGGCCGGCACGCGGTGGTAGAGGACTGGGAACTCGAACGTTTCGGCGTTGCCGATGTCCCCCGGGATCCGCGGGAAGCGCGTGTCGAGGACGAGGATGCCGACCCGAGGACCATAGACGTTCCGGCCGCCTTGGACGTGCATGGAGGGCCTCCCTCAGTTGAGGATCGCGAGGGCCTGGCGCACGGCCCGGAGGTTCTCCCGGACCCGCTCCGCGTCGGGAGCGTGGGGGGCGCGCTGGAGGTACGCCTCCCAGTCGTGGATCGCCGCGCGCGTGTCGCCGAGCCGCGCGTGGATCTCGCCGCGGTCGCGGAGCTCGCCGGCGGCGTCGGGCTGGACGGCGAGGATCCGCTCGACGGTCCGCAGCGCGCGTGCCCAGTCGCCCTGCTTCGTGTAGATCCCCTTCAGGTTGGCGAGCATCCGGGCGACGATCTCGCGGGTCGTGACCGCGCGGAGGCACGCGGGGTCGAACGCGACGTTCGTGCCGTAGACGCGCCGCATGAGGGCGTGGCAGTCCACCTCGGTCAGGGGCGCCCCGCCGTTGAAGGGGTCGAGCAGCCGCTCGGCGCCGCCGCGCTCGAGCCGGACGACGAAGTGGCCGGGCAGCCCGACGCCGCGGACCGTGACGCCCGCGTGCGCCGCGACGTCGATGAGCACGACCGAGAGCGTGATCGGGATGCCGAGCCGCCGCTCGAGGACGTCGTTGACGAAGCTGTTCCGGGGGTCGTAGTAGTCGTCGCCGTTCCCCCGGAACCCCTCCTCGACGAACAGGAACCGGGTGAGGGCGGCGGCCACCGCATCCGCGTCCATCCCGAGGTGGATCCGAGCGGCGGCGGCACGGCCCAGGGCGTCCAGGCGCCTCAGCCAGGCCGGGACGTCGAGCCCCGGGTACTCGTCGGCGGCGATCCAGAGCGCGGCCTCCGCCAGCCGGATCTCGCCCTCGGGGGCCTCGGCCAGCGCCGCGAAGCGTGGGCGGGTGTCCACGATCGGCTAGCGTAGCCTACGTTTTGGAGCCTGGTCAACGCGCGACGCGAGAGCGCCGCTCCGGTCCAACGCGGACCCGCGCCGGCCCCGCCTGTCCGGGGCGCTCGACGTCCTTCCAGCGTTGCCACCTTCTCGAACGCCTGCCCGAGGCGGTCCGGGAAGTCGACGTGCGTCAGGACGGCCCGATTTCCGTCGAGCGCCTCGGCCCAACCGGCGCGAGCCCCCTCCCGTGAGCGCGCGGGTTGGCGTAGGGGCGACGAGCGGACCCAGGGCCCCCGCGCGCCGAAACGTGCTCCGGGTGTCCGGTGGGGGATACGGCCCGACCCCGGGCGCGGAGCGCCGCGCGGCTCGGCGGTGCGACACCAGGCCCGCGGAATCCTTGGCGAAACGCTGGCCAGCGCCGCTACGCGCCGGCCCTGGCATCCGCTTCGCATCGCGGCTTCACCGATACGGAGCGTGTCCGCTCACCCTCATGCCACAGGGAGGTGGCCGATGGAGTCCACGATGCGTCGCGTGTGCGCGCTGTTCACGGGAGCCGTCCTGCTCGCCACCGCGCTGGCGGCGAGCGCCCAGTCCGCCCCGAAGCCGAGCGGGGACCCTGCCCAGTCCGCGCGGCAGCTTCCCACCGTGCGCGGTGTCGTCACCTCGGTGGGCGAGACGGCGCTCGCCGTCGGGACCGGCACGCCCGGCCGGGGGCTCCGCTTCGTCCTCGACGGGCGCACGGTCGTCATGACCATGAAGCCGATGAAGCGGATCGGCGCGGCCGAGCTCCGGAAGGGCGACGCCGTGACGGTCGCCTACGAGGAGGAGGCTGGGAAGCTCGTCGCCCGGCGCGTGTGGGTCCGTCCCGGCGGGCCCGCGGCGGGCGCCACCTCCGGCACGAGCACGGCGGCCACGACGCCGTAGCCAGGGAACGCCGCGACCGGACGCCGGGTCGCCCCCGGCGTCCGGCCGGAGGCGTCCGTCAGGCGATGGAGGACGGGATCGGGTGCCGGCGATCCCTCCTCAGCATCGGGCGAGCCGATCCGAGAACTCGAAACTACTCCCTGGCGGGAGCTGCCGTTCGCCGTCTCGACCTGGGCCGGGATCGCCGGTCCCAGGGCCGCCCGTCAGGTTTCAGCGGCCGGCACCTCACGTTGCTCGGTGCCGCCGCTGAACCTGCGAGTTCGGCAGCCAGCAAGCAGTCCCTCGTCTTTATGATCTCGGTCGCGGAACTCGACAACATCGCTCGTGCCCGTATCGAGGACGCCAAGGCGCTCCTCACGGCCGGCCGCTTTGACGGCGCCACCTATCTTTGCGGCTACGCCGTCGAGGTAGCGCTCAAGGCTCGGATCTGCCGGACTCTCAACTGGACAGAGTTTCCCAGCACTGGCAGCGAGTTCCAGGCCTACAGAAGCTTCCAGACCCACGAACTCGACGTCCTGCTGCGCCTTTCGGGGCAGGAGGCGCGGATCAAGCAGAACCACTTTCCGC
>CAYQDR010000069.1:0-12560 GCA_964416315.1 uncultured bacterium
TCACGCGGGGACGGCGTAGCCCCCCTCCCGCAGGACGGCGCGGGCGGCCGAGCGGGCCGCCCGCGCCGTCCTGCGGGAGGGGGGCTACGCCGTCCCCGCCTGACGCGCCGGTCGCGAGGCCCCCTGCGGCCGGGCGGGGGGCGCCCGCGCTCACCCGCGCCGAGCGTGCGCGGCTCGCGTTGCTCGCGGGGCTCGGCCGCGGCGCGGTGCGGGTGCTCGGGGCGACCCTCCGGTTCGTCGAGGTCCGCCGCGAGGTAGTCGAGCGGCTCTGGGCGGCGGGCGGTCCGGTGATCTACGCCTTCTGGCACGGGCGCATGCTGATGCTCCCCTATTTCTACGGCCACGTGCGGACGTTCCACGTCCTCGCCAGCCGCTCGCGCGACGGCGAGCTCCTGAGTCGGTTCGTCCAGGGGTTCGGGGCGCGGGTGATCCGCGGCTCCTCCTCGCGTGGATCCGCGGCGGCCCTCCGCGCGCTGACGCGGCTCCTCCGCGCGGAGCGGGCGGAGGTCGTGGTGGTCCCCGACGGTCCGCGCGGGCCCCGCTACGTGGCCCACGCCGGACCCGTCCTGCTCGCCAAGCTCGCGGGGGCGCCGGTCGTGCCGATGGGCTTCGGCGCGTCGCGGCGGACCGTGCTCCGATCGTGGGACGAGTTCGTCATTCCGCACCCGTTCGCGCGTGCGGCGGTGGTGTTCGGTGACCCGCTCGTGGTGTCGCCCGACGCGGATCGCGCCGCGCTCGAGGCGCACCGCCTGGCGCTGGAGGCGACGCTCACGCGGCTGACCCGGGAGGCCGATCGCGTCGCGGGAGTGGCGGGTGTACCGGCTCTATAGCGCGACGATCGCGCTCCTCGCGCTCCTCTACCTGCCGGTGTTCCTGCTCCGCAAAGTCTGGCGCGCCGGCTACCCCCTGGCGCTCCGGGATCGGCTCGGCTTCGTCCCGGTCGCGCCCGGGCCGGAGCGGTTCTGGGTGCACGCGGTCTCCGTCGGCGAGGTGATGGCGGCCGTCCCGCTCGTCCATGCCCTCCGCCAGCGCTGGCCCGCGGTGGAGGTCGTCGTCTCCACGGTCACGGGGACGGGAGCGCAGGTGGCCCGCGCCCGTCTGCCCGAGGCGGCGGTGGCGTTCACGTTCCCGGTGGACCTCGCGGGGGCGACGCGGCGGGCCGTCCGCCGGGTACGCCCGCGGTGCTTCATCGCGCTCGACACCGAGCTGTGGCCGAACCTCCTGCGGGCGCTCGCCCAGGCGGGGATCCCGGCGGTCCTCGTCAACGGGCGGATCTCCGACCGCTCGTTCGGCCGCTACCGTCGCGTCCGGGGCCTGTTCCGAAGGGTTCTGGAGAACGTCGCCCTCTTCGCGATGCAGTCGGAGGAGGATGCGCGGCGCATCATTGCCCTGGGGGCGCGGCCGGAGCGCGTCGTCGTGACCGGCAACCTGAAGATGGAGGCTCCCGAGGGTCAGGAGGGGGCCGACCGGCTCTGGCGGCGACTCCTCCACCTCGGGGAGGCGCGCGTCTGGATCGCGGGCAGCACCCACCGCGGCGAGGAGGGGCCGATCCTCGACGCGTTCGTCACGCTGCGCGACGGGCGGGAGCCGCTCTGCCTGATCCTCGCCCCGCGGCACCCCGAGCGCGTGGACGAGGTCGCGGGCCTCGCGCGCGCCCGGGGACTCCGGGCGGTGCGCCGGAGCCAGATCGGGTCCGGCTCGGCAGGCGACCTCATCCTGCTCGACACGGTCGGCGAGCTGGCGACGCTCTACGCCGTGGCGGACGTCATCTTTGTCGGCGGCAGTCTGGTGCCGGCGGGGGGGCACAACGTCATCGAGCCCGCGCTGCACGCCAAGCCGATCGTGTTCGGCCCGCACATGGCAAACTTCCGCGAGGCGGCGGCGCTCCTCACCCGCGCCGGCGGCGCGGTCCAGCTGCGCGACGTCGCGGACCTCGCCCCGACCCTCCGCCGCCTTCTCGGAGACGCCGCGGCCCGGCGCGCCCTCGGGGGCGCCGCCTGGACCGCCGTGCGCGCGCATCAGGGCGCGTGTCGGCGGACGGTCGAGGCGGTCGAGGCGCTGCTCGACCGGCGGGTATAATGGCCGCGTGTTCACCGCGATCCAGCGCGCCCGCGTCGTGCGCGCCTGGCGGGAAGGCCTCCCCGCAGCCTGGGACGCGGTGCTGCTCCCCGCGGCGGTCGCGTACGGCGCCGGGCTCGCCCTGCGCCGGCTCGGCTACGCCTCCGGGATCTTCCGCCGCCGGAGCCTTCCGTGCCGCGTCGTCGGCGTCGGCAACCTCACGGTGGGCGGCACGGGGAAGACGCCGCTCGTCGAGCTCCTGGCGCGCGCCCTTGCGGCACGCAAGCAGCGCGTCGTCGTCCTCAGCCGCGGGTACGGCCGGCGCGCCGGCGGCGCGGTCGCGGCGGTCACCGACGGCGGGCGCTGGCTCCTGACAGCCCGGGAGGCGGGGGACGAGCCCGCGCTGCTGGCACGCCGCCTGGCGGACGTCCCGGGCAGCGTGCCGGTGGTCGTCGGCCGCGACCGGTTCCGTGCGGGGCTCTGGGCCGTGGAGCGCTTCCGGCCGGACGTCCTCCTCCTGGACGACGGCTTCCAGCATTGGCGCCTCCGCAAGGACGTCGAGGTCGTCTGTCTCGACGCGCGCGCGCCCTGGGGGTCCGGCGGCCTCCTGCCGCGGGGAAGCCTGCGCGAGCCGGCGGCGGCGCTGGGGCGGGCGGACCTTCTGGTCCTGACCCACGGCGACGCGGCGGGGGATCTCGAGCGGCTCCGGGCGGAGCTCCGGGTCTGGGCTCCGACGGCCCCGATCGCGGTCGGGGCGTACGAGCCGGATGGGGTCATGGAGCTCGGCTCGGGCGCCGTGTACCCCCTGGAGGCGCTCCGGGGGACCTCGGTGCTCGCCTTCGCGGGGATCGCCGTGCCGGAGAACTTCGCCGGCACGCTCCGCGGGCTCGGGATCGGGCCGCGCGATCTCGTGGCCTTTCCGGACCACCATCCCTACGGCGCGGGGGATCTGGCCGGGCTCGAGGCCCGGGCGCGGGAGGTCGGCGCGACGGCGCTGGTCACGACCGAGAAGGACGCCGTCCGCCTGCCGCTGACCGGGACCCTGCCGGTGTGGGCGCTTCGGATCCGGCTCCGACTCGACGACGCGGGCGGCGCGTGGTGGGCGGCCCTGGAGGCCCGGCTCGCCACGCCCCGCCCGTGAGGGAGGAATGATGAGGTGATCGCCGCGACCGAACTGCGCCGCGTGCTGCTGCGGTGTCCGAACTGGCTGGGCGACACCGTCATGGCGGTGCCGGTCGCCCGCGCGCTGCGCGCCGCGCTACCGGCCGCGGAGCTCTGGTGCCTCGGGCGGTGGGTCCCGGCGATCCTCGAGGCGGAGCCGGGAGTGGACCGGCTGCTCCGCTACCCGTCCGACTGGCGCGGGCGGTGGGCCCTCGCGCGGGAGCTCCGGCACGCCGCGCTGGATCTGGCGGTGCTCCTGCCGAACTCTTTCGAATCCGCGCTCCACGCGCGACTGGCGGGCGCCCGCTGGCGGCTCGGGTACGCCGGCGACGGTCGGACCTGGCTCCTCTCGCACGCGCTCCTCCCCTCGGCCGGGCCGGTCCACCAGGTCGAGGCATACCTCGCGCTCCTGGCTCCGTTGGGCCTCGAGCCGCCCGCGACGGCGCCGAGCCTGCGCGTCCTCGCCGAGCGCCGCGCGGAGGCGCGGGGGCTCCTGGCGGAGGTGGGCGTGGAGCCCGGCGACCGCGTCGTGGGGATCCAGCTCGGGGCGGCGCTCGGGCCTTCGAAGCTGTGGCCCGCGGCTCGGCTGGCGGCGCTCGCGGCAGCGCTGGAAGCTCGCGGGACGGCCGTCGTCTTCCTCGGGGACGCGGGCGCGGCGCCGATCCTCGCCGCAGTCGAGGCCGGTCTCCCGGCGCCCGCGCGGAGCCTGATCGGGCGTGACCATCCGGCGATGCTCCCGGCGCTCCTCGCGGAGCTCGCCGTCCTCGTGTCCCCGGACAGCGGGCCGGCCCACGTCGCCGCGGCGGTCGGGGTGCCGGTCGTGGCGCTCTTCGGCCCGACGGACCCGCGTCTCAGCGCCCCGATCGGGAACCGGCACGCGGTCATCCGGCGGCCGCCCCCCTGCGCGCCGTGCTTCCTGGGTCGCTGCCCGATCGATCACCGCTGCATGACCGCCATCACGGTGGAGGAGGTGGCGGCGGCGGTGGTGGCACGGCTCGAGGCGTCCCTGGAGGAGGCCCGGGTGCCGGCGGGCTGATGCGGCCGCTTCGCATCCTTCACGTCGTCTCCAACCGCTGGTGGACGGGGAGCGCGGAGCCGGCGCTCGGCCTCGCCCGGGCCTTGCGGGCGCGGGGCCACGAGGTCGCCTTCGGGTGCATCCGGGGGGACGCGCTGGAGGCGAAGGCGCGCGCGCTCGGGCTTCCCCCGGTGGAGGGACCGACGCTCGAGCCGACGGCCCGACCGTGGGCTCTCCTCCGGGACGTGCGGGCGCTTCGCCGCGCCGTCCGGGACCGCGGCGTGGAGCTCGTGCACGCGCACCTGAGCCACGACCACTGGCTGGCCGCCCTGGCGCTCCGCGGCACGCGGATCCGCCTCGTGCGCACGGTGCACCACCGTCGGGGCCTCCACCGCGGCCCGGCGGCGGCGTGGCTCTTCCGGCGGACGGACGCCGTCATCGCCGTGAGCCGCGGCATCGCCGACGCGGCCGAGGCGGCCGGGATCGACGCGGCGCGCGTGAACGCGGTGCCCGGCGCGGTGGACGTCGAGCGGTTCTCCCCCACGGCCGGGGGTGGCGCCATCCGGACGGAGCTCGGGCTCGACGGGTCGTCTGTCGTGGGCTGCGTCGCGCGCCTGGTCCCGGGCCGCGGCCACGACGTCCTGCTGGAAGCGACACAGCGCCTCCGCGACCGGGTGCCGCGCCTCTGCCTGCTCCTGGTGGGGCGCGGCGAGGGGCGAGCGGCCGTCGAGGGTCGCGTGCGCGAACTGGGCCTCGGAGACGTCGTGGTCTTCGCGGGATACCGCGGCGACGACCTGCCGGGGGTCCTGGCCGCGATGGACGTGGCCGTCCTCCTCGGCGTCGGCTCGGAGGAGTCCTGCCGCGCGGTCCTGGAGGCGATGGCCGTCGCTCGGCCAGTGGTCGCCGCGCGGGTCGGCGCGCTGCCGGAAACCGTCGTGGACGGCGAGACGGGGTGGCTGGTGGAGGCGGCTCCCGAGGCGGTCGCCGAGCGCCTCGCCCGCGTGCTCACGGATCTGGCGCGCGCGCGCGCGATGGGGGCGGCGGGGCGCCGGAGGGTCGAGACGCTGTTCACGCCGGAGCGGCGGGCCGCGGCCGTGGAGGCGGTGTACGGTCGCGTGCTCGGAGTCGGGGGGTGAGCGCGGGGGCGTGCCCGGGCGTTGGGGCCGGGAGGGTCGCGTGCTACAATCGGCCGGTCCGGGTTCCGGCCCGGTCCCGCAGCTCCTGGCCGCTATGGCGGCAAATCGCGATTCCCTCGGCGCGGCGCGGGTGTCACGGGTGGTAGCAGGCCTGCTGGGGGCGCGCGCCTGGGCGACGGCGACGGCCGAGCGCCGGGCGTTCGCGCGTTCGCTCGGCTACCTGGTCCTCACGCGACTGACGCTGTTCATCGTCGCAGCCAGCGCGATCCGGATCGTGCCCGCCGGGATCCAGCCGCCGACCGAGGTGTACCTGGGGAAGAACATCTCCGTGGCGACGTGGGTCCGGTGGGACGCCTGGTGGTACCTGAACGTGGTCGAGCGGGGCTACTGGTTCGATCCACAGGGGAAATCGAACGTGGCGTTCTTCCCGCTGTTGCCGATGGCGATCAAGGGTCTCACGGCGGTGATCGGCAACATGGTGGTCGCCGGGCTCCTCGTCGCCAACCTGGCGGCGCTCGGCGCCGTGATCGCCTTCTGGATGTGGGTCCGCGCCGAGGCGGGCGCGACGGCGGCGGAGCGGGCGGTCCTGTGGCTTCTCGTGTTCCCCTTCTCCTTCTTCTTCCACACGGTCTACGCGGAGTCGCTCTTCTTCCTCCTGATCACGCTCGCCTTCCTGGCGGCGCGGCGCGAGCGGTGGCTGCTCGCCGGACTCTGGGGCGGCCTCGCCGCGGCCACCCGCCCGATGGGGATCCTGTTGCTCCCCGCGTTCGGGTGGGAGGTCGCGCGGCGGTGGCGCGCCGGGCAGGCGCCGCGGCTCGGCGACGTCCTCGGTGTCCTGCTGATTCCGGCGGGGCTCGGCGCGTACGTCGCCTACCTCGCCGTCACCTTCGGCCGCCCGCTCGCGTTCTGGGAGGCCCACGCCGTCGGCTGGAGCGTGCGCCTGCAGTGGGACCTCGCGGGGTACTGGCGGGAGACCTACTGGATCCTGACGCACGGCCCGCGGATCCAGGCCTACACGCAGCTCCTCGACTCGTTGCGGATCATCCTGCCGCTCACGTTCATTGGGCTCACGGTTGCCGTCTTCCGCCGGCTCGGCGCGGTGCCCGGAATCTACACCGCGCTGGCCGTGGCGGTCGGCATCCTGTTCGCGCCGGAGAGCGTCGGCCGCGAGCTCCTGGCCGCGATGCCGGCGTTCGCGGTCGCCGGGATGCTCGACCGGGGTGGGAGCGTGGGGGAGGGGATCCGGATTCTCTCCGCGGGCCTGCTCGCGATCTTCCTCTTCGCCTTCGTCACCGGGCACTTCGTGAGCTAGACCGTGAAGCGGATCCTCGTCGTGGACGACGATGAGCGCCTCTGCGAGGTCATGCGCGAGCTGCTCGTGCAGGAGGGGTACGACGTCGCGGTCGCCCACGACGGCAACGCGGCGCTCGAGCGGCTGCGGAGCGACGGGATCGACCTCCTGCTCGTGGACATCAACATGCCCGGCCTGGGCGGGGCCAGCCTCGTCCAGGTGTTGCGGACCGAGGCCGAGTGGCATCGGTTCGCGCACCTGCCCGTGATCGTGATGTCGGCGCTCTGGGACGTGGTCACGTTCAACCTGGACATCCAGGCCGGGTTCCCGAAGCCGGTGCATCACGAGGACCTGCTAGCGAAGATTCGCGAGCTCATCGGGCCCGCGTGAGCACCGGGCGGATCTCGGGCCCGCCATCGGTCCGATGGTGGCCGCGCGAGCGGAAGTCGCGGCAAAAAGCGCTTTTGACGCCTCGCACGATCCGTATAATGACTCCGATGACTTCGGGGGGCGGAGCCTGACCGTGCCGAGCGTCGACGGGAGCCGCCTGCTCGGGCTGGTCGAGGCGTTCCAGGGCAAGACGGTCGCCGTGCTGGGGGACGTCGTGGCGGACGAGTACGTCTACGGCAAGCCCCAGCGGATCTCGCGCGAGGCGCCGGTGCTGATCCTCCGGTACCTCTCGCGCGAGGTGCGGCTCGGCGGTGCCGCGAACGCCTGCCACAACCTCCACGCGCTCGGGGCGCGCGTGGTGCCGCTCGGTGTGGCGGGCGACGACTGGGCGGGGGGGGCGATCCGGGAGCTGTTCGAGGCGGGGGGCGTGACGACGGAGGGGCTCGTCGCGGTCGGGGAGCGCGTGACCCCGGTCAAGACGCGCATCATGGCCGGCGGCTACCTGGCCACGCGCCAGCAGATGGTCCGGGTGGACCGGGAGCCGGAGGGCGGCATTCCCCCGGCGGCCGAGGCCGCGCTGCTGGAGCGGCTCCGGAGCTGGGGGCCGCGCGTGGACGCGCTCCTGCTCTCGGACTACGGGTACGGGACGATCACCGGACGGCTCCTGGACGCCGCGCGTGAGCTGGGCGCACGCCGCGGCCTCGTCGTCACCGCCGATTCGCGCTACGATCTCCTCCGCTTCGAGGGCGTGACGGCCGCGACGCCGAACGAGCCGGAGGTGGAGCACCTCCTCGGCGTCTCGCTCGATCCCGAGAAGGCCGTGGAGCAGGCCGGCTGGCGCCTGCTCGAGCGGCTGGGGAGCCGGCTCCTCCTCGTGACGCGCGGGTCGAAGGGGCTGGCGCTGTTCGAGCGCGGCGGCGGCGCCACGTTCATCCCGATCTACGGGAGTGACGAGATCGCGGACGTGACCGGGGCCGGGGACACGGTGATCAGCACGTTCACGCTCGCGCTGACGGGTGGGGCGGCGCCGCTGGACGCGGCCCGGCTCGCCAACTATGCGGGGGGTGTGGTGGTGATGAAGCGCGGCACCGCGCCGATCACCCGCGGCGAGCTCCGCGAGGCGATCGCGCACGACGCCGGCGCGGGGGAGCGGGGTGCCGGGCAGGGTGCTGAGCCTTGACGCGGCGCGCGCGGCTGCGGAGTCCGCGCGGGCGGGCGGCCGCCGCGTCGTGGTCGCCAATGGCTGCTTCGACCTCCTGCACGTGGGCCACGTGCGTTATCTCGCCGGCGCCCGGGCGCTCGGGGACGTGCTGATCGTCGGGGTGAACTCCGACGAGTCCGTCCGCCGCCTGAAAGGCCCGGGACGACCGCTGATGCCCGCCGCCGAGCGCGCCGAGCTGGTCGCGGCGCTCTTCGTCGTGGACCACGTCGTGATCTTCGACGACGACACCGCGGACCGCCTCGTCGCGCTCCTGCAGCCTGCCGTGCACGCGAAGGGGACCGATTACACGCGGGAGTCCGTGCCCGAGCGCGCGACGGTGCGCGCGGGCGGCGGCGAGGTCGCCATCGCCGGGGACCCGAAGACGCACTCCACCCGGGACCTGATCGCCCTGATCGTCGAGCGGTTCGCCGCGCCGGGGGCCCGAGCGCGGTGAGGGGCGAAACCGGAGCGGTGCCGCGCATCGCGCTGGTCAAGCTCTCCGCGCTGGGCGACGTGGTCCACGCGCTCCCGGTCGCC
This sequence comes from uncultured bacterium, assembly GCA_964416315.1. Lineage (GTDB taxonomy): Bacteria > Methylomirabilota > Methylomirabilia > Rokubacteriales > DASRDR01 > CAYQDR01. The sequence continues at coordinate 8,790 of CAYQDR010000069.1, forward strand.
CGCGCCTTGCGCGCCCGCTTTCCGGGGGCCGGGCTGACCTGGATCGTGGAGCGCCGGGAGCAGGGAATCCTGGCCGGGAACCCCGACCTCGATCAAGTGATCGCCGTGGACACGCGGCTCTGGCGGCAGGAGTTCCGGCGACCCCGGGGCTTGCTGACGGTCTACGACAAGATCCGGGGGCTGACCCGGCGGCTCCGCGGCGGGCGATTCGACGTGGCGCTGGACCTCCAGGGACTCTGGAAGAGCGGGGTCATCACGGCGCTGACGGGCGCCCCGCTGCGGGTGGGTCTGGCGCTCGGCCACTGCCGGGAGCGGGCGAACGTGCTCTTCACCACCCGCCGCGTGACGCCCGCGGCCGAGGCCGTGCACGTGGTCGAGGTGAACCTCGCGCTTCTGGCCGCCCTCGGCATCACGCGGGCTGACGTGGGGACGCCGGTGTTCCCGATCGCGGCGGACGCGGGCGCCGACGCCGCGGCGGCGCGGGTCCTGGAGGAGGAGGGGGTCAAACCGGAGACCCTGCTCGTGGCGCTCCTCCCCGGGGCGGGGCAGGACGTGAAGCGCTGGGGGGTGGAGGGGTACCGGCGGGTGGGGGACGAGCTGGCGGAGCGCCTCGGCGCGCGCCTGGTCGTCGTGTGGGGACCCGGGGAGGAGCCGCTCGCGCGGGCGATCGCCGCGCGGATGCGCGGCGCGCCGCTCGTCCCGCCGGCGACGTCGATCCCGGAAATGGTGGCCCTCTTGAGGCGCGCGGCGCTCGTCGTCGGGGGCGACACGGGGCCGGTTCACATCGCCGCCGCGCTGGGCGTGCCGACCCTGGGCCTCTACGGGCCGACCAGCGCGCGCCGGAACGGACCCTACGGCGCGCGGACGGCGGCGGTCCAGAGCGCCACCGGGCGGATGGACGGCATCGGCGCGGACGCGGTGCTGGCGGCCGCCGAGGCGCTCGTGCGGTGAGGTGCGATCAGAGGTGAGGTGCCTCGTCACCGGCGCCGCAGGCTTCATCGGCTCCCATCTGGCGGAGCGCCTGGTCGCCGAGGGGCGCGAGGTCCTCGGCGTGGACGCGTTCACGGACTACTACGCCCCCGCGCTGAAGAGCGCGAACGTCGCGGGGCTCGAGGGGCGCCCGGGCTTCCGCCTCATCCGGGGGAACCTCCTCGACCTGGATCTGCCGGCGCTCCTCGACGGCGCGGACGTCGTGTTTCACCTGGCGGCGCAGGCCGGCGTGCGGGCGAGCTGGGGCCGCGCGTTCGAGGTCTACACCGGCTGGAACGTGCTCGCGACGCAGCGGCTCCTCGAGGCGGCGCGCGGCCGGCCGATCCGCCGGTTCGTCTACGCGTCCTCGTCGGCCGTGTACGGGCGCTCGGAGCTGCCGATGCGGGAGGACAGCCCGACGCGCCCCTTGTCTCCCTACGGGGTCTCCAAGCTGGCAGCCGAGCACCTCTGCAGCCTCTACGCGACCGCGTACCGGGTGCCGACGGTGTCGCTCCGCTACTTCACGGTGTTCGGTCCCCGGCAGCGTCCGGACATGGCCTTCCACCGGTTCATCCGCGCGCTGCGGCAGGGGCGGCCGCTCCCGGTCTTCGGCGACGGGCGGCAGACGCGCGACTTCACCTTCGTCGGGGACGCGGTGGACGCGACCTGCCGCGCGGCAGCGGCGGACGCGCCGCCCGGCGAGGTGCTGAACGTCGCCGGGGGGGCGCGGGTCGAGTTGCGGGAGGCGATCCGGGAGATCGAGCGGCTCGTCGGGCGGCGGGCGATCCTGGAGACGGCGCCGGCGCCGGCCGGCGAGATGGCGCACACGTACGCCGACACGGCCCGGGCGGCGGAGGTGCTCGGGTGGAGCCCGAAGACGCCGCTCGCGGAGGGGTTGCGTGAAGAAGTGGCGTGGATCGAGCGCGTCGAGCGGGCGGGCGGATTCCCGGATGGCTAGCCTCTCGGTCGCCGTGGTGGCGCTGAACGAGGCGGAGCGCATCCGCGCCTGTCTCGAAAGCGTGGCGTGGGCGGACCAGGTGGTCGTGGTGGACTCGGGGTCGAGCGACAAGACCGTCGAGATCGCCCGCGAGTTCACGGACCACGTCCTGTTCCACCCCTGGGCGGGGTTCGCGGCGCAGAAGAACTTCGCGGCCACCCAGTGCCGCGGCGACTGGATCCTGTCGCTCGACGCCGACGAGCGCGTGACGGAGGCCCTCCGGCGGGAGATCACCGGGGTGCTCGCGGGGGACCCGTCCGTCTCCGGCTTCTTCGTCCCGCGCCGGAACTTCTTTAGGGGGCGCTGGATGCGCTGGGGTGGATTCTACCCCGACTACCAGCTACGCCTCTTCCGCCGGGGCCGGGGCGCCTACCGGGTGCGGGCCGTCCACGAGTCCCTCCGCGTGGACGGCGCGACGGCGCGACTCCGGGCGCCGCTCGTGCACGAGAGCTACCGGGGAGTCGAGGACTTCGTCACGCGGGCGAACCGCTACTCGGACCTGGCGGCGCGGGACCTCGCCGCGGAGGGGCGCGGCGGGTCCGTCGTGGACCTGCTGCTCCGGCCCCTCTGGCGGTTCGCCCGGATGTACGTCGTCCGCGGCGGATTCCTCGACGGCTGGCACGGCTTCCTCCTGGCCGTCCTCTATGCGCACTACGTCTTCATCCGCACGGCGAAGGTGCGGGAGCTGCGGGTCGCGGGAGAAGGGAGCGGGGACGCGGAGGGCGCAAGCCGGAGGCCCGGCGACCAGATGGACACGCGGCCGTGACCGGCGCGATTGCCGTGATCCCGGCCCGCTACGCCTCGGCGCGCTTCCCCGGCAAGGCGCTCGTGGAGGTCGCGGGGAAGCCGCTGATCCGCCACGTCTGGGAGCAGGCGCGGCGCCTCCAGAGCGCGAGCGAAGTCCTCGTGGCGACGGACGACGAGCGGATCGCACGGGCCGTCCGGGCGTTCGGCGGCACGGCCGTCCTGACGCGCGCGGACCACCCGAGCGGGACCGACCGCGTCGCCGAGGCCGTGCGGGCGATCGAGGCGGAGCTCGTGGTGAACCTCCAGGGGGACGAGCCGGCGTTCGACGTCAAGGCCGTGGACGAGCTGGTGCGTCTGATGGCCGGGGAGTCGGCGATCGAGATGGGGACCCTCGCCCACCCGATCACGGACGACGCCGAGCACGCCGACTTGAACGCGACGAAGGTCGTCCTCGACCAGGCGGGGTACGCGCTCTACTTCTCTCGGGCCCCGATCCCATTCCGGCGGCGCCCCGGCTTCGCCGCGCCACTCCGGCACATCGGCATCTACGTCTTCCGGCGGGCGTTTCTGGAGCGGTTCGCCGCCCTCCGGCCGACGCCGCTCGAGCAGTGCGAGGCCCTCGAGCAGCTCCGGGCGCTCGAGCACGGGGTCCGGATCCGTGTCGTGCTGACGCCACACGCCTCGATCGGCGTGGACGTTCCCGCGGACGTGGCGCGGCTCGAGGCGCACCTCCGGACCACCGAAGGATCGGGATGAGACACTCGGTGTCAACCCCAGGGCCCTTGCGCGCCGTGTCGAGGGGCGCCGAGGAACCGCGGCCCCCCTCCCCCCGAAGGCGGCCGGAGGGACGGGGCGTCGCGAGGGCCGCAGGCCCGAGCCGTCCCGGCGATACGGTCAACGGGGGCGGGGGTGCGGGGGGTCCCGCGTGAGACACGCCACGTCCCGCCCGGCCTCGCCGGTGAGCGTTCTCAGCGTTGGGCGCCCCTCCCCCCGAAGGGTGGGAGGGGGCGGGGGTGCGGGGGGTCCCGCGTGAGACACGCCACGTCCCGCCCGGCCTC
>CAYQDR010000069.1:12660-25210 GCA_964416315.1 uncultured bacterium
GTTGGGCGCCCCTCCCCCCGAAGGGTGGGAGGGGGCGGGGGTGCGGGGGGTCCCGAATGACCGCGCGGGACCGCGTGCTCTCGGGAACCCGCCCGACCGGGCGCCTGCACCTCGGGAACCTCCTGGGGGCCCTCGAGGACTGGGTGCGGCTCCAGGACGAGTACGACTGCTTCTACTTCGTCGCGGACTGGCACAGCCTGACGACCGAGCTCCCGGCGAAGGGGGAGATCGCGGCGAACACGCTCGAGGTGGCGGCGGACTTCCTGGGCGCCGGGCTCGATCCCGAGCGGAGCACGCTCTTCGTCCAGTCGCTCGTGCCGGAGCACGCGGAGCTGCACCTCCTCTTCTCCATGCTCACGCCGGTGGCCTGGCTCGAGCGGGTCCCGACGTACAAGGAGATGGTCGAGCAGCTCAAGCTCGAGTCCCCGTCCTACGGCCTGCTGGGCTACCCCCTCCTGCAGGCGGCCGACATCCTCATGTACAAGCCGCGCTACGTCCCGGTGGGGGTCGATCAGGTGCCGCACATCGAGCTGACCCGAGAGATCGCGCGCCGGTTCAACAACACCTTCGGCCCCGTCTTCCCCGAGCCCGAGGCGAAGCTCACCGTGATCCCGAAGGTCCCCGGGACCGACGGCCGGAAGATGTCCAAGTCCTACGGCAACGCGATCTACCTGGCGGACCCGGCCGAGGTCACGGTCCCGAAAATCCGCACGATGGTGACGGACCCCGCGCGCAAGCGCCGCTCGGACCCCGGCAACCCGGACGTCTGCCCGGTGTTCGACCTCCACAAGATCTTCACGCCGGAGGCCGAACGGGAGTACGCCGCCCACGGCTGCCGGACGGCCGGGATCGGCTGCCTGGACTGCAAGGACATCCTCCTGCGCCACCTGATGCCGCGCCTGGACGAGCTGCGCGCGCGCCGGAGCGAGGCCGCGGCCAACCCTCGGCGGCTCCGGGAGATCCTGGAGGAGGGCTCCGCCCGGGCGCGGCGGGTCGCGCGGGAGACACTCGCGGAGGCGAAGGCCGCGGCGGGGATCGCCTGAGGCCGGGGGGCGCGTGGTGGTGATGGGGACGAATGCCCGGGAGGACGCCGGGGCCGCGTCCCCGCTCACGGTCCGTCTGGAGGGGTTCGAGGGCCCCCTCGACCTGCTCCTGCACCTGGCGCGGACCGACGAGATCGACCTGGCCCGGCTCCCGATCCGGCGGATCACCGACCAGTACCTCGCGCACCTCGAGTCGGTGGACTTCCGCGAGCTGGACGACGCCGGCGCCTTCCTGGTCCTCGCGGCGACGCTCATCTACCTCAAGTCGAAGCTCCTGCTCCCGCAGCCGGAGGCGGAGGAGGCGCTGGACGAGGAGGGCGAAGCGCTCCGCCTCGAGCTGGAGGCGCGGCTGCGCGCCTACGCCCGGGTCAAGGAGCTCGGCGAGTGGCTGCGCGACCGGGAGGCGGCGTGGGGCACCCGCTTCGCCCGGACCTGGAGCGAACTGCCGATCCCCGAGTACCTCCCGATCGAGAGCGTGAGCCTCTGGGATCTCGGGGAGGCGTACCGGCAGTTCCTCGAGCGCCTCGCCCGGGGGGAGCCGACCCGCGACATCGAGCCGGAGCCCCCGTCGTTGCTCGCGCGGATGGCCGAGATCCTCGGCGTGCTGGACCATTCCTGGTACGTGCTGTTCTCCGCGCTGCTCGGGGCCTCGCCGCCCCGCCCCGAGGTGGTCGTGACGTTGCTGGCCGTGCTGGAGCTCGTCCGCCTCCAGCGGGCCCGGACACAGCAGCCGGAGCTGTTCGGGGAGATCGTGATCGAACGCGCCCCGCCCGGAGGTGTGAGCCGTGAACCCTGAGACCCTGGCCGCCCTGGAGGCGCTGCTGTTCGCGTCGGACACGCCGCTCGAGCTCGAGCGGATCGTCGAGGTGCTCGAGCTCGATCCCGCAGCGGCCCGGGCCGCCGTGGAGACGCTCCGGCAGGCGTGCGAGGCGCCCGGGCGCGGTCTCGCCGTGGTCGACGTCGCCGGCGGGGTGCGCCTCGTGACGCGGCCCGAGCACGCCGCGACGCTCCTCCGGCTTCAGCGGCTGCGGCTCCGGAGCCGGCTCTCGCGCGCCGCCCTCGAGACGCTGGCGATCGTCGCCTACCGGCAGCCGATCTCGAGGCCGGAGATCGAGCATCTGCGCGGGGTGGACACCGAGGGCGTCCTGGCGCACCTGCTCGAGCGGCGGCTCGTCCGGGTGGTCGGTCGCAAGGGAACCCCCGGGCGCCCGCTGCTCTACGGGACCACGCGGGAGTTCCTGGAGCACTTCGGCCTGCGCGACGTCGGCGAGCTGCCGCCGTTCGAGAGCCCGGGGGGCCAGCCGGAGGCCGCCGCCGCGGCGGCGGGGGAGCCGACGGCCGTCGCCGCGGTCCGCCCGGAGGGCGAGGGTCCACCGGCGAGCGAGCGCTGACGGGCGTGCCGGCGATCCGGCTGCAGAAGCTGCTCGCCGAGGCCGGTCTCGCGTCGCGGCGGGGCGCGGAGCGCCTGATCACCGCCGGGCGGGTCGCGGTGAACGGGCGCACGGTGCGGGAGCTGGGCATCCGGGCGGACCCGACGCGGGACCGGGTGAGCGTGGACGGCCGGGAGCTCCCGCGCGCCGAACCGAAGCGGTACGTGCTGCTCCACAAGCCGCCGGGCTACCTCACGACGCGCGCCGACCCGCGCGGCCGGCCGGCCGTGTTCGACCTCCTCCCGGAGCTGGACGTCCGCCTCCATTCCGTCGGGCGCCTGGACGCCGACGCGGAGGGGCTCCTGCTCCTGACCAACGACGGCGCGCTCACGTATCGCCTGACCCACCCGCGGCACGGTGTCCCGCGCGTCTACCACGTGCTCGTGGAGGGGCGCGCCGACGCCGCCGCGCTCGCGGCGCTGACGCGCGGGGTCCTCCTGGAGGACGGTCCGGCGCGGGCCGCCGGGGCCGCGCTGCTCCGCCCGGCCGGGGACGGGGCGGCGTGGCTCGTGCTCACGCTCACGGAAGGCCGCTACCGGGAGGTGAAGAGGCTGTGCCGTGCCGTGCGCCTGCGCGTCCGGCGCCTGGTCCGGGTCGCCTTCGGACCGCTCCGCCTCAGCGGCCTCGAGCCGGGGAAGTGGCGCGAGCTCTCCGCCCGCGAGGTGACGGCGCTCCTGGGCGATGAGGCGGGCGCCGCGGGGGCGGCCCCGAGCCGGTAGCAACGCGGCGGCCCCGACTTGCACGGCTCGCACGGGCTCCTCTATACTACATGGGCTCTTTTCGACGTCGCTTTCTGGAGCGTGTATGCATTTTGACGAGTGGCGGGCGAGGATCGACGACATTGACCGCCAGCTCCTCAGGCTTCTCAATGAGCGTGCCGAGATCGCCGTAGAGATCGGCCGAGCCAAGCGCGAGGCCGAGACGCCGGTCCACGTTCCCGAGCGTGAGCACGAGATCGTCGAGAAGCTCGTCCGCCTGAACGGCGGCCCGCTGCCCGGCGAGGCGATCCGGGCGATCTGGCGGGAGGTCCTCTCGGCCTCCCGGACCCTCCAGCGGCCGTTCCGCGTGGCCCACCTCGGCCCGGTCGCGACCTTCACGCACCTCGCCGCCCTGCGCCACTTCGGCGCGAGCGCCGAGTACCTGCCCGTGCGGGGGATCCACGAGGTGTTCGCCGAGGTGGAGCGCGGCCGGGCGGACGCCGGCGTGGTGCCGATCGAGAACTCGACCGAGGGGGTCGTGAACCACACGCTGGATCGCCTCATCGACTCGGAGCTGCTGATCTGCGGGGAGATCCAGCTCGAGGTCCACCACTACCTGCTCTCCCGGGCGCGCGAGCTGGCCGAGGTCAAGCAGGTCGTCTCCCACCCGCAGGCACTGGCCCAGTGCCGGGGCTGGCTCGACGAGAACCTCGCGCACGCGCAGACCGTCGAGGTCGGCTCCACCGCGATCGCCGCCGAGCGCGCGCTCGAGGACCCGACCGTCGCCGCGATCGCGAGCGAGCTGGCGCGGCGGCTCCACGGCCTGCCGACGCTGCGGGAGCGGATCGAGGACCTCGCCCAGAACGTCACCCGCTTCCTCGTGGTCGGGGCGCGCGCGCTCGGCGCCACGGGGCGGGACAAGACGTCCATCCTGCTCTCGATCAAGGACGAGGTCGGCGCCCTCTACCGGATCCTCGAGCCGCTGGCCCAGGGCAGGATCAACCTGACCAAGATCGAGTCGCGACCGACGCGACGCCGGCCGTGGGAGTACGTGTTCTTCGTGGACTTCGAAGGCCACCAGGCGGACCCGACCATCCAGGGGGTCCTCGGGGCGCTGCGGGAGCGCTGCCTGTTCCTCAAGATCCTGGGCTCGTACCCCGCGGCGGTCTGAGGCCGAGCATGGTGCGGAGAATGGCGCAGCGGGTGGAGGGGTCCTCGCGCTCTCGAACGAGGCGCTCCGAGCGCGCTCCCACCCCTGCCGGGGGGGCGCCCGGCCCGGACAATCGAGGGGGGAGGAATCGGAGGGGGGCCTAGCCCCCCTCCGAGACAGGACGATGGGCACCTCCTGGGAGCGTCTGGCGAACGAGCCGATCCTGGACATCGCGCCGTACGAGCCGGGCAAGCCCATCGAGGAGGTGGAGCGGGAGCTCGGGATTGCCGGAGCCATCAAGCTCGCCTCGAACGAGAACCCGCTGCCGCCGCCGCCGGGCGTGCTCGAGGCGCTGCGGCAGGTCCTCGGGAACCTCAACCGCTACCCCGACGGGTCCGGCTACTACCTCCGCCACGCGCTGGCGAAGCGTCACGGCGTCTCTCCTGACGCGATCATCCTCGGCAACGGCTCGAACGAGCTGCTCGAGCTGGTCGCGCGGACCTTCGTCCGTCCCGGAGAGGAGGTCGTCCTCCCGCACCCCTCCTTCGTCGTGTATCCCTCGATCGTGCAGAGCGTCGGAGGCATCCGGGTCGTCGTGACGCTCAAGGACTACCGGATCGACCTCCAGACGATGGCCCACGCCATCACGCCGCTGACGAAGCTCGTCTTCATCGCCAACCCGAACAACCCGACGGGGACGATCGTGACTGCGGAGGAAGTGGAGAAGTTCCTGGCCGAGGTCACGGACCGGGTGATCGTCGTGTTCGACGAGGCGTACTACGAGTTCGCGCAGGGGCCCGACTTTCCGGACAGTCTCGGCCACCTGCGCCAGGGACGGCGCGTCATCGCGCTGCGCACCTTCTCCAAGGTCGCGAGCCTCGCCGGCCTCCGCGTGGGCTACGCGATCGCGGACCCCGACTGCATCACCCTGCTCAACCGCATCCGGGCGCCGTTCAACGTGAACACCCTCGCCCAGGTGGCCGCGCTCGCGGCGCTCGCGGACGACGGCCACGCGCGGATCACCCTCGCGATGATCCAGGCGGGAACCCAGACCCTCTGCCGCGCCTTCGACCAGATGAGGATCAAGTACGTCCCGACCCGGGCCAACTTCATCCTCATCGAGCTGCCGGACGCGGGGCGCGTCTACCAGCAGCTCCTCCGCGCGGGCGTGATCGTACGGCCGATGATGAGCTTCGGGCTCGAGCGCGCCCTCCGGATCACCGTGGGGACCCCCGAGGAGAACGCCCGCCTGCTCGAAGGCCTGCGCACCGTCCTGGGCAAGGAGGCGAAGCGCGGGTGAGTCGTCCCGGGCCGATGCCCATCGCATCCCGGCGTCCTCGGTCGTCGGCGGCGCTCAACGTATGCGGCATACGCCTCGCGCCGCCTCCTCCCTGCGTCCTAGGGCTGCTCGGGCCTCGCCCCGGTCCCACGCCGCGACATCGTGGCGCCGCTTTCCCGAAGGTGCGCGGGTGAGCCGCCCCCGGGTCGCGCGCCTGGCCGTCGTGGGCCTCGGCCTGCTCGGCGGCTCGGTCGTGCGCGCGGCGCGCGCGCGGCAGGCCGCGGCGCAGATCGTGGGCGTCAGCCGCAACGCGGTGACGCTCGGGGAGGCGCGCGCGGCCGGGCTCCTCGACGCCTCGGCGACTGACCTCGCCGAGGGCATCAGGGATGCGGAGCTCGTGGTGCTGGCGGCGCCGGTCGGGGCGCTCCCGGGGCTGGTCCGGGAGGCGTGGCCGCACCTGACGCCCGGGGCGGTGCTCACCGACGTCGGGAGCGTGAAGTGGGAGGTCGTCGGGACGGCGGAGCGCTGTCCGGCGCGCGCCGGCGTGGCCTTCGTCGGCGGGCATCCGATGGCGGGCTCCGAGCAGTCGGGGTTCGGCGCGTCGCGGGCGGACCTCTTCGCAGGCTGTCTCATGCTGCTCACGCCCACCGAGCGGACGCCGGAAGCCGCGGTGGGGCGGGTCGCCGCGTTCTGGGAGGCGCTGGGCAGCCACGTCCGGACCCTCGGGGTGGCCGCCCACGACCGGGCGGTGGCGGCGATCAGCCATCTGCCCCATCTGGTCGCCTACGCCCTGGTCGCGGCGGCGGAGGGGGAGGCGCTGGCGCTCGCGGGTCGCGGGTTCGTCGATACGACGCGTGTCGCCGCCTCGCCCGAGGCGCTGTGGAGCGACATCTTCCGGGTGAATCGGTCCGTGCTCCTCGACGCGCTCGTCGAGCACCGTGCACGCCTCGCCCGATGGGAGGCGCTGATCCGCGCGGGGGACTGGAGCGGCCTCGAGGGAGAGCTCGGGCGGGCGCGGGAGATCCGGGAGAAGCTCGGGTGAACGCGGTCGTGCGCCCCGCCGGCCGCGTGGCCGGCGCGATCGCCGTCCCGGGCGACAAGTCGATCTCTCACCGCGCCGCGTTTCTCGGGGCGGTCGCCACCGGAGTGACCGAGGTCCAGGGGTTCCTCGAGGCCGAGGACTGCCTGAGAACGCTCCGCGCGGCAGCGGCGCTCGGCGTGGACGTCGCCCGGAAGGCGCCCGGCCACTACCTGCTCCGCGGGGCCGGGCCGGAGGGTTTGACGGAGCCCGAGGATGTGATCGATTGCGGGAACTCGGGGACCACGGCGCGGCTCCTCCTCGGGATCCTCGCCGGCCAGCCGTTCGGCGCCGTGCTGACCGGCGACGAGTCGTTGCGCCGCCGCCCGATGCAGCGGGTCATCGAGCCGCTCGGTCGGATGGGCGCACGCGTGCTCGGCCGTGACGGCGGCGGGCGACTCCCGCTGGCGATCGCGGGGGCGCGACCGCTCGCGCCGATCCGGCACGCCTCCCCGGTGGCCAGCGCCCAGGTGAAGTCGGCCGTCCTCCTCGCCGGCCTCTGGGCCACCGGGCCCGTGATCGTCGTCGAGCCATCGTCGAGCCGCGACCACACCGAGCGGATGCTCGCGGCGTTCGGGGCCGACGTCACGGCCGAGGGTCTGACGGTGACCATCCGGCCGGGGCGGCCGCTCACGGGTCAGGTCGTGACCGTCCCGGGGGACATCTCGTCGGCCGCGTTCTTCCTGGTCGCGGCCGCCGTGGCGCCGGCCGGCGGCGTGACGGTGCGGGGCGTCGGCGTGAACCCGACGCGGACCGGTGTCCTCGAGGTGCTGCGCGCGATGGGCGCCGAGCTCACGCTCGCCCCCGGGCCCCGCGGCGCCGAGCCGACCGCGGACGTCACCGTCCGGCCGGGGCGGCTCAGGGGGGCGGCCGTCGGGGGTGACCTGGTGCCCCGGACGCTCGACGAGTTGCCGGTGCTCGCGGTCGCCGCCGCGTGCGCCGACGGGGTGACCGAGGTGCGCGATGCCGCGGAGCTGCGGGTGAAGGAGTCGGACCGGATCCGGGCGCTCGCCGTGGAGTTGTCGAAGCTGGGGGTCGAGATCGAGGAGCGCGCGGACGGGTTCCGGGTCCGGGGCGGGCGCCGCCTCAGGGGGGCGCGGGTGTCGAGCTGGGGGGACCACCGCCTGGCGATGGCGCTCGTCGTGGCAGGGCTGGTCGCCGACGGGGTGACCGTGGTCGAAGGGATCGACTGCGTCGCGACGTCGTATCCCGAGTTCATCCCGACCTGCCGGGAACTGGTGGGGGAGGATCGGATCGAGGTGATCGCGTGAGCGGCCCCGGCCCGATCCCCGTCGCCCCGCGGCGTCCTCCAGCTCGCCGGGACGCGCTCGGCCTGCGGCCTCGCGGGCGCCCCGCCCCTCCGGTGGGGTCGTCGGCGGCCCTCAACGTATGCGGCATACGCCTCGGGCCGCCTCCTCGCTGCGTCCTAGCGGGGCTCGGGCCTCGGGCCGGTACGGTGCCATGGACGCCGGCATGTCCAGCTCGTAAGGTGATCGCGTGAGTCGGCCCGGGCCCATCGCCGGGCTCAGGCGTGCCGTCTGTCCGAGGGTAGAGCGGTGAGCGGTCCGCGCCACCCGGTCGTCACCATCGACGGCCCGGCAGGGTCGGGGAAGAGCACGGTGGCGCGCCGCCTGGCCCAGCGGCTCGGCTACGGCTTCGTGCCGAGCGGGGCGATCTACCGTGCCGTGGCGTGGGGGGTGGCGGCGGGCGCCACGCTCGCCGAGGTGCTCGCGCGGGCGCGGGTCGAGTTCCGCGGCGGGCCGGAGCGGCAGCGGGTCCTGGTGGACGGCGAGGACGTCACGGAGGCGCTGCGCGTCCCGGGGGTGAGCGCGCTGGCCTCGACGCTTTCCCAGCGTCCGGAGGTCCGCGCGTACGCGGACGCTCTCCAGCGGCGCCTGGCCGAGGCGGGACCGGTCGTGGTGGAGGGGCGCGACGCGGGGAGCGCCGTGTTCCCGGGGGCAGAGTGCAAGTTCTACCTCGACGCCTCGCTGGAGGAGCGAGCCCGGCGCCGGTTCGCGGACCGGCGTGCGAGGGGCGAGGTCGTGGATGCGGGGGCGGTGCGGGAGGCGCTGGCCGCGCGGGACCTGGCGGACCAGACGCGGGCGCTCGCGCCGCTCGCGCGCACGCCCGAGGCGACGTACGTCGATTCGAGCGGGATGACGGTGGACGAGGTGGTCGAGCTGATGGCCAAGGAAGTGGAGCGGGTGTGTTCTACAGCGCTGTGAAATGGGTGGTCGGCGCCCTCCTGCGGGTGCTCTTCCGCCTCCGGGCGGTCGGTGGACCCCACGTGCCGCGCGAGGGCGCGGTGCTGCTCGCGGCGAACCACGTGAGCCTCCTGGACCCGCCGATCGTCGGGGTGGCGTGCCCCCGCCCGCTCCACTTCATGGCGAAGGCGGAGCTGTTCGGCATCCCGCTCCTCTCGCGGCTGATCCGGTCGCTCAACTCACATCCGGTGGACCGGAGCGGCGCCGACGCCGGCGCCCTCCGCGGGGCCTTGAGCCTGTTGCGCGCCGGTCGGGCGCTGCTCGTGTTCCCGGAGGGCACGCGCGGCGCCGCGGGTGGGGGACTGCGGCCGGGGAAGCCGGGGGTGGGGATGCTGGCGGTGCTCGCCGACGCGCCCGTGATTCCGGTGTACATTCAGGGGAGCGCCCGGGTCCTGCCGCGGGGGGCGGTCCGCCCGCGCCTGGCCCGGATCACGGTCGCCTTCGGCCCCGCCCTCAGGTTCGGCGCCGGGCGAGGACGGGAGCACTACCAGCAGGTTACGGACGAGATCATGGCCGCCATCGGCCGTCTGAAGGCGGCAGTGGAGGGCCCGGTCGACGCACAGCCGGTCGGCCCGGCCCCCCCGGATCACACGGATCGGACCGGCCGCGGGCCGTTGCCCGCCGGCCGAATTCACTGACGGGAGGAACGGAGGAATGGAACACGCCACACCAGAACCCGAGCCCCACGCGCGAGCCCGAGAGAGCGGGGGCGCCGGGACCGGAGCTTCCCTGAAGGAGGTGGGCGGGGAACGGCAGGCTCCGGGCGAACCGAGGGGCGCGGCCGGGCCGGCCGGCGGCCAGGAGGAACTCGAGCACCTCTACCGCCAGAGCCTCCAGGACCTCGAGGAGGGGGAAGTGGTCCGCGGCCACATCGTGGCCGTCAGGGAGACCGAGGTCCTCGTCGACGTCGGCTACAAGAGCGAGGGCACCATCCCCATCGAGGAGTTCCAGCGGAGCGGGATCGTCCCCAAGGCCGGCGAGGAGATCGAGGTCTACCTCGAGATGAAGGAGGACTCGGAGGGGTTGATCGTCCTCTCCAAGGAGAAGGCCGACAAGATCAAGGTCTGGGACGTCATCACGCGTGCCTACGAGAAGGGCTCGCCGATCGAGGGCAAGGTCATCGAGGTGGTCAAGGGCGGCCTCGCCGTGGACGTCGGGGTGAAGGCGTTTCTGCCCGGGTCCCAGGTGGACCTGCGGCCGGTCAAGAACCTGGTCTCCATGATCGGCCAGCCGATCCGCGCCCGGGTGATCAAGTTGAACCGGCGGCGGGGGAACGTGGTCCTGTCGCGGCGGGTCGTGCTCGAGGAGGAGCGGGAGGAGAAGCGCAAGCACACGCTCGCCGTCCTGCAGGAGGGCATGGTCCTGCCCGGCGTCGTCAAGAACATCACCGACTACGGCGCCTTCATCGACCTGGGTGGGATCGACGGGTTGCTCCACATCACGGACATGTCTTGGGGGCGGATCGGCCACCCGTCCGAGCTCGTGCAGGTGGGCGACAAGATCGACGTGATGGTCCTCCACTTCGATCGGGAGACGGGCCGCGTCTCCCTCGGCCACAAGCAGAAGGGCCCGGACCCGTGGGAGAGCGTCCACGAGCGCTTCGCGCCCGGCAGCCGCCACCGCGGCAAGGTGGTCAGCCTGACGAACTACGGCGCCTTCGTCGAGCTCGAGAAGGGCGTCGAGGGCCTCGTGCACGTCTCCGAGATGTCCTGGACGCGGCGCGTGCGGCATCCGTCCAAGCTCGTCAACGTCGGGGACGAGGTCGAGGTCATGGTGCTGGAGGTCAACAAGGCCCAGAAGCGGATCTCCCTCGGGATGAAGCAGGTCGAGCCGGACCCGTGGGACACGATCGACCAGCGCTACCAGCCGGGCGTGCGCGTGCAGGGCAAGGTCCGGAACCTCACGGACTTCGGCGCGTTCGTGGAGCTGGAGCCGGGGATCGACGGCCTGCTGCACATCTCCGACATGACCTGGGCGCGGAACGTCGCGCACCCGTCCGAGGTCCTGAAGAAGGGTCAGGGCGTCGAAACGGTGGTCCTCCACGTCGACAAGGAGGCCAAGCGGATCTCCCTGGGTCTGAAGCAGATCCAGCCGGACCCGTGGGATGCGGTGCCTGAGAAGTACCCGCTCGGGGCGAACGTCCGCGGGAAGGTCGTCCGCCTGACGGATTTCGGCGCGTTCGTGGAGCTGGAGGCGGGGATCGACGGCCTGCTGCACGTCTCGCAGATGTCCGCGCGCCCCGTGGCCCGGCCCGAAGACGTCGTGCAGGTGGGTGACGAGCTCACGCTCAAGGTGATCCGGGTGGACCCGCACGAACGACGCATCGGCCTGTCCCTGCGCGAGCTGGCGGCCGACGTCCCGGTGACCGAGGAGCAGGAGCACCACGGCCGGCGCGGGCGACGCCGCGAGCGCGGTGAGCGATACGGCGACGAGGAGGAGGAGGAATAGTCATCGGCGAGCGGATCGGGCCACGCGGCGCCGGAGACCGTGAGTGCCCGCCCGCGCGGGCGGTCGGGTGAGGTCGGATCGGAGGGAACGTTGATGCGGCGGGGCCTGCTGACGGCGATCGCCGTCACCGGGCTGGTCTTCGTGGCGTGCTTCATCCTGATCCTCGGCGTGCTGGTCCTGGCTGAGCGGGGTGACCTCTCGCTCGGCGGGAATCGGGTGGCACTCGTGGAGGTCGAGGGGCTCATCGTGGACGCCGAGCGGATCGTCCGCGAGCTCGAGGAGCACGCGCTGGATCCGTCGATCCGGGCGATCGTGGTGCGGATCCAGAGCCCGGGTGGGGTGGTCGCGCCCACCCAGGAGATCCACGACGCGATCCGGCGAGCCCGGGACCAGGGGAAGCCGGTCGTGGCGTCGATGGGGGCCGTCGCCGCGTCGGGCGGGTACTACCTCGCCGCGGCCGCCGACCGGATCGTCGCGAACCCCGGGACGCTGACGGGATCGATCGGCGTCCTCATCCAGTTGACCGACTTCGAGGGGCTGCTCAAGAAGGTGGGCGTTCGGCACGAGGTGGTGAAGGCCGGCCGCCTCAAGGACATCGGCAACATCGGCCGGCGGATGACCGACGAAGAGCGGGCGGTCTTACAATCGCTCCTGGACGACATGCACGACCAGTTCGTCACCGCCGTGGCCCAGGGGCGCGGGCTCGAGCGCGCGGCCGTCGTCGCCCTCGCTGACGGCCGCGTCTACTCCGGCCGGCGGGCCAAGGAGCTGGGTCTCGTCGACGCCCTCGGGGGTCTCGAGGACGCGGTCCGGCTGGCCGGCACGCTGGCCAGGATCCCGGGCAAGCCGCGGCTCGTGCGACCCCGGCGGCCCTTCCAGCTCACCGACCTCCTCGACTGGCTCGGCAACCGGACGCCGCTCCGGGACCTCTTCACGGGCGCAGGCACGCTCGGCCCCGCCCCCTGGCTCGGGGCGCCAAAGGTCCCCCTCTACGTCATGGACTAGAGGTCTCGGCGGGGCCTCGACGGCCCCCTCCGAAGCCTCGCGCCGCGCCCCCGCGCGGGTCCCGCCGCTCGGAGCGGAGCGCCATGGGCGCGTGGTGTCTCGCGGTGCAGTGACATTGTGCATCCTTTCGTCAAATACCTGGAATCTCGAGAGTG
>CAYQDR010000070.1:0-24945 GCA_964416315.1 uncultured bacterium
AAGGAATACGGCACGCGTTTGCCTCTGACCCCCTTCGCAGCGTTCGCGGGCTTCGTGTAGGCCCGAGCGGATGCGCTCGGCGCGCTGGGGGTGCCGGCATATTCCCACGTCCCGCTCGGGTACAGGAGGACGGTCTTGCCGTCTTCCGTGATGGCTCTGATCGGCCGGGGCTGAGCCGCGCATCCCAGGAGGGCGACGGCAGCGGACATGGCAGCCATGGCGGTGAGTCTCACGTCGCACCTCCCCTCGGACCGCGCGGGCCCTTCCCCGTCATGGGAACAGCCTGTCGGGTAGCCAGAGGGCGATCTGCGGGAACGCGATCACCAGCAGGAGCCCGATCACCTGCAGGACCAGGAACGCCATCATCCCGCGCAGGATGTCGAAGAGCGCCAGCACGGGGATGAAGAGGGCGTACCCCACGAGGGGGGGACCTCCTGCCTGGGCGGGCATGCGGGCGAGCGGGATCACCCGCGCGGTCTGCCTCACGGGGGGGCTTAAGGCCGGCGCGAGACTCGGCGCCGCGGGAACGACTCCGCCGAGAGAACGAGGAGGGGTCGGCCCTCCCGGCCAGCCCCTCCTCCGCTCGACGGGCTTGTCGCCGAGCCGCCTACTTCAGCCAGATCTTCTCTTTCCAGTAGTGCTTGCCGATGAACTCGTAGGGCGGCCAGTACGAGAGGCGGTAGGTCACCACCAGCTCGGCGTACTTCTTCTGCGAGTCCATCACCTTCTTGTAGAACTCGTCCTTGGCCGCGTTCCCCGCCTGGATGTCGTCGTACGCCTTGAGGAACCGGTTGTTCAGATCGTCCGTCGTCTTCACGATCTTGACGCCCGCCGCGATCAACTCCGCACAGGCCTTCGCCGTCTTCTCCTGGAACCGGACGAAGTGGACCCAGTACGCGGCCTGGACGGCCGTCTTGATGATCTCCTTCAGGTCCGCCGGCAGCTCGTCCCACCGCTTCTTGTTGATGATGAACTCCCCCACCGTCACCGGCTCGTGCATCCCCGGCGCGTAGTGGTATTTGGCGATCTTGTCGATGCCCAGGATCTTGTCGTCGTAGCAGTTGATCCACTCCGCGCCGTCGATCACCCCCCGCTCCAGGGCCGGGACGATCTCGCCCCCGGGGAGGGTCACCACGCTGATGCCCAACTTGGCGTAGGTCTCGGCCCCGATGCCATAGATGCGGTACTTGGTCCCCCGGATGTCCTCGAACCGGCGGATCTCCTTCTTGAACCACCCCATCGCCTGGGGCCCTTCCGGGTGGACCTGGAAGCTGACCACGTTCATCTTCAGTCGCTGCTGGTACGCCTCCTGGAGCAGTTCGTGCCCTCCTCCCTCCCAGTACCACCCGAAGTAGTCGATGAAGTCCATCCCGAAGAGGGGGCCGTGGGTCAGGGGCACGAAGGCGGCCAGTTTTCCGATGATGTAGCCCGGGGTGGTGTGCCCCGCGTCCAGGACGCCCTTGTGGACCGCGTCCTGGATCTCGAAGGCCGGCACGATGGCGCCCGCCGGCAACAGCTCCAGCTTCAGCCGCCCGCCGGAATTCCGCTCGATCATCTCCACCAGCAGCTTCGCGGCGTCCTGGACGATCGAGGTTGGCGGCCAGGCGCTCTGCACCTTCCACGCGATGGGCTTGGCCTGGGCGGCGGCCGGCTGGGAGTCCACCAGCACCAGGCCGACGAGGACCAGCAGAGTCGCGACGACAATCGCGCGTTTCCTCATGGGCTCCTCCTCCTCTGAGGTTATCGGGACGAGAGGGATTTGCGGGGATCGTAGAGGGGTTCCCCACCGCTTGTCAAGGCCCCGCATCACATCAAGATTTCGGTTCCCGAAGGGGAGACTGCGGCGCGAGAGTTACGGTGCCCGAGCTGTCCCGGAGGCCGACGCGCGGCGGCGGCTCGCCTCAAAGAATGCCTTGACACCTCTGAGCGCACCAAGGTAGCGTGGCACAATCCAAAATCAGCCCCCATCCCATCCTGACCAGCGGAGGGGCCGGCCGCACTGCTAGCCCCTCCTTCGTGACGGCCCCAAAGGCCAGGCGACGGAGGGACCACGACGCATGGCAGAGCTCCCTGAGCGATCGCTGAAGGTCATCCGGATCATCGACACCCTCGCCGAGTGGTCCGGCGCGGTGTTCGCGTGGATGATCCTCCCGCTCGTCCTCGGCTTGACGTACGAGGTCGTCGTCCGCTACGCGTTCAACGCGCCGACCATCTGGGCCTACGACGTCGCGTACATGCTCTACGGGAGCCACTTCATGCTGGGGGCCGGCTACTGCCTCCTCAAGAAGGGCCACATCCGCACCGATATCTTCTACGAGAAGTGGACGCCCCGGCGCCAGGGATGGGTGGACACCCTCTCCTACCTCCTGCTCTTCTTTCCCGGGATGATCTTCTTCTTCCTGGCCTCGTGGGATTCGGCCTTTCATTCTTTCACGATCCGGGAGCTGTCGGACCAGAGTCCCTGGCGCCCCCCCATCTACCCCTTCAAGATGGTGGTCCCCGTCGCGGCGCTCCTCCTGATCATCCAGGGGGTCTCCGAGTTCCTGAAGAGCCTCCACGCGGCGCTCCGGGGGCGGTGGCCATGAGCCCCGAATACCTCGGCCTCGTCCTCCTGGGGGCGCTCCTCGCCGGGATCTTCGTCGGATTCCCCATCGCCTTCACCCTGATCATCCTGGCCTTCGTCTTCGGCTACATCGGCTTCGGCGGCATGGTCTTCGACCTCATGTTCTTCCAGGCCATCGGGCTCATGAAGGAGGAGACCCTGGCGGCGGTCCCCCTCTTCATCTTCATGGGTCACGTCCTCGAGCACGCGGGCTTGATGGAGCGCCTCTTCAAGGCGTGCCAGCTCATGCTGGCCCGCATGCCGGGGTCGCTCTACCTGGGCGTGCTCGTGACGGCCACCCTCTTCGCCGCCGCCACGGGCATCATCGGCGCCTCCGTGACCGTGATGGGCATCATGGCCGCACCCCTCATGATGAAGGCGGGCTACGACCCGAAGCTCTCGGCCGGCGTCATCACGGCGGGCGGCTGCCTCGGGATCCTGATCCCGCCCAGCGTCATGCTGATCGTGATGGGACCCGTCCTGGGCGTGTCGGTCATCCACCTCCTGGCCGGGGCGTTCATCCCCGGCTTCATCCTCTCAGCGCTCTACCTCGTCTACGCCATGGGCCGGAGCCTCATCAACCCGAAGCTCGGCCCGCCGCTCCCCATGGAGGAACGCGCCACTTCATACGGGCAGATCTTCTGGGAGCTCTTCCACGGGGTCATCCCCATGGGGTTCATCATCTTCGCCGCCCTGGGGAGCATCATCGCCGGCCTCGCGACGCCCACGGAGGCGGCGGCCATGGGGGCCTCGGGCGCCCTCCTGCTGACCATCGTCTACCGGCGTCTGACCCTGGGGGTGCTCAGGGACGCGGCCCACAAGACCCTCCGGACCTCGAGCCTGGTCCTGTTCCTGGCGGTGGCCTCCAACATCTACGGGTCGGTCTTCACCCGCCTCGGGACGGGCACGATGATCGCCGACGCCATGCTGGCGATCCCGGTGCCGCCCCTCGGGCTGCTGGCCCTCCTGATGGTCGTGATCTTCCTGCTCGGCTGGCCGCTGGAATGGCCGGCCATCGTCCTCATCTTCCTCCCCATCTTCCTGCCGGTCGTGCAGGCGCTGAAGTTCGACCTGGTCTGGTTCGGCATCCTGGTCGCGGTGAACCTGCAGACCGCCTTCCTCTCTCCTCCCGTGGCCATGGCCGCGTACTACCTCAAGGCCGTGGCGCCCGCCTGGG
Source organism: uncultured bacterium (assembly GCA_964416315.1). Lineage (GTDB taxonomy): Bacteria > Methylomirabilota > Methylomirabilia > Rokubacteriales > DASRDR01 > CAYQDR01. Next base: position 3,780 of record CAYQDR010000070.1, read on the forward strand.
AGCTCAGGCACATCTACCGGGGCATGTTCGACTTCATGCTCCTCCAGCTCATCGGGCTGGCGATCGTCTTCTTCTTCCCGGAGACCGTCCTCCTGGTGCCGAGGCTGCTCTACGGGAAGTGAAACGCTCCGGGCTTACCTGGCCCGGTAGCGCGCTCCTGCGGAGCCCGAGCCGCAGAGATCGTCCGCCGGCCCCTCGTCGGGGACTCGACTCGGCGGTCGATGGAGGTGCTGAGGGTTCTGGACCTCCACCAGGGCGAGCCCCCGGCCCGCTCGACTGCGAACGGAGAGCCGGATCACGAGTCGAGGCGCACGCCCAAGCTTGACAGCCTCGCCGGGGCCGGGCTCTAATGGCCCTCGCGCCCCGCGCGCGGGAGGAGGAGGCATGGAACCGCAGATGCTCCGGGCCTACGTGCTGATCGAGACGAGCGCGGGGAAGACGAAGGGAGTCAAGAAGGCCCTCGGCAAGGTCAGGCCGGGCAAGTGCGCGATCCAGTCCGTGGACGCGGTCACCGGCCCCTTCGACTACATCGTCGTCCTCGAGGGACCGAACCTGGCGGACATCGGGCAGCTGGTCACGGACGAGATCGGCGCGATCGACGGCGTGACGCGGACGACGACCTGCCTCGCGGTGGCGATCGGGTGACGCCGACGTCGGCGCGGCTCCTGGCGGCCGCGGCCGTCGCGGGCTGCCTGCTCGCGGGTGGCGCTCGCGCCCAGCCCCAACCGGCGAAGCCCGAGTATCTCCCGTACGTCGAGTTCAGCCCCGCGGACACCCCCCAGCAGGTGTCCCTCAAGCACGCGTACAACGAGGCCGTCCAGCGCTACAACCAGGCCCGCTACGACTACTTCGTCACCCTCGAACGCCACAACCGCCTCGTCGACGTCCACAACACCTCGACCGATCCCGCCGAGAAGAAGCGCGCCCGCGAGGAGGCCAAACCCCTCCGCGCCAGGCTCGAGGACCTGCGCCGGAGCGTGGCGGTCCGGGCGGGGGCCGTGGACCAGGCCGCCCGCCGCGCCGCGGCCGGCGGGGTCTCCATCACCCCGTAGATCCCCCCGGTTCTTCACCCGGCTCCCCCGGCTGCCGCCCTCGGTGCCCCGGAGCTCTGACGCCGCGATTCGCGTGGAATCTCGCGGCCTTGTGATATAGTGCAGCGGATGCCTCGGCCGGGGCCGATCACCGTGCTGGTCTACCACCCGGACGAGGTCCAGACCTACGCCCGGCTCGTCCGCGCGCCCCGCGGGCGGGTGCGCGTCCGCACCGCCGCCAGCGCCCAGGAGGCGGTCCCCCACGTCGAGGAGATGGACGTCCTCTACGCTTGGGGGTTCCCGACCCAGCTCCTCCCCCGGGCGCGCCGGCTCCGCTGGGTCCAGGTCATGGGGGCCGGCGTCGACCGCTTCCTCGACGCGCCCTTTCCGCCGAACGTCGCGCTCACGCGCGCGGAGGGGATCTTCGGCCCTTGGATGGCGGAGTACACGCTCGGCTGGCTCCTCTGGACGACCCAACGGATGGAAGCGTTCCGCGCGGCGCAGCGCGCGCGGCGGTGGGAGCCCGCCAGCCCGAGCCTCCTGCGGGGTCGCACGCTCGGTCTCCTCGGCCTCGGCTCGGTCGGTCGCGCCGTCGCCCGGGTCGCGCGCGCCTTCGCGATGCGCGTCGTCGGGATCAACCGGAGTGGCCAGCGCGTTCCCGAAGCCGAGCGGGTGTACCGGCGGGCCGGGCTCCGCGAGATCCTCGGCCAGAGCGACTACCTGGTGCTCGCCCTGCCGCTCACGCCCGAGACCCGCGGGCTCATCGGCGAGGCCGAGCTCCGGGCGATGCGACCCGAGGCCTGGCTCGTCAACATCGGGCGAGGGCCCCTCGTCCAGGAGGACGCGCTCCTGCGCGCGCTCCACGAGCGCTGGATCGCCGGGGCGATCCTCGACGTCTTCCCGCAGGAGCCGCTGCCCCCCGAGCACCCGCTCTGGGGCATGGCGAACGTCGTCGTCACGCCGCACATCTCCGGACCGAGCGAGGCCGCCGAGATCGCGCCCATCTTCAACGACAACCTCCGTCGCTTCCTGCAGGGTCGAGCGCTCCGCGGCCGTGTGGACGTCCGGCGGGGGTACTGAGGGGCCCATCGCCGCGCCCCCCGGCGCGGCCGCCCCCGGGCCCGCGCCCAGGTTCCCGATGGACCGGATGCTGCTCGCCTGGTTCTTCGTGTCGGGCGCGAGCGCCCTGATCTACGAGGTCGTGTGGTTGCGCTGGCTCGTCCACCTCTTCGGCGCCACGACGCTCGCCGTCAGCACCATCCTCGCGGCCTTCATGGCCGGGCTCGCGGTGGGGAGCTGGGCCGCGGGGCGCTGGGCCTCCCGCGTCGCGCGGCCGCTGGTGGCGTACGGCCTCCTCGAGCTCGCCATCGGCGCCTACGCCCTCGCCCTCCCGTGGCTCCTGCCCGGCATCGTCCCCATCCTCGGGGCGCTCGGGGCGACGGAGGGGTCGTCGTACGCGGCGCTCTCGCTCGGGCGCTTCGCCCTGGCCGCCGCCCTCCTCGTCGTGCCGACCGCGTGCATGGGGGCGACGCTCCCGATCCTCGCCCAGTTCGCCGCACCGTGGCTCGAGAGCCTGGGCGGCCGGGTGGGGCGGCTCTACGCCGTCAACACGGCGGGGGCGGTCGTCGGGACGGCGGCCGCCGGCTTCCTCCTTCTCCAGACCGTCGGGGTGGCCCGGACCAACGCCATCGCCGTGGCGCTGAACGTCGCGGTCGGGCTCACTGCCGCGCTCGCGGGGTGGCGGCTCCGCGTCACCGCGGTGCCCGTGGCCGCCCGCGGCGCGGCGGAGGCGGGCCCCCCCGAGACGGCGCTTCCGACGAGCCCCGACGGCGCGGCGCGGCGGCTGGCGCTCGGCGCCCTCCTCACGGCCGCGCTGTCCGGGGCGCTCGCCATGGTGTACGAGGTCGCGTGGACGCGGGCCCTGGCCCTCGTGCTGGGGTCGTCCGTCTACGCGTTCACCGTCATGCTCACGACGTTCCTTATCGGCCTGGCGGGTGGGAGCTGGCTCCTGGCCCGGCGCGTGGACCGCCTCGCCGAGCCCGGCGTGGCGCTCGGCCTCACCCAGCTCGGGATCGCCGCCGCGGCCTTCGCCGGGCTCGCCGCCCTCGAGGAGCTGCCCTGGGTGTTCCTCCGCCTCTTCGACTGGAGCCGCGGACGCCACCCCGTGCTCCTCGCCCTGGAGTTCGTGATCGCCGGGGCGACCATCCTCGGGCCGGCGCTCCTCTCCGGCGCGGTCTTCCCGCTGTGCGTCCGTCTGACCGCCACGGCCGGCGGGTGGGTGGGGCGGACGGTCGGCGACCTCTACGCGGTCAACACCGTGGGCGCCATCGTGGGATCCTTCGTGGCGGGCTTCGTCCTGATCCCGGGCGTCGGGATCCGCGGCAGCCTCCTCCTCGCGATCCTCCTCAACCTCGGGTGCGCCTTCGTGCTGCTCACGGTGCTCCCGACCCGCCGCCCGACCCTCGTGCGCCCGATCGCCGCCGGGCTTCCGATCCTTGCCCTGATCGTCCCCTTGGCCGCGCCGGAGTGGAAGGCCCTGACGATGGCGAGCGGCGTCGCCGTGTACGCGCCGGGGCTCCACCGGCTCTCGCGGCAGGAGTTCCACGAGCGCCGCCGCGCGGCGCGCCTGCTCTGGTACGAGGAGGGGCTGACCACGACGGTGTCCGTGGAGGAGCGGGACGGCCTCGTCTCGCTCCGGGTCAACGGCAAGACCGACGCGTCGACGGGCGGTGACATGCCCAACCAGGTGCTCCTGGGGCACCTGCCGATCCTGCTCCACCCCGAGCCGCAGGATGCCCTCGTCATCGGCCTCGGCAGCGGGGTGACCGTCGGCTCGGCGCTGCGGCATCCGCTGCGCGCCGTCGCGGTCGTCGAGCTGGAGCGCGCGGTCGTCACCGCTTCGCGCTTCTTCGACCACGTGAGCTTCCGGCCGCTCGAGGACGCCCGTACCCACCTCGTCGTCAACGACGCCCGCAACTTCCTCCTCCTCACCCGAGACCGCTCCGACGTGATCATCTCGGAACCGTCGAACCCGTGGATGACGGGCGCGGCCAGCCTGTTCACCCGGGACTTCTTCGCGCTCGCGAAGACGCGGCTCCGGCCGGGCGGGGTCTTCGGTCAGTGGGTCCAGCTCTACGGCCTGACCCCCGAGACGTTCCGCATCGTCATCGCGACGTTCGCCTCGGTGTTTCCCCACACCGTCGTCTTCCACACGAGCTTCGGCGACACGGTGCTGGTCGGGAGCGAGGCCCCGTTTCGGGTGGACTTCGCCGCCCTCGGGCGCCGCATCGCGGCACCCGAGGTCGCAGCGGACCTCGCTCGGGTCGGGATCCGGGACGCGCCGGACCTCCTCGCCCGGCTGGTGCTCGACGTCGAGGACGTGCCCCGGCTGGTCCGGGGCACGCCGCTGAACACCGACGACAACGCGCGAATCGAGTTCACCGCCCCGCGCACGCTCTACGTGGACGCGGCGCAGGAGAACGTCCAGCGGCTCGCGGACGCCTTCCTGGGCGGCGGGACGCTGCTCGAGACGCTCCGCCGCGGGGCGCCACCGGAGCTCCCGGCCCGGCTCGGCGATCGCCTCCTCGCGCGGGAGCGGCCCCAGCAGGCGGACGCCGTCGCGCGCGCCGCGCTCCGGGGGGCGCCACCCCCCACGGTGCGGGTGGAGCTCCTGCGCGTGGCGGCGGCAGCCGCCGCGGCCCGGGGCGAGGTGGCCGAGGCCGAGCGGCGCTGGCAGGCCGCGCTCCAGCTCGACCCCGGACACCCCGGGGTCCTCCTCGACCTCGCGGCGCACCTCGACGCGCACGGCGCCCTCGGCGAGGCGCACGGGCTCGTCCAGCGGGCCGCCGTGCGGGGCGGCGCCGAGGCCGTGCGGCGCGAGGCGGCATTGCTCCTCAAGCTCGGGCGAGCCCGCGAGGCCGAGGCGCGGCTGGGACGCCTCCCGCCGGACCTCGCCGGTGTGGCGCTCGCGCGGGGCGAGGCGCGCCTCGCCCTCGGGGATGCCGCGGGCGCCGAGCCGCTCCTGAGGGCGGCGCTCCGCGCGCGCGAGGCCGCGCCGACCCACCGGGCGCTCGCGGAGGCCCTGGCCCGGCTCGGGCGCACGGCCGACGCGCAGGAGGAGCGGCGTCGCGCCACGCAGCTCGACGAGCGCGCGGCCGCCCGGCTCCGGCGGCTCGCCCGGGTGCGCGCCGACCTCGGGCACCTCCGGTGGGCCGCCCACGACCTCCGGCAGGCCCAGGAGCTCCTCCCCGGGAGGCTCGAGCTGCGTCGGGAGCGGGCGCGGCTGCTCGAGCGGCTCGGCGAGCGGCAGGTCGCGATCGAGGCGTGGGAGGACGTCTTCCGTGCGTTTCCCGCCTACGCGCTCGCCCTCGTGGAGGTCGCGACGCTGTGGGACGCCGAGGGCGACCCCGCGCGCGCGCGCGAGGCGCTCCAACGCTACGTCGCCGCGGAGGCCGACCCGCGCCTCCGGCAGAAGGCGGAGGCGATGCTCCGGAGCCTGCCCCCGGCGCGCTGACGCGGCTCCCTCTCCCCCAGGAGAGGGTTAATCAGGGCGGGGGGGCGGGGCGGCGGGCGGCATGCGCACGCGTACCCACATGTTGACGACGAAGAGGATCGCGGCGGCCACCTGGCCGAGCCCCCCCAGCGCCGCCAGCAGCGAGCCGCGCGTCCCGGCGGCCGCCGCGCCCAGCTCGCCCAGGGTGCGCACCGCGGTCGAGACCGTCAGCAGCCAGTAGATCGCCTCGGCGAGCCACGGCCGGTAGCGCGCGTCGTTGCGCGCCGGGCGCGGGAACATCCAGGTCGCGACCCCGAAGATGAGCATGAGCACGAAGCCGACGAGGACGAGGTGGACGTGGGCCGTGATGAGCGGCCACGGGACCCCGCGCCCGCGGAGGTTCACCTCCACGGTCGCCCAGGCGCCGAGGACGAGCCCCAGGAGGAGGAAGGCGAAGCTCGTCTTGACGTAGCGGCGGACGAGCGGCGTCACGGGTCCGGGTCTCCCGGGAGCGGCGCGGCCGTGGTCATCCGCCGCGCATTGTATCCCGCGGGAGGCCTCCCTCCGCGGATTCCTAGGCGGCGGGCGCCGGGGGAAGCGTCCGGCCGACCACCGCCCGGAACGCGTCGACGGAGAACGGCTTGCCGAGGTACTCCGACGCCCCCGCCTCCAGGGCGGCGCGCCGGCTCGACTCCGAGACGAACGCGGTGAACACGATCACCGGCGTCGGTGTGGGTATCCGCCGGGCAGCTCTGACGACGTCGAGGCCGTCGCCGTCGGGCAGCCGCAAGTCGGTGATGACGAGGGCGAAGGGCTCCGTGTGGATCGCCCAGAGCGCCGCCTGTCGCGAGTCCGCGCACACGACGTCGCACCCCTGCCAGCGCAGGAGCCGCGCGCAGGTGGTCGCGAGATCCGCCTCGTCCTCGACGACCAGGACTCGGCGCGCCATCAGCGGAGCGCCGCGGCGCGATCCTCCCGGGCGGCGAACGCCCGCAGGAGATCCCTCGCCGTCACGATCCCCACGAGCCGCCGCCCCTCGACGACCGGCAGGGCGTTGATCCCGTGGTGAAGCATCACCGCCGCCGCCCGGCCCGGCGACTCATCGGGGCCGACCGTCACCACGGGCTTCGCCATCACGTCGCCCACCCTGAAGGCGCCGAGCGGCACCCGGGCGTCGCGGTCGCTCAGGATGCCGACGAGCCGCCCGTCCTCCCGGGTGACGAGGAGGTGGTGCACGCGCTCGTTCTGCATCCGCTGGAGCGCCTCGAAGAGCGGGGTGTCGGCCGTCACGGTGACGGGGGCCCGGCCGATCAGGTCACGAACGCGCACGTCGGGTCCTTCCCCGGCGAGCGGCGGCCGCCCGGCCCTCGTCGCGTCCGGCGCGCCGCCGCCGGCGGGGTGGCCGGCCAGGCGCTCGGCCAGCGCCACGATCCGGGCCGCGGCGGCGGAGATGGTCTCGCGCGCCGTGTCCACCGTGAGCTCCGGAGCGCGCGCCTCCTCGTAGGTCACGTCCACGCCGGGCACCGTGGCGCCGGGGCGGCCGGCCCGCGCGTAGATCCCGCGGGGCGCGTGCCCCGGCGGGCGGCTCCCCTCGCGCTCGCGGCAGACCCCCGGGGGGCACCGGAGCTGCACTTCCGCGAAGCGCGGGATGGCCGCCCGCGCGAGGTCGCGCCACGCGCGGCGATGCCCCGTGGCGTCCAGGATGACCGGGACGCCGCTCTCGGTGAGCAGGGTCGCCATCTGGACCAGGGCGCGGTAGACGACCTCCCGCTCCGCGGCGTCGTAGGTGGGCGCCGGGGTCAGCACCTTCCGGATTGCGTCCAGCTCCAGCACGCGCACGGGCACGCCGCGGGGGGCCAGCGCCGCGGCGACGGCGCGGGCGAGCGTCGACTTCCCGCTCCCGGGCGGCCCGGTGATCCAGATCGCCCAGCTCACGGCCGCCCCCCCAGCCGCACGGCCACCCGCCGCGGGTCGAACGCCGGCGCGTCCATCATCTCGCGGGCGAAGTCGAGCAGCGCCACCCGCGTCCGGTCGGCGAGCGTCGGGTACCAGCGCGGGTGCGCGATCACGAGCGCCCGGAAGGCGAAGAAGGGGGGCAGCACCTCGAGGAGCTCCCCGTCCCGGCTCTCCGCACGGTAGGCATCGAGGAACGCGTCGAGGAGCCGAACGAACGGCTCGGCGACGCCCGCGGTCCCCTCCAGCGCCCCCCTTCGCAGGCCGAAGAAGAGGTAGTTGACGCCGAGCGCGCTCACGTCGTCGGCCGGCTCGCCCCACTCCCCCCGGCTCCGGTCGAGGACCGAGAAGTCCGTGCCCTCCCGGAACAGCAGGTTCCAGGGGTGGAAGTCCCCGTGCACCCGCGCCAGGCGGTGGACCCGCGTCCGGAGCCGCCAGCGCCAGGCGACCGCCGCGCGCTCGAGGGCCTCGCAGGCGGCCGGCGGCAGGAGCGGATAGGGGTGCGGGTAGCTGTCGAGGATCCCCATCAGGCACTCGCCGTGGCCCACCAGCTCGCGGATCCGCCGCTCGTAGAGCGTGGGCTCGTCACGCTTCACGGCATGGGCGCTGGCCAGGAAGCGGCCGAGCGCCGCCGCGCGCGCGAGGTCCCGCTCCTCCGCCGGCGAGGCCAGCAGCCGCTCGAGGTCCAGCCAGTACGGCCGCCCCTCGGCGCGCTCCACGAGCTGGAAAAACTCGGCCGCGTCCGCGACCGAGTCGAGCTCGCCCGAGGCGCGCACGACCCCGACGTCGAGGCTCCGCACGTGGCGCGGGAAGCCGTTGTAGGCGACGTGGGCGTAGAGGGCCTGCCAGGCCCGGTCGGCCGGGTAGTCGTGCCCGAAGCCCCGGACGGGCCGGGTGCGGGCGACGACCAGCGCCCGCGGCACTCCGTCCACGATGCACTCCACCCCGAACGGCGTGCCGTAGCCGAACCCCTTCGGATCCTCGCCGCCCTCCGCCGCCCCCTTGAGCGCGCGCACAGCCCGGATCTCGACCGGGCGGCGGAAGACCCCCGCGAGGTACCGCGCGAGCGCCTCCCGCTCGATCACCGCGGGCGGGCTCCCGCAGGCGGCCGCCACCGTCGCACTCACCGCCGTCGCCCCCCCCCGGCGGGCGCTACTTCCCGCGCACCGTCAGCACCGGGCACGGCGCGATCGCGACGACCCGGGCAGCGACGCTGCCGAGGAGGAGGCGGGCGAATCCGGTGCGCCCGTGGGTCCCGATCACGATGAGATCCGCGCGCCGCGACTCGGCGGCGCGCGTGATCTGCTCGTGAGGGATGCCCGTGAGCAGGAGGCCCCGCGCGCGCACCCCGGCCTTCTTGGCCTTCGTCGTGAGCGTGTCGAGGTTCTTCTGGGCGTACGCGCGCGCCGACGCCTCGAGCTCCTCGTACAGCCGCGGCGGGACGTACCCCTCGCCGCCCCCGGCCACGATCGGCCCCAGGACGTGGACCACGAAGAGCTGGGCCCGGTTGGCCTTGGCCAGATCCAGGGCCCGCGCGAAGGCCGGCCGTGAGGCCGGCGAGAAGTCGGACGGATGGAGGATGCGACGGAAGGGGCTCACCGAGCCGCCTCCTTCCTGGCGGCGCGCTCGGTCACCTGGGCCGCCGTGAGCCGCATCAGGAACACGGGGATCTCCGCGCGGCGCAGCACCGACTCCGCGACCGAGCCGAAGAGCAGCCGGCCGAGCCCGCTCCGACCGTGCGTCGTCATGGCGATGAGGTCCGCGGCCGCCTCCCGGGCCGCCGTCACGATCTCGGCGGCGGGCTCGCCCCGGCGCACCTCGGTCCGCACCCGCACGCCCTTGGCCGCGAGCTCGGCGGCCATCGGCGCCAGGTACTCCTCGGCGTCGAGGCGGCGCGCCTCGGGATCCTCGACCACCACGTGGCGGGAGCCCTCGACCACCTGCGGCGGCATCGGCGTGAGGACGCGCACGAGCACCACCTCGAGGTCCAGGGGGCCGGCGATCTCCAGGATGAAGGGCAGAATGGCCTCGGCCACCGGGGATCCATCGAGCGGGATGACGACTCGCTTGTACACGGAGGCCTCCTTCGTGTGATCTCGCGCTCGATAAGATGCTGCAACGCCGGTGCCACGCCGAGGCTCGAATGAAAACGGGGGCTTAGCGGCTCCTCACGGGCAACCTCGGGTGGGACGGCGCCTCCCCGGTGGGACACGGCCGCCCCGCCCGGGAGGGGAGGCGGCTACTTCAGCTGGTACTTGTTGACGAGCCGGTGGAACGTCTTCCGGTCGATCCCCGCGGCCTTGGCCGCCGCCGAGATGTTGCCGGCGTGCCGGCTCAGCAGCTCGCGCAGGTAGGAGGCCTCCAGCACCTGCATCCAGCGCTCCTTGGCCTCCTTGAGGGGCAGCTCCGCGCCGGCCGCCGGCACGAACCCGGGCGCGGACCGCTCCGGCGCCGGGCCCCCCGGGCGGATGACGTGGTCGGGGAGATCCCGTCGCGTCACGCGGTCGCCGTCGGCCAGGGCACACGCGCGCTCGACGACGTTCTGGAGCTCGCGCACGTTCCCGGGCCAGTGGTAGGCCTCGAGCACCGCCAGGGTCTCGTCGTCGAACCCGGTCACGCGCCCGTGCCCGTACCGTTTGAGGAAAGCGTGCGCCAGGAGCTTGACGTCCCCTGCCCGGTCCCGGAGCGGCGGCAGCCGGATCTCGATCACGTCGACGCGGTAGTAGAGCTCCTCCCGGAACTGGCCCTTGGACACGGTCTCGCGGAGGTCCCGGTTCGTCGCGGACACGAGCCGCACGTCCACGTCCACGAGGGACGTGCCGCCGACGCGCCGGATCTGGCGCTCCTGGATCGCCCGCAGGAGCTTCGACTGGAGGCTGAGCGGCATCTCGGCGATCTCGTCGAGGAACAGCGTGCCCTGGTGCGCGACCTCCATGAGGCCGGGCTTGGTCCGGATGGCGCCGGTGAAGGCGCCCTTCTCGTGCCCGAACAGCTCGGACTCGAGGAGCTGCTCCGGCAGCGAGGCGCAGTCCACCGGCACGAAGGCCTGGGCCGCGCGGGGGCTGTTCGCGTGCACGGCGCGCGCGACCAGCTCCTTCCCGGTCCCGGACTCCCCCACGATCAGGATGTTGGCCTCCGACCGCGCCGCCTTCTTGAGCAGCTCGAAGACCTGGGCCATCGCCGGGCTGCGGCCGAGGATGTTCTCGAGCCCGAACGCCTCCTGGAGCTGCTCCCGCAGGTTGCGGTTCTCCAGCTCGAGCCGCCGCTGGCGGAGGGCGCGCTCCACGGCGACCCGCAGCTGGTCCACGGAGAAGTTCTTCGGGAGGTAGTCGAACGCCCCCTCCTTGATCGCGGCCACCGCCGACTCGATCGTCGCGTACGCCGTGATCACGATCACCGGCACCGTGGGATCGAGCTCCCGCGCCTGCCGCAGGAGGTCCATGCCGTCCACGCCCGGCATCTTGAGGTCGGTGAGCAGGAGATCGGGGCGGTCCGACTCGAAGAGCTGGAGCGCCTGGCGGCCGTCGGTGGCGGTCACGCACGCGTGGCCGGCCCGCTTGAGGATCCGGGCGCAGTTCTCCACCATGTCCGGCTCGTCGTCCACGACCAGGACGCGGCCTGACGTCACGCCGCGCTCCCCGTCGCCAGCGCCGGGAAGGTGAGGACGAAGGTCGTCCCCTTCCCCGGGTGAGACTCGACGTCCACGGTGCCCTGATGCTCGCGCACGATCCCGTAGGAGATCGACAGGCCGAGCCCCGTCCCGCGCGGCTTGGTGGTGAAGAAGGGGTCGAAGATCCGCGGCAGGACCTCCGGGGAGATACCGGGGCCGGTGTCCCGGACGACGAGCCGCACCGCGCCGGGCCGCTCCGGCACCGCGGCGGTCTCGACCACGATCTCCCCGGTGCCGTCGAGGGCGTCGCGCGCGTTCGTGAAGAGGTTCATGACCACCTGCTGCAGGGCGTTGCCGTCCCCGCGGATCGGGGGCAGGCCGGGCGCGAGGCGCCGCCGGACGCTGATCCCCTCCCGGACGACCTGGCGCTCCATCAGCAGGAGCGTCTCCTCCACCAGGTGGTTCAGGTCCACGGGGCCGACCCCGCCGGGCGACTGGCGTGCGAAGGACAGGAGCCCCTGGGCAATCCCCGCGACCCGCTGGGCGTGCCGGTGGAGCACCTGGAGGTCTTCCCGAACTTCCGGAGGAAGCGCCCGCGCGTCGGCCTCGAGGAGCATCAGCTCGATGCGGGACGAGATGATCCCGATGGGGTTGTTCAGCTCGTGGGCGAGCCCCGCCGCGAGGGTCCCGAGCGCGGCCAGCTTCTCGGCCTGGCGGGCCGAGCGCTCGAGCGCCACGCGCTCGGTGATGTCCTCCACCAGCAGCACGGCGCCGGCCGGGCGGCCCCCTTGCCGCAGAAGGCTCGCCCGGACGTTCAGGATCACGTGGCCCTTCCGCAGGCTCTCGTGCTCCATGGCGCCGAGCGCGAACTCCTCGATCTCGCCCCGCAGGAGCCGCTCGAGCGGCTCGGCCAGCGCCTCCATGCGCAAGTTCGGGAAGCACTCGATCAGGCCCCGGCCGAGGACCTCCGCCGCCGAGACGCCGTACCGCTCCTCCAGCGCCGGGTTCCAGGCGACGATCCGGGCCGCGGGGTCGAGGACGACGACACCCTCGCGGAGGCTGTCCACCACGCTCCGGATGAACCGCTCCCGCCGCCGCGCCTCCACGGTGAGCGCGGCGACCTGCCCTCGCTCGCGCTCCTCGACGTCGGCGAGGATCCCGACGCCGACGGCGGTGCCCAGGAGCACCGCGAAGCGGATCGCCAGGTTCGCGGCGTCGATCGAGCCGATCGTCGGCCAGATGACGGCCAGGTACGCGAGCGCCGACAGCAGCGCGACCAGAATGCCGCGGACCATGCCGTAGTAGTAGGACTGCAGGCCGGCGATCAGCAGGAGGGCCAGGAACATCGTGCTCGGCGCGCCGCCGGTGAGGTGGATGAACGCCAGGGCGAAGGCGAGGTCTACGAGCAGCACCGCCACGTGGTGCCGCAGGGTCACCCGGGGCCGGAGCCAGAGGCCGAGGAAGATGGCCAGGCTGTACAGGGTGAACGCGGCGACCGCGGCGGCCAGCGCGCCCCACCGGGGGTAGGAGGTGGGCGCGAGCGCCAGCCAGGTGAACGCGGCGACGACGGCCAGCACGCGGAGGACCGGCAGCGCCAGGACCCGCGTGCCGCCGAGGTGCCGGGCGACTCGATCGAGCAGCAGCACGGCGCCCGTCATAGTTCGCATTATACGCGGGCGGCGCGCCGACCGCGGAAAGCCGGACCCGTCAGCCCCTCACCACACCCTGAGCCCCGGCGTCGTCAGCAGGGTCGTGGCGACCAGCCGGACCAGGGTGGGGCCGTACGCGATGACGATCAGGAGTTCTGCGTGGTCACGCAGAGCGTGCGGGAAGGCATCGACGTGAAGGTGGAGGTCGAGCCCGTCGCGAGATAGCGCACGGGCCGGGCGAGCGGGGTCTCGTGATATCATCCCTAGCGGCGCAGGCCGGCATCCGAGAATGGTCGGCCGGCACGCGCGTGTGCCTCACACCGGAGCTGGGACAAGGGTCACCCCGATGAGACATCCTGTGTCAACCCTTCGATGGCTCTGTGCCGTGCCGGGCGGCGCAGCGCAGCTGCCTCTCCCCTCCCCCCGAAGGGTGGGAGGGGGCGGGGGTGCGGGGGGTCTGGGATGACCCGACCTGCACGAGCCCGCGCCGGCCTCGTCGCCGGCCTGCTGCTCGCGCTCTCCGTCCTCGCGCGCCCCGCCGTGGCCCAGGAGAAGCCGGAGCATCCCTTCGCGCCGACCTGGGCCAACCTCGCGGGCGCGCGCGTCTTCGGCGAGAAGGCGTGCGGGCTCTGCCACGCGATCCGGGGGCTCGGCGCGACCGCCGGGCCCGACCTCAGCCGCATCGAGCGGAAGAGCTTCTGGGACCTCGGCGCGGCCATGTCCAACCACCTCCGCGGGGTCAACATCCGGAAGCCTACGCTCACGCCGGAGGAGGTCACGAGCCTGATCGCGTTTCTCTTCACGCTGCAGTACCACGACCAGCCGGGCGATCCGAAGGCGGGCGAGCAGCTCTTCGGCTCGAAGGGGTGCGTGGTCTGCCACGAGGTCGGCGGCAAGGGCGGGCGCATCGGGCCGAGCCTCGACTTCCTCAAGCAGGCCAACTCCCCGGTCCTCGTGGCGGCCGCGCTCTGGAACCACGGACCGGAGATGACGGAGCGGCTCAAGGAGCGCGGGATCGCGCGGCCGACGTTCGAGGGGAAGGAGCTCGGTGACATCATCGCGTACATCTTCGCCGCCGCCCGGGACGGAGGTGGCGACAGGGCGCAGGTCGGGCCCGGGGTCCCCGAGCGCGGCGAGAAGCTCCTCAGCGCGAAGCAGTGCATCGTCTGCCACTCGGTCGGCGGCAAGGGCGGGAAGGTCGGGCCCGAGCTGGGCCGCCGCCAGCACATCAGCCTGACCCAGTTCGCCGCCCTCATGTGGAACCACGGGCCGCAGATGTGGGCGCGGATGCAGGAGCGCGGGGTGCAGGTGCCGCGACTCAAGGGCCAGGAGATGGCCGACCTCGTCGCCTACCTCTACGTCTCCCACTTCTTCGACCAGGAGACGACCCCCGCGCGCGGCCGCGAGCTCCTCGAGGCCAAGGGCTGCCTCGCCTGCCACCCGGCTCGGGGTCAGGGCGGCAAGAGCGCGGCCGACCTGGGGAGCTACCGCGCCGCCCGCTCTTCGGCGGCCCTGGTCGCGTCGCTCTGGAACCACCCGCGCTTTCTCCCGGCGGAGCGGCGCGAGGTGCCCTGGCCCCTGCTCACGGGCCAGGAGCTCGCGGACATGGCGGCGTACCTCGCCACGCTCCCGCGGGTCCCGGCCCCGAAGCCCAAGTCGTCCTAGCCGCTGAGCGCTGTGCCGGGAGACTGGGGCGCGGGGCTCAGGCCTCGCCGGTGAGGCCGTACTTCCGGAGCTTGTAGCGCAGGACGCGCTCGCTGATCCCGAGGAGCTCGGCCGCCGCGGTCTGCACGCCGCCCGCCCGCGCGAGCGCCTCCCGGATCAGGCGGCGCTCGAGGCCCTCCACCGCAGCCGGGAGGCCCGGGGCGTCGCCCGGCTCCGGCGCCGCCTCCGCGAGGCCCAGCGGGAGGTCTCCCAACCCGATCACGTCGTCCCGCGTGAGGACGACGGCCCGCTCGACGAGGTTCTCCAGCTCCCGGACGTTCCCCGGGTAGTCGTAACGGAGGAGCGCGTCCCGCGCCTCACGCGTGAGCCCGCGGATCGCCTTCCCGTTCTTCGCGGTGAAGGTCGAGAGGAAGTGGTCGACGAGGAGCGGGATGTCCTCTCGCCGCTCCCGGAGCGGTGGGAGCGACACGGTCACGACGTTGATCCGGTAGTACAGGTCGTCCCGGAACTGCCCGGCGCGCATCAAGGCCTCCAGGTCGCGGTGCGTGGCGGCGAGCACCCGGACGTCGACGGAGATCGGCCGGCTCGAGCCGACCCGCTCGATCTCCCGCTCCTGGAGGACCCGCAGCAGCTTCACCTGGAGGTGGAGGGGCAGATCCCCGATCTCGTCCAGGAACAGGCTCCCGCCGTCGGCCACCTCGAAGCGCCCCTTGCGGCTCGCGACCGCGCCGGTGAACGCGCCTTTCTCGTGGCCGAAGAGCTCGGACTCCAGGAGGTTCTCCGGCAGCGCGGCGCAGTTCACGCGGACGAGCGGCCCCGCGGCCCGCGGGCTCGCGTAGTGGATCGCCTTGGCGATCAGCTCCTTGCCTGTCCCGCTCTCACCGCGGATCAGCACGGTGGCGTCGCTCGAGGCCACCCGCCCGACCAGCGAGAGGACCTCCTGCATCCGGCCGCTCTCGCCGATGATGCCCGCCACCCGGTGGCGCTCCCGGAGGGCCTGGCGCAGCTCGCGGTTCTCGCTCACGAGGTGCTGGCGCTCGCGCACCTGCTGGACCCGGTGGAGCAGCTCGTCCAGGTTGAGCGGCTTGGTCAGGTAGTCGGTCGCGCCGGCCTTGATCGCGGCGACGGCCGTCTCGATCGTCCCGTGCGCCGTCATGACGATCACCGGCGTCTCGGGGTTCTGCGCCCGCACGGCCTCGAGCAGCTCGAGCCCCGAGAGGTCCGGCATCTTCTGGTCGGTCAGCACGAGGTCGAAGGGCTCCCGGCCGAAGCGCCGGAGCCCCTCCCGGCCGCCGGAGGCCAGGGAGACCTCGAACCCGCGCTTGCCGAGGAAGCCGCCGACCAGCTCGAGCTGGGCCGGCTCGTCGTCCACGATCAGGATCCGGAACGGCTCAGCCACCGGCGCGCTCCGGGCCGGGGGGGCCGTCGAGGGGGAGCGTGACCGTGAACCGGCTCCCCTGCCCCGGCCGGGTCTCCGCCTCGATCCGGCCGCGGTGGGCGTCGACGATCCGCCGCGCGATGGCGAGGCCGAGCCCCATCCCCCGGGTCCGGGTCGTCACGTACGGCTCGAAGATCCGCGGGAGGAGGTCGGCCGGGATCCCCTCGCCGGTGTCCTCGACCGTCAGCAGCAGCGTCCCGTGTCGCGCCGCGGCTCCGAGGCCGAGCACACCGCCCTGCGGCATGGCCTCGAGGGCGTTCGTCACGAGGTTCAGGAGCACCTGCTTCATCTGGTCAGGGTCGAAGCGCGCCGGCGGCAGGTCCGCCGGCGTCCGCACGTCGAGGCGCACGCCGCGCCCGCGCGCGTCGGCCTCGACGAGGGCCGCGACCGCCTGGACGAGCTCCGCCGGGGCGACGCGCTCGGGCTTGAGCGGAAGCGGACGGGCCAGCGAGAGGAACTCCTCGACGATGCCGTTCAGCCGACGGATCTCCCCCTGCGTCAGCTCGACGACGCGCGCATAGTCCGCCCCGCCCTCGGCGGGCGGGAACTCCTCGCGGAGGCGCTGGAGCCCCATCGAGATGGCGTTCAGCGGGTTCCGCACCTCGTGCGCCACCACGGCCGCGAGGTTGCCGAGCGCGGAGAGCCGCTCGCGCCGCTCCACCTCCCCTTCGAGCGCGCGGATCCGCCCGAGGTGCCGCCCCTGCGTGTAGAAGATGGCGCCGAGCCCGAGCCCGCCCGCGAGCAGGACCGAGAGCCCGAGCAGGACGGCGAACCGCAGGTCGCGCGCCCACGCGCGGCGGATCGGCGCGGTGGAGAGGTCCACCCGCAAGAGGCCGAGCCGCGCGCCGTCGAGCTCGAGGGGCCGGACGACCTCGAGGACCTCCGCGCCGTCGGGGTGCCGGACGATCCGGCTCAGGCCGCGCCGCTCCTCCAGCGCCCGCGCGAGCGCCGGGTCGTCCTCCCGCTCTCCCGTCCTCGCCCCGTCCGAGTGCGCGAGCACCGTGCGGTCCGGCCCCAGGAGGGCGACCGCCGCCACGCCCGACTGCCGGCCCAGCTCCTCGATCTGCCGCTCGACCCCGATCTCTTTCCGGAAGTTCAGCACGTAGGCCGCGTCGGCGTGGACGGCGATGATCCCGGGGAAGCTCCGGGCGCCGACGGCGACGCCGAAGACCGTCCCTTCCCAGAACTTGCGGTCCCGCACGAGCGCGGGGCCGGCCCCGGCCTCACCGGAGGCGGGCGGCGCCCAGCGCCGGCCCCACATGAATGGCATCATCTCCCGGTGGCGCTCGGGGGGCGCCTCGGCCCGCGGCGGGCCCATCATGGGGCGCATCATCATGCCGCGGGGCGGCTCGGGCGGCGCGTACGGTCGTCCCTCCCGGTCGAGGAGATCCACGCGGCGCAGCCGGTTGGCGTCGCGAACCTCCTCCAGGGTCCGGGCGTCGAAGGAGCGCGAGCCGAGGAGCCGGTCGATCAGGCGCGCGTTGTCGAGAAGCCGCTGCGCGACCATCTCCTCCACCAGCGCGTTGCCGCGGATCGCGTTCCGGCTGGCGACCTCCACCGCCTCCGCGAGCGCGAGCCCCCGCTCCTCGAGTTGTCGCGTGAGCTCGTCCCGGGTCCGGCGCGCGGAGGAGACCGCCACCAGGCCGACCAGCGCCGAAAGGAGGAGAACCGAGGCCACGAAGTAGCGCGGCGAGCGCGAGCGCGTCATGCCGGGTCCACCGTCGTCATTCTAGACCCCGGCGGAAGGCTTCGCCCCCTGGCCAGCACCCTGCTCGACCGCCAACCCCTCGATGACGGGGACTCCCGCCCGGTGGATGCCAATCGGTGCGGGCATTCCCGGAGGTGGGGCGCCCGCGCCCCACCCGGGGCGGGCTGCCACGCGCCCCCGGCGCCTGGAGGTCCGCCTTTCCCGGGACTTAGCGGCGTCCCGGGAGTGGCACACGCATTGCTCGACCCCCGCCCAGAGGCCGTGTCGATTCGTGCGGCCACCGAAGTCACGGGGAGGCGCTCATGGGCAAGCCTCAGGTCACGGGTGAACGCCGGCGGGGCTGGAGCCCCTGGCATCTGGCGGGACTGCTCGCCATCCTGGCGGTCGGCGGGGGATTCGGCTGGTGGCTCGCCACGGCCGAGCCGCCCCGGGTGGCGGCGGACGGTCGTGCCGCGCTCTCGGCGGACGCGACGCGAGCGGTCATGGCGCGCCGCGAGACCCGGCCGACGCTCGACCCGGCGCAGTTCGTGGGGAAGGCGCGACTCGCGCACCAGGTCGCGCGCGAGATCCCGGACGTGCTCGACCAGCTCTACTGCTACTGCGAGTGCGACAAGCACGTGGGGCACAAGAGCCTGCTCTCCTGCTACACGGATGGCCACGCGGCCACCTGAGACATCTGCATGGATGAGGCGCTGGACGCGTCTCGCATGCTGAAGGCGGGGTACACGGTGGCCCAGATTCGCGCCGAGATCGACAAGAAATACGGCCGATGAGCGACCTCGTGCGGCCGGCGTGGCGGATCATCGGGTCCCCCCGCACCCCCGCCCCCTTTCGTCCAGATCGCCGGGACGGCTCGGGCCTGCGACCCTCGCGATGTCCCGTCCCTCCGGCCGCCTCAGGGGGGGAGGGGAGCCGCCTGCCTCCCCGTCGACGTCGCAGGGTCGAGTTGGCCCTCGTTGCCCTCGTCCTCCTCCCCGTCGCCGCCGCCGCCCACGGCGAGCACGGCGCGGCGAAGCCGCTCGGGACGACGAGCGTCGTCACGGTCCAGGGTTACCAGGTGGAGCTCCTCGCCGATCCGAGCCCGCCGGTCGCGGGTCGGGAAAGCCGGCTCGTCGCCAAGGTCTTCCGGAGCGACACGCTCGCGCCGGTCTCGGGCGGGCGGGTGCGCGTGAGCCTGGCCCCCGCGGGCGCGGCGCAGGAGCCCCGGCCGGCACCGGAGGTCACGTGGGCGGGAAGCTACGCGGCGCCCGTCGCGCCGACCCGCCGCGGAGCCCACCAGGCCCGCGTCGTCCTCGAGGAGCTCGAGGGGCGGCGCCTCGAGCCGCCGCTCGTCGTGGAGTTCCAGGTCGCCGTCGGGCGCCCGCCCGGGCTGGGCGCCGCCGTGTGGGCGCTCATGGCGCTCGCCGTCGGCGTCGCCGGCGTCGCCGTCTACGGCGTCGCCCTCCGGGCGAAGCTCGCCCCGACCGACGGGGGCGCGCTGAACCTCCTCGAGATCCGCTGGCTCCGCGCCCTCCTCACCTCCCGGGCCCTCCAGCCCGTGCTCCAGATCCCGCTGCTCGTGCTCATGGCCATCGTGGTCGTCGTCGGGCTCACCGACGTGCAGGACGGCGGCGTCAACCTCGCCACGAAGCTCACCTGGACGATCTGGTGGGCCGGGATCATCTTCACGTTCTTCCTGGCGGGCCGCGTGTGGTGTCTCGCCTGCCCCTTCGGCGCGCTCAACGAGTGGGCCGCGCGCCTCGCGGAGTCGTGGCGGCGCCTCCCCCGGATCTTCCGGAACATCTGGTGGGCGACGGGGATGTTCGTCCTGCTGACCTGGGCCGACGAGCAGCTCGGGGTCGTGCGCTCTCCCCAGGTCACCGCGTGGATCGTCGTCTTCTTCGCGGCGCTGGCGATCGCGGTGGGCCTCGTCTACGAGCGCCGCAGCTTCTGCCGCTACCTCTGCCCGATCGGCGGGCTCATCGCGATCTACTCGATGACGGCGCCGCTCGAGCTCCGCGCCAAGGTGCGCGCGGTGTGCGCGGCCGACGGCGACAAGGCGTGCTACCGCGGGGGGGGCGCGGTCCGCGGGTGCCCCATGTTCGAGTTCGCGGGGAGCATGGACCGGAACAATTACTGCACGCTCTGCGCCGCCTGCGTGACCGCCTGCTCGCGCGAGAACCTGGTCCTCCGCTTCCGAGCCCTCGGCAAGGACCTCTGGGCCTCGGGGCGCCGCGTCCTCGAGGAGGCCTACCTCGCCGTCGCGCTGGTCGGCATCACGCTCCTGGTGACGGCGCAGATGCTCACGGCGTGGCCGGACTGGGTCTCGGCGCTCGCCCGCTGGCTCCCCGCGGGGGTGCGCGCGAGCCTCAAGCCCGTCACGTACCTCGGGCTCGTCGAGTCGGTCCTGCTCCTCGGAGGCGCGCTCGTCGTCGGCCCGCTCCTCGTCCTCGCCGCGGCGGCCATCACGGACCGCCTCACCGGCGAGCCCCGCCTGGGGCTTCGGCGGACGTTCGTGGTCTTCGGCTACATGTTCGTCCCGGTGGGGCTCGCGATGCACCTCGCCCACAACCTCGCGCACCTCCTCCTCGAGGGCGGCGGGATCGTCCCGGTCGTCCAGCGCGCGGTCCTCCTCTACACCCCGCTCTCCCTCGGGATCCCGGGCTGGGAGCCGGCACCGCTCGCCCCGGAGCCGGTGGTCGCGCTCCTCCAGATGGGGTTCCTGGCAGGCTTCTTCCTGCTCTCGCTCGCCGCGGGGCATCGCCTCGCGCTCCGCACGTACCCCGATCCCCGGGCGGCCAGCCGCGCGCTGCTCCCGATGGCCGGGCTGGCCCTGTTGTTCACCCTGCCCGGCATCGTGCTGCTGAATCAGCCGATGGGCATGCGTCACGGCATGTAGGCCCAACCCTCCGCCTCCTGCTTGGGGAGCCGCCGCCTCATCGGGGCCACTGCGCCCCACGTCCCTCCTTCGTTTCGGCCGGCCACCGGATGGGGATCGCCCTGGTCGGAGACCCGTAAGGCCTCAACACGCTTGGCCGGATGCTAGCGCCCGGCACCTGCGACGGCGAGCCCGACGGCGTGGTACGCAAGTTGCTTCACCGCTCACCCGGGGTAAGTGCCTCAAGCTGCTCGCCTTGAGCGAGACGCGCGGTCGAGACCGCCGTCGGGGAGGGCTCATATGGACACGGACACCAAGGTGGCGCCCGCGGAACCCCTGTCCCGCCGCCAGCTCGTCGAGCGCCTCTTCGGCATGGGCGCCAGCGCGCTCGCCGTCGCCCTGAGCGCCGGCGGGACCCTGTCGAACCTTGCTGCGCCTGAGCCCGCCCGGGCGGCGACCCCGGCCGCCGGAATCGCCACGAAGCGCAGGTTCCGCTACGGCATGGTCATCGACACGCGCCGCTGCGTCGGCTGCCGGGCGTGCGTGGTGGCCTGCAAGGCCGAGAACAAGACGCCGCCGGGCGTCTCCTACACCGTGGTGGTCGAGCAGGCGCTGGGCAACCGCACGGACGACAAGCCCCTCTTCATGACCAAACCATGCTTCCACTGCGAACGCCCGCCCTGCGTGGACGTCTGCCCCGTGTCGGCCACGTTCAAGCGCGAGCGCGACGGGATCGTGGTGATCGACTACGACCGCTGCATCG
>CAYQDR010000071.1:0-24455 GCA_964416315.1 uncultured bacterium
CCCGCGACCCCCAGCTTGGAAGGCTGGCGCTCTACCCCTGAGCTATTCCCGCCCGCGAATCCGCGTTCCGGCTCCCTCGCCGGGGCGCCGCAACGAATCGTGGTGGCGAGGGGAGGATTTGAACCCCCGAAGGCGTTCGCCAGCAGATTTACAGTCTGCCCCCGTTGGCCACTTGGGTACCTCGCCATCCATGAACTCCCGAAGGGCGCGCGCGCCGCAGGCGCACCGGCCCGGCCTGGTGCGCTTCCCTGGATCTCCCCCGATCTTCTGCCTGGTGGAGCTGGCGAAGGGATTTGAACCCCCGACCTGCTGCTTACAAGGCAGCCGCTCTACCCCTGAGCTACGCCAGCAGGCGACAAAACTTCATCTTATGCGGCAAGTGTCCATGTGTCAACAAGTTTCCTTGCCCGCGGCGCCCCCCCGGGGCCCTCGCCACGTCCGCTGCCGCCGGACCTCGTAGAGGAGCACCGCGCCCGCTGCCGCCACGTTCAGCGATCCCACCCGCCCCGCCAGCGGGATCCGGGTGAGGGCGTCACATGAACGGGCAACCAGCGGCCGGAGCCCCCGCCCCTCGCTCCCCAGGACGAGGGCGAGGGGTCCTCGGAGGTCGAGCTCCCAGGGGGGCGGGGCGTCCGCCGTGGCCACCCCCCCCACCACCCAGCACCCGGCCCCCTTCAAGACGTCCAAAGCCTGGGCGAGGTTCCCGACGCGTGCGACCGGCAGGTACTCGAGCGCCCCAGCCGCAACCCGGGCAGCATGGGGGGTGAGCCCAGCGGCCTCGTGGCGTGGGAGGATCGCCCCGTGGACCCCCAGCGCCTCGGCCGTGCGGAGGAGGTTTCCCACGTTGCCCGGATCCTGGACCTGGTCGAGCGCGAGGAAGAGCCCGGGCTCCCCCCGCGCTGCCGGCATCGCCAGCACCTCCTCGAGCGGCGCGTAGGCGCGCGCCGCGACCCGCGCCACGACCCCCTGGTGATGGGGGGTGCCCGCCAAGGCGGTCAGCACCGCGCGTGTGGCCGGGGAGCATCGCACCCCCGCCTGCCGCGCCAGGGCCCGGACCTGGCCGACCCGCCCGTGCGCCTCGTGCTGGATCAGCACCTCGTCGATCTGACGCGCCCGGCTCCGGAGGGCTTCGAGCACCGGGTGCCGGCCGTAGAGGATCAGCGATCGGTCGGGGGCGGACGCCACTTCCACGCGGTCCCGGAGGGTGTGTCCTCCACCGTCACCCCGAGCGCGGTCAGTTCGGCCCGCAGCGCGTCCGCCTCGGCCCACGCCCGCCGTTGCCGGGCTTCCCCGCGAAGCCGGACGAGCCGCTCGATGGTCTCGAGGAGGGCCGGCGGCGGTGCCACGGCAGCCGTGGTGAAGAACCCGAGCACGCCCCCCAACCGGCGCAGCGCCGCGACCCCCGGGGCCACCGTCGCACTCCCTGCGTTGCGGGCGGCGTGGAGGGTCCGCGCGAGGTCGAACAGCGCCGCGAGGGCCTGGGGCGTGTTGAAGTCGTCGTCCATCGCCTCGATGAAGCGCCGCTCCGCCTCCTCGACGGCGGTCCGCACGGCCTCAGTCGAGCCACCGGGCGCCGGCTCGTTGGCGGCCAGGTCCAGGAGGCCCCGCAGGCGTTCGAGGGCGCTGGCCGCCTCCTTGAGGCGCGGCTCGGCGAAGTCGAGGGGGTGGCGGTAGTGCGTGCCGAGGAGCGCCATGCGGATGGCATCCGGTTCGTGACGGCGCAGAGCGTCCTCGACCGTGACGACGTTGCCAAGCGACTTCGACATCTTCTCGCCCGCGAAGTTGACGAAGGCGCAGTGGATCCAGTAGCGCACGAACGGCCGGCCGGTCGCCGCCTCCGACTGCGCGATCTCGTTCTCGTGGTGCGGGAAGACGAGGTCCTCCCCGCCACCGTGGAGGTCGAAGCCCGGCCCGAAATACTCCATGGACATGGCCGAGCACTCGATGTGCCACCCCGGCCGCCCCGGCCCCCACGGGCTGGGCCAGGCCGGTTCCCCCGGCTTGGCGGCCTTCCAGAGCGCGAAGTCGAGCGGGTCCCGCTTCCGCTCGTCCACCGCGACGCGCGCGCCGGCCCGGAGCTCCTCGAGGTCTCGCCCGCTGAGACGCCCGTAGCCCGGGAAACGGCGCACCTCGAAGTAGACGTCGCCGTCGAGGACGTAGGCGACTCCCGCCGCAAGGAGCCGCTCGATGAGGGCGATCATCTGCGGGATGTGCTCGGTCGCTCGCGGCTCGACGTCTGGCGGGATGATCCCGAGCCCCGCCATGTCCCGCCGCTCCGCGGCGATGTAGCGGTCCGCGACCTCCAGCGCCGTCTCGCCCGTCTGGGCAGCGCGCGCGATGATGCGGTCGTCCACGTCGGTGAAGTTCTTGACGAAGCGCACGCGGTAGCCCCGGAAGGTCAGGTACCGGCGGATCACGTCGAAGACCAGGGCGCTTCGTGCGTGGCCCATGTGAGCGAGGCCGTAGACGGTCACGCCGCACACGTACATCCGCACCTCACCCGGGGTGGCGGGGACGAACGGCTCCTTCCGGCGCGTGAGCGTGTTGCAGACGCGGAGGCTCATCCGGGACCCCCCGCACCCCCGCCCCCTCCCACCCTTCGGGGGGAGGGGGGAGGCGGCCTTCCAGCGCCACCCGGCGCAGCAGACAGCCGTCGAGGGGTCGACACGGGATGTCTCATTCGCCGGCCGTCTCCACCAGGGCCACCGCGAACGCCGCGATCCCCTCCTGCCGCCCGAGGGCCCCCAACCCCTCGGCGCGCTTGGCATTGACGCTCACCCGCTCCGGCGGGAGGTCGAGGGTCGCCGCCAGGCGCTTGCGCATGGGGTCGAGCCACTCGGCGAGTCGTGGGGCCTCGGCGACGAGGGTCGCATCCACGTTGACGACACGGCCACCGTGTGCCCGGACGAGCGCCACGACCTCGGCGAGGAGGCCGAGGCTCGACGCCCCGCGGTAGCGCGCATCGGTGTCGGGAAAGTGCCGGCCGAGGTCGCCCAGGGCGAGGGCACCCAGGAGGGCATCGGCCACCGCATGGGCAAGCGCGTCGGCGTCCGAATATCCGGCGAGGCCCCGGTCGGCGGGGATCTCCACGCCCCCCAGGATCAGCGGACGCCCGGATCCGAACGGGTGGACGTCGAACCCGAAGCCGACGCGCGGCGGCACGGTCAGCGGGTGCGTCGCGCCGCCCGGAGCAGCGCCGCGGCGAGCGGCAGATCCTCGGGCCGGGTGATCTTGACGTTCCCGGGCAGCCCCGGGACGAGGCGCACCGCGACGCCGAGGCGCTCGACGAGGACAGCATCGTCCGTGCCGCCGACGCCGTCCACGGCCACCCGGCGGTGCGCCTCCCGGAGAAGCTCCGCCCGGAACGCCTGCGGCGTCTGGACCGCCCAGAGCCCCTCCCGGTCCACGGTCTCCTTGACCCAGCCGTCGGCCCCGCGCTTCAACGTCTCCGCGACGGGGAGGGCGGCGACAGCGGCGTCGTGGGCGCGCGCCGCCGCGAGCACCCGTGCGACGAGGGCCGGCGTGATGCAGGGGCGCACGCCGTCGTGGACGACGATCCAGCCGACGTCGGCGGGCACGGCCTCGAGTGCGCGCGCGACCGAGGCCTGCCGCTCCGCACCGCCAGCGACGACGGCCCGCAGCTTCCGGCAGTCGCCGAGCCGCCGCCGCCACGCCCCGACATCCTCCGCCGGCACCGCGACGACGACCCCGGCGACGCCGCGCGTCGCCTCGAAGACGTCGAGTGTCCAACGAAGCACGGGCTGCCCGGCGATGAGGATCCCCGGCTTCTTCCGTCCCATGCGGACGCCGCGCCCGCCCGCCGGGACCACCGCCCAGACGGCGCCGCCCCTCACCGGCTCCTCCAGACGCCCAGCCCCCTTCACCGCCGGCCCCCGGGCTCCTCGTCGACGAGCCGGGTGAAGATCATCCGGCCGGCCGCCGTCTGGAGGACGGAGGTGACGGTCACCGCGACGCCATGGCCGACGTACTTCTTCCCCTGGTCGATGACCACCATGGTCCCGTCGTCCAGGTACGCGACCCCCTGGCCCGCTTCCTTGCCTTCGCGGAGCACCTGGACGTGGAGCACTTCGCCCGGCAGGGCGATGGGTCGGAGGGCGTTCGCCAGCTCGTTGACGTTCAGGACGCGGACCCCGTGGAGCTCGGCCACCTTGTTCAGGTTGTAGTCGTTGGTGACGATGGTGCCCCCGACCGCGCGCGCCGTCTCGATCAGCCGCCGGTCCACCTCCCGGATGTGCGGGAAGTCGAGTTCGTGGAGTTCCGTCCGCACCCGCGTCGAACGCTGGAGCCGCTGGAGGACGTCGAGCCCGCGCCGCCCGCGGTTCCGCTTGAGCGGATCGGCCGAATCGGCGATCTGCTGGAGCTCCCGGAGAACGTAGGGCGGGATCAGGATCGTCCCCTCGAGGAACCCGGCCTCGCACACCTCCGCGATCCGCCCGTCGATGATGACGCTCGTGTCCAGGACCTTGTAACTCTGCTCCCGCGGCGCGGCCGCGCTCGGGAAGACCTTGCGGGTCAGGCCGCCGAGCTCCTCCTCCCGCCGGAGCGCGAACACGACCCCGAGGTAGGCGAGAAGGAGCGCGAGGAAGCCCCGGCCCGCGGAGCTGCCGATCGCGGGGAGGAAGACGAGGAGGGCGGAGGCGACGAGCTGGGCGAGGAGCACGCCTGCGACCGCGCCGAGCGCGCCGACGAAGAAGCGCGGGAGCGGGACGCGACCGGCCGCCTGCTCGAGGGCGACGACGCCGACTCCCGCGAGCAGGCCCCCCAGCCCCCACACGAACCAGGGCACGGGCAACTCCAGCGAGTCGCCGAGCAGGTAGCCGCCGTAGCCCACGAGGGCGACGAAGACCGCGCGCGCGATGAGGATGGTGATCCCCGCCCCCTGCCGCGGCGCTCCGGGTCGCGTGTCCGTCATCCAAGCAGGAGGCCGAGCGCCTCCCCCAGGGTCCCGACCCCCTTGACCTCCAGGGGGTACCGCGCCCCCTCGACGAGGCTCGAGCGCGGCACGACGGCGCTCGCGAATCCGAGCGCCGCCGCCTCGCGCAGGCGCGCCTCGAGTCCGCCGATCGCCCGGATCTCGCCCGTGAGCCCGACTTCCCCCAGAAGGACCACATCCGGGGCGAGCGGTCGCTCCGTGTAGCTCGAGGCCGAGGCGAGAACGATCCCCAGGTCCGCCGCCGGCTCCTGGCAGCGGACCCCGCCCGCCACGTTGACGAACACGTCCTGGCTCTGCAGGGGGAAGCCCGCGCGCTTCTCGAGGACCGCGAGGAGCAGGCAGACGCGGTTGTAGTCCGCGCCGAGCACCGTCCGGCGCGGGGTCCCGAAGTGGGCCGCTGTCACGAGGGCTTGGAGCTCGAGGAGGAGCGGCCGCGTCCCCTCAAGTGCCGCCACGATTACGGAGCCGGGCACCCCGCGGGGGCGCTCGGCCAGGAACATCGCCGAGGGGTTTTGAACTTCGGTGAGCCCGCGCCCGGTCATCTCGAACACGCCGATCTCGTTCGTCGAGCCGAAGCGGTTCTTCACCGCCCGGAGGATGCGGTAGGTCGCGTGGCGCTCCCCCTCGAAATACAGCACGGTGTCCACGAGGTGCTCGAGCACGCGCGGTCCCGCGATCGCCCCCTCCTTCGTGACGTGGCCGACCAGAAACACGGTGATCCCCCGGGTCTTCGCGAGCGTCATGAGGCGCGCGCCGCACTCGCGCACCTGGCTCACGCTGCCGGGCGCCGACTCGAGGTCGCCGAGATACACGGTCTGGATCGAGTCCACGACGACGGCCCGGGGGGCGATCTGTGCCACCTGGGCCTCGATCGCCTCGAGCTGTGTCTCCGCGAGCAGATAGAGGGCCTTCGCGTCCAGGCCCAGCCGGTCCGCGCGCAGCTTGACCTGCGCCCCCGACTCCTCGCCGGAGACGTAGAGCACCGGTCCGGCCGCCTCGCCGAGCGCCTGGCAAGCCTGGAGCAGCAGCGTCGACTTCCCGATCCCGGGGTCGCCGCCGAT
The DNA here is from genome assembly GCA_964416315.1 of uncultured bacterium. GTDB lineage: Bacteria > Methylomirabilota > Methylomirabilia > Rokubacteriales > DASRDR01 > CAYQDR01. The sequence continues at coordinate 6,016 of CAYQDR010000071.1, forward strand.
GAGGACCAGCGAGCCCGCGACGACCCCTCCGCCGAGGACGCGGTCCAGCTCCGCGAGGCCCGTGCGCATTCGCTCGGCGGCGTCCGTCGACACCTCGGCGAGCGGCAGCGGCCGCGAGACCTCCGCCGGCGCAGCGCGGCCAGGCCGGTTGGCCGCCCGGGCCGGAGCGACCCGCTCCTCCGCCATCGTGTTGAACTCGCCGCAGTCGGGGCAGCGGCCGTACCACTTCCCGGTCTGGAAGCCGCAGGCCTGGCAGCGGTAGACCGAGGTCGGCTTCACGACGCGGGCCCGGGCGCCGGCGGCTCCGGACGGTGCCGCCGCGCGAGCTCGGCGAGGACCTCTCGGAGCGGGATCCCGCGGGCGCCGAGCAGGACGAGCGTGTGGAACCAGAGGTCGGCCACCTCGGGCACGAGCCGCCCGCGCCCCTCGCCGAGCGCCGCGATGATCACCTCGGCCGACTCCTCCCCGATCTTCTTGAGGACCGCCGGCTCGCCCTCGGCGAGGAGCCGCGAGACGTACGAGCCCTGGCGCGGCTCGGCCCTGCGGGACTGGATCAGCCGCTCCAGGATTTCGAGAACGCCGCCCGCGGCCTCCCAGCTCGCGGGGGGCGTGCCCGGCCGCGCCCCCGCCTGCCCCCCGTCGAGCCGCGTGAAGAAGCACGTCCGGGCCCCGGTATGGCAGGCCACCCCCTCCTGGTGGACGAGGAGGAGCAGGGTGTCGCGGTCGCAGTCGGCGTAGACGGCCTCGACGTGCTGCCGGTGCCCGGAGCTCTCGCCCTTCTCCCAGAGCGCCTGGCGGGACCGCGACCAGAAGTGAGCGCGGCCGGTCTCGAGCGTCCGCCGGAGCGCCTCGGCGTCCATCCAGGCGACCATGAGCACCTCGCCCGTGTCCGCCGCCTGGACCACGGCCGGGATGAGGCCCTGCGCGTCGAAGGCGAGCTCACCGGAGGCCGCCGTCACGCCGCCTCCTCCAGCCGCACCGCAACACCGCGCTCCCGGAGGTATGCCTTCGCCTCCCGGACGGTGGCCTCGCCGAAGTGGAAGATGGTCGCGGCGAGCGCGGCGTCGGCCCGACCGCCGGTCAGGCCCTCGTAGAGGTGCTCGAGGCGGCCGACGCCCCCCGAGGCGATGACCGGGACCGAAACCGCCTGCGCGACGGCCGCCGTCAGCTCGAGGTCGTAGCCGTCGCGCGTCCCGTCGCGGTCCATGCTCGTCAGCAGGATCTCACCCGCCCCCAGCGCCGTCACCTCGCGCGCCCAGGCCACGGCGTCCCGCCCCGTCGGCCGCCGCCCGCCGTGCGTGTACACCTCCCAGCCCCCGGGCCGGGCCTTCGCGTCGATCGCGACGACGATGCACTGGCTGCCGAAGTGCTCGGCGGCCTCGCGCACGAGCACGGGGCGGGCGACGGCCGCCGTGTTGAGCGAGACCTTGTCGGCCCCGGCTCTCAGCAGCGTCCGGATGTCCTCCAGGCTCGCGATCCCCCCGCCGACCGTGAGCGGCATGTAGATCGCCTCCGCCGTACGGCGGACGACGTCCAGCATGATCGCGCGCCCCTCGTGCGACGCCGTGATGTCGAGGAAGACGAGCTCGTCCGCACCCTGCGTGTCGTAGGCGATGGCCGCCGCCACGGGATTCCCGGCGTCGGTCAGGTCGACGAACCGGACGCCCTTGACGACGCGCCCGTCCTTGACGTCGAGGCAGGGGATCACGCGCTTGGCGAGCATTCCCGCCTCGGCCCGAGCGCCGCGGCCGCCGCCCGCAAGTCCACCGCGCCCATGTAGATTCTCGGAGGGGGGCTCTGCCCCCCTCCGATCAGACCGGCGCGGCTGCGCCGGGCGGCCCTCCTGGCAAAGCCAGGCCGGTCGCTCTCCAGCGACCGGCTCGGGCCTGCCTCCCCCCAACGATGCGCATCAAACATGCCGTCACCCCGCAACTGAGGCGAGCGCCGTCCCCAGGTCCACCACGCCCGTGTAGAGCGCCCGCCCGACGATCGCGCCGACCACCCCGGGGATCGCCGCCAGCCCCTGGAGGTCTTCGAGGCGCGCGATGCCGCCCGAGGCGATCAGCGGCAGGCTCGCCGCCGCCGCGACCGCGGCGGTCGCCTCGAGGTTCGGCCCGCGCCCGGTTCCGTCGCGGCGGACGTCCGTGTAGATCACCGCCGCCGCGCCCGCCGCCGCCGCCCGCCTGGCGAGCTCCCCGGCGGTGAGCGGCAGGAGCCGCGTCCAGCCGTCCACCGCGACCTGTCCGTCGGCGGCATCCACGCCCACGAGGATCCGTCCGGGCCACCGACGGCAGGCCGTCTCGAGGAGCGCCGGGTCGAGGGCAGCCGCGGTTCCAAGGATCGCCCACCGGGCCCCGGTCGCCAGCGCGGCCTCCACGGCCCCGAGGTCCCGGAGGCCCCCGCCCACCTCGATCGGCACGGGCACGGCCCGGGCGATCGCGCCGATCAGCGCCGCATGGCGCGGCGCGCCCCCGAAGGCGCCGTCGAGGTCCACGACGTGAAGACGAGGGGCGCCCTCGGCTGCCCAGCGCCGGGCCCAGGCCACCGGGTCGTCGCCGAAGACGGTCGCGCTCTCGGCCCGACCCTCGACGAGGCGGACACAGCGGCCGCCCTGGAGGTCGATGGCCGGGATCACCATCACGGCCACGCCCCCGTCGCGGCCCCGCGCACGAGCGCCGCGAAGTTCGCGAGGAGCCGAAGCCCCCAGCGCTGGCTCTTCTCGGGGTGGAACTGCGTGCCGAAGAGCGTCCCGCGCCCGAGCAGCGCCGGGAAGCTCAGGCCGTACTCGCACGTCGCGACGGCCGCCCCGAGCCCTCCCGGAGGGTCCGGGTAGTAGGAGTGGACGAAGTAGAAGTAGGCGCCGTCCGGAATGCCCGCGAGGATCGGGAGGCCGGCGACGGCCGACGCCCCGAACCGCAGTCGGTTCCACCCCATGTGCGGCACCTTGAGCCCCCCCGGGAAACGCCGGACCACGCCCGGCAGGACGTCGAGGCCCTTCGCGTGGCCGAACTCCTCGCTCTCGGTGAAGAGGATCTGGTAGCCGAGGCAGATCCCGAGGTAAGGCCGGCCCGCCTCGATGTGCGCACGCAGGAGTCCCGCGAGGCCGAGCCGCTCGAGGCTCTGCATGGCGTCGGCGAACGCGCCGTCGCCGGGCACGACGACTGCCGTGGCCCGCGCCACCGTCCGCGGGTCCTCGGTGATCACGACCTCGCCGCCGACCCCGGCCAGCGCCTTCCGGACGCTCCCGAGGTTCCCCCGGCCGTAGTCCACGATCGCGATCATCGTCCGGCCTGGGGGGGAGTCCCAACCACTCCGGGGGACCCACTCCCAGCCCCCCCCACCTGGGTCGGGCGGCACGCTCGGCCAAGGCCCTCCACGGCGGTCCTTTCAGCTGGCCGCATGTATCCCACGTCTCACAGCGACCCCTTGGTGGAGAGGATGCCCGGGATCCGCGGGTTCACGCGCGAGGCCTCCGCCAGCGCGCGGCCGAACGCCTTGAAGATCGCCTCGGCGATGTGGTGGAGGTTCTCCCCGTAGTGGAGGTTGACGTGGACATTCACCATCGCGTTCATCGCGAACGCGCGGAAGAAGTCCTTGAGGAGGTCCAGGTCGAAGCTCCCGACCTTCGTCTTCGTGAGCGGCACGTTGAAGGACAGGTACGGCCGCCCGGAGATGTCGACGTGCACCGAGGCAAGGGCTTCGTCCATCGGCACGTATGCCGTGCCGAAGCGGACGATGCCGCGCTTGTCGCCGAGCGCCTCGTGGAACGCCTTGCCGAGGCAGATGCCCACGTCCTCGACGGTGTGGTGGAGGTCCACCTCCGTGTCCCCGCGGGCGTCCACCTTGAGGTCGAAGAGGCCGTGCCTCCCCATCGCCTCCAGCATGTGGTTGAGGAAGGGGATCGTCGTCTCGGCCGAGGCCTCGCCGGTTCCGTCCGCGTTGAGCTGAAGCAGCACCTCGGTCTCGCGCGTCTTCCGCTCGACGCGCGCGACCCGGCCGGCCGCCGGCACGGCCCCGTTCCCCCCGCCGGGGCCCCGCCCCCTGCCACCCCGCCGCCGTCGCCGTCCCATGGCTACCTCCCTCCCTCTCCGTCCGCCTGCACGCGCACCCGGGCCGCCTCCGCGTGGCCCTGGAGCCCTTCGGCCGTCGCGAGCTGGGCCAGATGCGGCCAGGCCGCCCTGAGGCCGGCCGCCGAGTAGTGGATGAGGCTCGAGCGCTTGACGAAGTCCTCGACCGAGAGCCCGGAGGCGAAGCGCGCCGTGGCGCCCGTGGGGAGGACGTGGTTGGGGCCCGCGAGGTAGTCCCCCACGACCTCGGGGGTGTCGGGCCCGAGGAAGATCGCCCCGGCGTGGCGCACCCTCCCGAGCCACGTGAACGGATCGGCCACGTAGAGCTCGAGGTGCTCCGGGGCCAACCGGTTCGCGATCTCGACGGCCTCCGCCAGATCACGCGTCAGGACGACGGCGCCATGCGCGCGCACGGCCGCCTCGGCGATCGCCGCGCGGGGCAGCCGCGGGCACTGCCGTGCGACCTCCGCCCGGACCGCCTCGGCCAGTGGCGGCGTGTCGGTGAGGCAGACCGCCCGCGCCATCGGGTCATGCTCGGCCTGTGCCAGGAGGTCCGCCGCCACGTGGGCCGCCGTCGCGCCGGCGTCGGCCACGACGACGACCTCGCTCGGACCCGCCAGGAGGTCGATCCCCACCTCGCCGAAGACGAGCCGCTTGGCGAGCGCTACGTAGATGTTCCCGGGGCCCACGATCTTGTCCACACGGCGGATCGTCGCCGTACCGTAGGCGAGCGCCGCGATCGCCTGGGCGCCGCCGACCTTGTAGGCCTCCGTCGCCCCTGCGAGCCGGGCCACGCCGAGGACCATGGGGTTGAGCCGCCCGTCGGGCCCCGGCGGCGAGACGACGACGAGCTCCCGGACGCCGGCCACCCGGGCCGGGACCAGGTTCATGAGGACCGTGGAGGGGTACGCGGCACCGCCACCGGGAACGTAGCAGCCCACCCGCTCGAGGGGCGTGACCTGCTGCCCGACGAGCGAGCCGTGCTCGTCCCGCACCCACCACGAGCGCGGCAGCTGGTGCCGGTGGAAGGCCTCGATGCGGCGGGCGGCCTCCGCGAGGGCCGGCCGCACCTCCTCGGGCACGACCGCCGCCGCCCACTCGGCCTCGCCGACCCGGAGCTCCCCGGCCGAGAGCTCCACGCCGTCGAAGCGCTTGGTCAGCTCGCAGAGCGCCGCGTCGCCGTGCCGCCGGACCTCGTCCACGATCGCCTGGACGCGCGCCAGGATGTCGACGGCCGCCGCGGTGTGCGGACGCGCCAGGGCCTGCACGACGCCCTCCTGGCCGAGCTCGGCGGTCCGGAGGAGCCGGATCACCGGGCCACCCCCGCCCGGAGCTCCTCGAGGAAGCGACTGACCGCCTGGTAGGCGGTCTTCTGCGCCGCGCGATTGACGATGAGCCGCGCGGTCGAGCGGAGGATCTCGGCCACCTCGACGAGCCCGTTCGCGCGGAGGGTCTCGCCCGACTGGACGAGGTCCACGATCCGCTCGGCGAGCCCGACGAGGGGGGCCAGCTCGATGGAGCCGTCCAGCCGGACGACCTCGACCTGGATCCCCCGCTCCGAGAAGTAGCGTCGCGTGAGGTTCGGGTACTTCGTCGCCACGCGGACCCAACTCCACTTCGCCGGGTCGTCCCGTTCCCAGAGCGCCTTCGGCTCCGCGACCACGAGCCGGCAGTGCCCGAAGCCGAGGTCGAGCGGCTCGTAGACGTCCGGCTCCTGCTCGAGCAGGATGTCCTTGCCCACGATGCCGAGGTCCGCGGCGCCGTATTCGACGTACGTCGGCACGTCCGCCGGCTTGAGCACCAGCAGGCGCAAGCCCCGCGCCGCGTCGGTGAAGATGAGTCGCCGCGACTCGTCCGGCGGGATGCCGTCCACCCCGGCGCGGCGCAGCAGCTCGAGGGCCGGGCGGAGCAGCCGGCCCTTCGGGAGGGCCAGTGTCAGGGGGCGCGCGGCCGTCACCCGAGACCCCCCACACCCCCGCCCCCTCCCACCCTTCGGGGGGAGGGGAGGCTGGTGCTCCGACGGCTGGTCGGCGAGCCGGCGTGGGAGGCCGCTTCGGTCATCCGAGACCCCCCGCACCCGCCCTCCCACCCCTCGGGGGGGGGAGGGGAGCCGCCTGCCGCCTCGTCGCCGTCGCGCGGGCGGGGTGACACGGGGTGTCTCATCCTTCTCGTCGGATGCGAGCGCCCAGCGCCGCGAGCTTCGACTCCATCGCCTCGTACCCCCGGTCGAGGTGGTAGACGCGCGAGACCTCGGTGGCCCCGGACGCCGCGAGGCCAGCCAGCACGAGGGAGGCCGAGGCCCGGAGGTCGGTCGCCATGACCGGGGCGCCCTGGTAGGCCGGCACGCCCCGGACGACGGCGCGGTGGCCCTCGATCTCGATCGAGGCGCCGAGCCGCCGGAGCTCGGCCGCGTGCATGAACCGGTTCTCGAAGATCGTTTCGGTGATCACGCTCGAGCCGTCCGCGAGCCCCAGCAGCGCCATCATCTGCGCCTGCATGTCGGTGGCGAAGCCGGGGAACGGGTTCGTGACGATGTCCGTCGATCTCGGGCGCCCGTCGGCCCGGACCCGCACCCAGTCGGGCCCCGTGTCGAGCCGCGCCCCCGTGGCCTCGAGCTTGTCCAGGACCGCCCCGAGGTGGTCCGGGATCGCGTCGTGCACGGTCACGTCCCCGCGCGTGATCGCGCCGGCCACGAGGAACGTCCCGGCCTCGACGCGGTCCGGGAGGATCCGGTGCCGGGCACCGCCCAGCTCGGGCACACCCTGGATCTCGATCCGTTCCGTGCCAGCGCCGTGGATCCGGGCCCCCATCGCGGTGAGCAGTCGAGCCAGGTCCGGGACCTCGGGCTCCCGCGCCGCGTTCTCGAGGACGGTCGTCCCCTCGGCGAGCGCCGCCGCCATCATCAGGTTCTCCGTTCCCGTCACCGTGACCAGATCGAAGACGATCCGGGCCCCCTTGAGCCGCGCCGCCCGCGCCTCGACGTATCCCTGGCTGAGCCGGATCTCGGCTCCGAGCCGCTCGAGGCCCTTGAGGTGGAGGTCGATCGGCCGGACGCCGATCGCGCAGCCGCCGGGCAGGGCGACGCGGGCCCGACCGGCCCGCGCCACGAGGGGCCCGAGGACCAGGACCGAGGCGCGCATCTGCGAGACCAGCTCGTACGGCGCCTCGACCGACTCGAGGCGCGGCGTCCGGACGACGGTCGCGGCCTCCTCCTGCCGGATCTCGGCGCCGAGCCGATGGAGCAGGTCGCGGATCGTCGCCACGTCGGCGAGCCGGGGGACGTTCTCCAACACGACCGGTGCCTCGGAGAGCAGCGACGCCGCGAGGAGCGGCAGGGCCGCGTTCTTCGCCGCGCTCACGCGCACCTCACCCCGCAGCGGCACGCCCCCGTCGATGACCAGCCGGGCCGGCATCAGCGCACCTCCGTCTCGAGCACGCGCTCATACCCCAGGAGATCCCGGTGGAACACGGGCGGGCCGTACCGAACATCGCGGTCGAGGACGGCCCGCAGCGCGGGCGCGTGGTCGTGCCCGATCTCGAGGAGGACGCGTCCGCCCGGCCGCGCGTACGCGGGCGCCTCGGCCAGGATGCGCGCGATGACGGCGAGGCCTGTCGGCCCGCCGTCCAGGGCGAGTGGCGGCTCCCAGTCCCGCACCTCCAGCGGCAGCGTGGCGAGCGCCGGGCGGGCGATGTAGGGTGGGTTGGCGACCACGAGGTCGCACGCGCGCGCGAGCCCCCGGCCCGCGAGCGGCGCGACGAGGTCGCCCTCCAGGACCACCACGCGATCCGCGAGCCCGAGCCGCTCGACGTTCAGCCGCCCCCACCGGGCGGCCTCACCCGATAGCTCCACCGCCCAGACCGAGAGCCCCGGGCGCTCCCGGGCGAGGGCGCAGGCGATCGCCCCCGAGCCGGTGCCGAGGTCGAGCGCCACGCCCGCCCCCGCCGGTGCCAGGGCGAGCGCGCGCTCGACGAGGAGCTCGGTCTCGGGCCGCGGAATGAAGACGCCCGGGCCGACGGCGAGCCGTATGGCGCGGAACTCTTCCACCCCCAGGATGTACTGGAGCGGCTCGTGGCCCGCTCGCCGTCCGAGGAGCGCCTCGAAGCGCGCGACCGCCGTCGTATCGAGCTCGCGCGCCCCGTCAAGATGGAGCGCGAGCCGCGTCACGCCCAGGACCTGGGCCAGGAGCAGCTCCGCGTCCTGGCGGGCGGTCGCGATCCCCGCGGCCCGCAGGCGGGCCGCGCCGTCCCGGAGCAGGCGGCCGACCCCGAGCGTCCCGCCGGCCGCGGGAGGCATCGCCGCGGGCTGCCCCCGCGTCACGACCCCACCGACTCGAGCTGCGCCGCGCGCTCGGATTCGAGCAGGGCGTCGACCAGCTCGTCCAGGTCGCCCTCGAGGACGTCCGAGAGCCGGTGCAGCGTCAGCCCGATCCGATGGTCCGTCACGCGGGCCTGCGGGAAGTTGTAGGTCCGGATGCGCTCGCTCCGCTCCCCGGTGCCGACCTGGCTCCGCCGGTCAGCGGCGATCTGCGAGCGCTGCTCCTCCTGGGCGCGCCCGAGCAGCCGCGCGCGCAGGACGCGCATCGCCTTGGCCCGGTTCTTCAGCTGCGAGCGCTCGTCCTGGCACGTCACGACGAGGCCGGTCGGCAGATGGGTGATCCGCACCGCCGAGTCGGTCGTGTTGACGCCCTGCCCGCCCGGGCCCGAGGAGCGGTAGACGTCGACCTTCAGGTCTCTGTCGTCGACCCGGACCTCCACCTCCTCGGCCTCGGGCAGCACGGCGACCGTGACGGTCGAGGTGTGGATGCGCCCGGCCGACTCGGTGACCGGGATCCGCTGGACCCGGTGGACGCCGCGCTCGAACTTGAGCCGGCTCCAGGCGCCCTTGCCGTGGATGGCCAGGATGACCTCCTTGAAGCCGCCCTGCCCGGTCGGATGGCTGTCCATGACCTCGACCCGCCAGCCCTGGCGCTCCGCGTACTTCGTGTACATCCGGGCGAGGTTCGCCGCGAAGAGGGCGGCCTCGTCGCCCCCCGCCCCCGCCCGGATCTCGCACAAGACGTTCTTCTCGTCGGCGGGATCCCGGGGCAGCAGGAGCGTGCGGAGGCGGCGCTCGAGCCCGGCCTCGCGCTCCTGCAGCGCCGCCAGCTCTGACGCGGCCAGCTCCCGGAGCTCCGCGTCGGGATCCTCGGCGAGGATGTGCTGCGCCTCCTGGATGCGCGCGAGGACCTGCTTGTACTCGCCGAAGGCGACCACGACCGCTTCGAGCTCCGCCCGCGTCTTGGCGAGCCGTGCGTACTCGGCATGCGCACCGGCGTGCGCGGAGGCGGCGAGTTGCCGTCCCAGCTCCTCGTAGCGCGCCTCGATCTGCCGGAGCTTATCGAACATGGCTGGGCCTCACGCGGGCCTGCGTTCGCGGCGGGTGGGGGTCACGAGCCGAATGAACCGCGGCGCGCGGTGGGGCGGCTCGGTCCGGGTGCCGCATGGGGCGGGCGCCGCCGGGGAGGCGTTCCCTGCGCGTGCCGTGTCCGGGGGGTGCCTTACGCCTTCTTCCGGGCGTACTTCCGCTGGAAGCGCTCGACCCGCCCCGCCGTGTCCACCAGCTTCTGCTTGCCCGTGAAGAACGGGTGACACTTCGAGCAGATCTCGACCCGGATCTGGGGCCGCGTGGAACGTGTGTGAATGACCTCGCCACAGGCGCAGGTGATGGTGGTCTCCACGTACTCGGGATGGATCGCCGCCTTCACGTAAAGCCTCCCCGACAAAGGAGAATGAGAACGTGGATATCTTACCACAGGATGCCGGCGAACGCGAACGCAGGGCGCGGCGCGCGCGGCGCCGGCGGACGCGGGGGAGCGCCCCTTTCGGGCCTCCTACCCCAGGCTCGACATGGCGTTCAGGAAGTCCTTGTTCGTCTTGGTCAGCTTGAGCTTGTCGAGCAGGAGCTCCATGGCCTCGACGGGGTTCAGCTGGGACAGGGCCTTCCGGAGGAGCCAGATCCGCTGGAGCTCGTCCCGCTCGATCAGGAGCTCCTCCTTGCGCGTCCCCGACTGCTCGAGGTTGATCGTGGGGAACACGCGCTTGTCCATGAGCCGCCGGTCGAGGTGAACCTCCATGTTGCCAGTGCCCTTGAACTCTTCGAAGATGACGTCGTCCATCCGGCTCCCGGTGTCGATGATCGTGGTCGCCAGGATCGTGAGACTCCCCCCCTCCTCGATGTTCCGGGCCGTCGCGAAGAAGCGCCGCGGACGCTGGAGCGCGTTCGCGTCGAGGCCGCCCGACAGCACCTTGCCCGAGGGCGGGATCACCGCGTTGTGTGCGCGCGAGAAACGCGTGATCGAGTCGAGCAGGATCACCACGTCCTTCTTGTGCTCGACCAGGCGCTTCGCCTTCTCGATCACCATGTCCGCGACCTGGATGTGGCGGGCCGGCGGCTCGTCGAACGTCGAGGAGATCACCTCGCCGCGGACATTCCGCTGCATGTCCGTGACCTCTTCGGGCCGCTCGTCGATCAGGAGCACGATCAGGTAGACCTCGGGGTGGTTCTTCGCGATCGCGTGGGCGACGTTCTGGAGCATCATCGTCTTGCCGGTCCGCGGCGCGGCGACGATGAGGCCCCGCTGCCCCTTGCCGATCGGCGTCAGGAGGTCCATCACCCGCGTGGTGAGCTCCTCCGGGTCGTGCTCCAGCCGGATCCGCTCCATCGGGTAGAGCGGCGTGAGGTTGTCGAAGAGGATCTTCTCCCTCGCCGCCTCCGGGAGCTCGTAGTTGATGGCCTCGACCTTCAGGAGGGCGAAGTAGCGCTCGGAGTCCTTCGGCGGCCGGACCTGCCCGGAGATCGTGTCGCCCGTGCGGAGGTCGAACCGGCGGATCTGCGAGGGCGAGACGTAGATGTCGTCCGGCCCCGGGAGGTAGTTGTAGTCGGGCGCGCGCAGGAACCCGAAGCCGTCCGGCAGGACCTCGAGCACCCCCTCCGCGTAGATGAGCCCGTCCCGATCCGCCTGCGCCTGGAGGATCTTGAAGATCAGCTCCTGCTTTCTGAGGCCCGAGATCGTCTGGACCCCCAGGTCGCGCGCCATCGTGTTGAGCTCGGTGATCCCCTTCTCCTTGAGCTCGGTGAGGTTCATCCCGCCCGTGGTCGGGGCCGCGGGGTTCCCTCCTTCACCGGGCGCGGGGGGCTCGTGCATGGGACGGCCCCCTCCGGGACTCGGGGGCATCGGACGACGGGGGCGGCGGGGGGGAGGTGGAGGTGTGTTCACGGCGTCGATTCGCTCCTTTGAGAGATCACGCGGCGAGGACCGTCAGGGGATTGCGTGTCCGGCGGCGTCACGCTCAGCCTGAGCCTATCGTATAGCACCCGACCGCCGTCCTTGTCAACTTTCCCGGCCGGGGGGTACCGGCGGGCGGCTCCGGGCGGGCCCCATCACAGCCGGACCGCGATGAGGGCGCGCCGGCGCAGCTCCTCGACCCACTCGTCGAAGCGCTCCTGGGCCTTCTTCTGGACCAGGAGGTCGCGGGCCTGCTGCCGGAACTGGGCGATGGCCTCGGGGGTCAGCCCCTCGCGCTCCTCGAGGTGGAAGAGGTGATAGCCGGCGGGCGACCGGATCGGCTCCGTGATCTCGCCCTTCCGGAGCCGGAGGATCGGCTCCTCGAACAGCGGCTGGAGCTCGCCCCGCTTGAGCCACCCGAGGTCCCCGCCGGCGGCCGCGGACGCATCGGCCGAGTGTGCCCGCGCCAGCTCCGCGAAATCCGCGCCGTCCCGCAGGCGCCCCACGAGTTCGTCGATGTCCGTCTTCGCGCGGTCCCAGGCGGCAGGCTGGTCGGCCGGGCGGGCCAGGATCGCGATGTGCCGGGGCCGGTACCGAAGCTCCGCCTCCACCTTCGCTCGGTTCGCCGCCACGTAGGCGTCCACCTCCGCCTCGGTCACGGTGACGCGACGGCCGACGCGACGGCCGCGGATCTTCTGCACGAGGATCTGGTCGCGGAACTCGCGGCGCACGCCTTCCCACGCGAGGCCCTGGGCGCGGAGTTGCTCCTCGACCCGCGCGCGGTTGCCGCCGTTCCGCCGGACGAAGTCGTCCACCGCGCTCTGGACCTCGTCGTCCGTGACGTCGATCTTCTCCCGGCGCGCCTCCTGCACCTGAAGCCGGTGGTTCACCATCCGCTCGAGCACCTTCTGCTGGAGCTCCCGCAAGCCGGCGGGCGGCGGCGCCGGCTCCCGGGTCTCGCGCAGGTAGAGGATCACGGCCTCCTGGAGCTCGGAGAGCATGATGACCTCGCCGTTGACGACCGCCACGACGCGGTCGATGAGGCCCCGGTCGCCGCCGTCCGACCACGGGGGGGCGGTCCCGCCCGGCGGCGCCAGCAGCGACCCGCTCCCCTCCGGGATCGGCGGGAGCGGTGGGGGCGCGCCCCGGCAGGCCGCGAGCACGCTCCCGAGCAGGAGCGCCAGCGCCACCCGCCGCGCCAGCCGGGTCACGTGCCTACCCTCGGGTCGCCTCATCCGAGCTCCCGCAGGAGGCGGGCCAGGGCCTCGTACGTCGCGTGCCACGGGCCGGGCGGGACCACCGCCTCGAGGACGAACTCGCGCACGAGCCGGAGCCGCTTCGGGTGCGCCCGGATGAGTCCGACCAGCCGATCCGGCGCCACGCGCGTGCCGGGCGCGAAGGTGACGAGCGCCCGGCCGCCGCGTGCCTCCAGCTTCTCGATGCGGAGCGCCCGGGCCTCGACGCGGAGGGCGAGCACGTCGAGGAGCTGCTGCGCGGATTGGGGGAGCGGGCCGAACCGGTCCAGGAGCTCCGCCCGCGCCTCCGCGAGCTCCGCCGCGGTCCGGATCCCCGCCAGGCGCTTGTAGAGCGCCAGCCGCTGCCCCGCCTCGCCGACGTAGTGCTCCGGCAGGTACGCGGCGACCTCCACCGCGACGACGGGATCCAGCTCCTCCTCGACCGGCTCACCCCGGAGCTCCCGCACGGCCTGCTCGAGGAGCTTCAGGTAGAGGTCGAAGCCCACCGCCTCGATGTGCCCGTGCTGCTCGGCGCCGAGGAGGTTGCCGGCCCCCCGGATCTCGAGGTCCCGCAGCGCGATCTTCAACCCCGAGCCCAGCTCCGTCAGCTCCTGGATCACCCGGAGGCGCTTCGCCGCCGTCCCGTCCACGCGCCCGTCGGCCGGAACGAGGAGGTATGCGTACGCCTGCAGGCGGTCGCGCCCGACCCGGCCCCGGAGCTGGTAGAGCTGCGCCAGCCCGAACCGGTCCGCCCGGTTGATGACGATCGTGTTCGATGCCGGGATGTCGAGCCCCGACTCGACGATCGCGGTCGAGGCCAGGACGTCGAACTCCCCCGCGACGTACCGGAGCATCGTCCGCTCGAGCTGCGCCTCCGGCATCTGGCCGTGCGCCACGGCGATCCGCGCCCGGGGACAGAGGCGCTGCAGGAAGCGCGTGAGCGCCGGGAGAGACTGGATGCGGTTGTGGACCACGAAGACCTGCCCGCCCCGGGCCAGCTCCCGCTCGATCGCCTCCTGGATCACGTGGGGATCGAAGCGGCAGACGACGGTCTCGACCGCCAGCCGGTCCGCGGGCGGGGTCTCGATGACCGAGAGGTCACGGATCCCGGAGAGCGCCATCGAGAGCGTCCGCGGGATCGGCGTCGCCGTGAGGGTGAGCACGTGGACGGTCTTCCGGAGCTGTTTCAGGCGTTCCTTGTGGCTGACGCCGAACCGGTGCTCCTCGTCCACGACCAGGAGGCCGAGGTCCTTGAACGCCACGTCCCGCGAGAGGAGCCGGTGTGTCCCGATCACCACGTCCACGGTCCCCGCCTTGAGGCCGGCCACGATCGCCTTCTGCGCCCGGGGCGACCGGAAGCGCGAGAGCATCTCCACCCGCACGGGGTACGGGCCGAGGCGCTCGCGGAAGGTCGTCCAGTGCTGCTGGGCGAGGATCGTCGTCGGCACGAGGACCGCCACCTGGCGGCCGTCCAGGGTCACCTTGAGCGCGGCGCGCATGGCGACCTCGGTCTTGCCGTACCCGACGTCACCGCAGACGAGCCGATCCATGGGCCGTGGCCGCTCGAGGTCCGCCTTCACCTGCTGGATCGCCTCGAGCTGATCGGGAGTCTCCTCGAACGGGAACGCCGCCTCGAGCTCGTGCTGCCAGGGGTTGTCCGGGCCGACGGCGAAGCCCTCGAGGACCTGGCGCGCCGCGTAGAGCTGGAGGAGCTCGCCCGCAATCTGCCGCACCGCCGCGCGCACGGACTCCTTCGTCCGCTCCCAGCTCGCCCCGCCGAGCTTGTCGAGGCGGGCGGACCCCTCCGGGGAGCCCACGTACTTGGAGACGGCGCCCATCCGCTGGACGGGCAGGTACAGGCGATCGCCGTCGGCGTAGTCGAGCAGCAGATAGTCCCCCTCCTGCCCGTCCACCGTGAGGGTCACGAGCCCCGCGTACCGGCCGATCCCGTGGTCCACGTGAACGACCAGGTCGCCGGGCTGGAGGTCGGTGAAGGCGGCCGCGCTCGCGCCGCGCCGGTAGAGGGGGCGCCGCCGCGGGCTCCGCCGCGCCCCGAAGAGCTCGGTCTCGGTCAGGCACGCGAGCGCGAGCGCGGGACACTCGAAGCCGGCGTGGGCCCCGCCCACGACCACCGCGAGGGCCTCCGGGCCGAGGAGCCCCTGGACGACCGGCACGTCGAGCTCGTGGTCGCGAAGGATCTCCTGGAGCCGCGCGGCCGTCGGTGGGTCGCCCGCCAGGAGGCGCACCCGGAAGCCCTCCGCGCGCCATGCGCCCAGCTGGGCAACGACGCGCCGGAACTGCCCGCGAAACCCCTCGACGGATCGCGTCTCGAGCCGGTGCGCGCTCGCCGTGCCCGTCACGAGAAGCCCGCAGTCGATGCGTCGCCGACCGGCGAGCGCGGCGGCCAGATCGGGCTCCCCCGGCAGGGGCTCGAACAGCGCCGGATCCTCGATGATGCACGGGGCGTCGGTGGGGAGGTAGGTGAGGAGGGTCGCCGGCCCGGCGTCGGCGGCGACCAGCGGAAGCACGGTGATGGCCGACAGCGACTCCGTCGAGCGCTGGGTCGCCGGGTCGAACCCTCGGACCGACTCGATCGTGTCGCCGTCCAGCTCGAGGCGCACGGGCGCGGGCCGGGCCGGCGAATAGAGGTCCACGATCCCGCCACGGACGCTCCACTGGCCGACTGCGCCGACCGTCTCGACCCGCTCGTACCCGAGCGCGGCCAGGTGCTCGACGAGGGCGTCGCGGTCGAGGGCGTCACCGACGGCGAGGGTGAGGCTCTGCCGGCGGAGGGCCTCGGGCGCGGGCAGGGCGCCCGTCAGCCCGCGCGGCGTCGCGGCGAGCCAGAGCGGCTCCCCCCGCGCGAGCCGCGCCAGCAGGGCTGCACGCTCGGCGTCGGCCTCGCGGTCGGCGCCACCCTGCCAGAGCGCCGCGTGGGGGGTCGGGAAGGGGACGATCTCCCCGACCGCCTTGACGGCGAGCGCGGTGGCGAACGCCCGGAGGTCGTCCACGACGCGGCCGACGGCAGCACCCGCGCCCGTGATGACGCACGCAGGCCGGTCCGGGGGGAGGAGCGCCGCGAGGGCCAGGGCCTTCGCCGAGCCCCAGAGCCCCTCCAGAACGATCCGGTCGGCGCCGCCCCGGAGCGCCTCGCGGGCGCGGGCGAGGTCCCCCCACTCGGCGAGCACGGGTCCGGGAGAGGTCAGGAGCATCGCGGTCGAACGCCGCGGGCCTAGCGTGGTCCCTGCGCCAGGTGGAACGACAGGTTCTCCAGCTCGATCGACAGGTCCACGTTCTGGAGGCGCACCTCCCGCGGCACCCGCAGGCGCACCGGCGCGAAGTTCAGGATCGCCCGGAGGCCGGCCGCGACGAGCCGGTCGGCGACCACCTGGGCGGCTTCGGCCGGCACGGCGATGATGCCGATCTGGATCCCGTGGGTCTTGACGGCCCGCGGGAGCTCCCCGAGCGGGAGGATCGTCAGGCCGTCCACGACGCGCCCGGCCTTGGCGGGGTCGTCGTCCACGATCGCCGCGATCCGGAAGCCCTGGTGTCCGAACCCGCGGTAGTGGAAGAGCGCTGAGCCCAGGTTCCCGAAGCCGACGAGTGCCACCCGCCACTCGCGGTCCAGGCCCAGGATGCGCTGCAGCTCGACCCGGAGGTTCCCGACGTAGTACCCGATGCCGCGGATGCCGAACTCTCCGAAGTACGCGAGATCCTTCCGCACCTGGGCGGAGTTCAGGTGGAAGCGCTCGGCGAACTCCTGCGAGGAGACGGTCTTCACGCCGTCCTCCTCGAGCTGCGCCAGGCAGCGGGAGTAGATGGAGAGCCGCCGGACGGTCATCTCGGGAATCTTCGGCAGTCGGGACACGGAGCGCGGCATCGTCACACGCGGGTTCCGGGCGGGCGGAGCAGCGCCCGCCCGCCCGAGGCCTCGCCTACAGACCCGGCTTCACGAAGAGCAGAATGATCGCGATGACCAGCATGTAGATGGCGAGGGACTCGATCAGGGCCAGGCCGATGATCATCGCGGTCTGGATCCTCGCCGCGGCCCCGGGCTGCCGGGCGATGGCCTCGAGGGCCGACGCGATCGCCCGGCCCTGGCCGAGCCCGCACAGCCCGGCCGCGAGAGCCATCCCCAGGCCGGCGGCCAACACCGTGAACGGCGACAGGAGCGACGCCCCGCCTTCGCCAGCCGTCGCGGCTTGCGCGGACGCGACGCCGTCCGTGAGGCCGAGGACCAGCACCACCATCACCAGCAGGATTCGCACGTTGCCCCCTCCTTTCCCGCGACCCCGTGAGGCAGCGACTCAGTGGTGGGCGCCCGCCTCGGCGCCGTGGCCGGTGTGACCGTGCGCCGGCTCGTGCTCGGCTTCGAGGGCGCCCGCGATGTAGAGCATGGACAGCATGATGAAGATGAACGCCTGTAGCGCCGCGACCAGGAGCTTCAACCCGAACACGAACATCGTGAACGCGACCGCCATGATCGTCCCGAACCCGCCGACGAAGATCCCGAGCCACCCCGCCGCACCGGAGAGCCCCCACGTCGAGAGCCCGACCGTCATGAAGAAGATCATCGAGAGCAGGATGTGCCCCCCCATCATGTTGCCGAACAGACGCACGGAGAGCGACAGGGGGCGGGCGAGGTGGCTGATGAGCTCGATCGGGACCATGAGGGGAGCCAGCCAGGGCACCGGCCCGGCGAAGTGCCTGAGGTACGGCCAGAGCCCGTGCTTGCGGATCCCGATCCAGTGGTAGGTGAAGAAGACGACGAGCGCGCAGGAGGCGGTCGTGTTGACGTTGTCCGTCGGGGCCGCGAACCCCGGCACGAGGCCGAGGAGGTTCGAGAAGAAGATGTACAGCCCGAGCGTCGCGATGAGCGGGAAGACCCGCCGGCCCTCGGGGCCGATCACGTCGTCGATCAGGCCGAGGACGAACTCGAGTGCGGCCTCCATCGCGTTCTGGAGCCCGGTCGGCACGAGCGCGGGCCGGCGCGGCAGCGCCAGCGCGAGGCCGATCAGCACCGCCATGACCACCCAGCTGAAGACGACGTGGTGCGGCAGGCCGAACGTGTTAAAGACCGGGGGCTCGATCGCGCCCACGCGTCACCCTCCGGCCAGTCGCGACGCCCGCAGTCCCTCGGCCACCAGGCTCACCGGCAGGGCGAGGAGGGCAGCGAGGAGGCCGCCGAGCCCGACCCCGCCGTGCACGGCGGCCCACCCCAGCGCGACCGCGACCGCGCCGAACCGGCCGGCCGTCGCCCCCAGCCAGAGGGCGGTCCGCAGGCGCCTGCCCGGCCCACCCGGGCGCACGGCCACCGCGACCGCCCAGCGGAGCCCCAGGAAGTTCGCGATGGTGAGGGCGCCGCCCACGAGGGCGCCCGCGGCCTCGGCCGGTCCCGCGACGGCCCAGGCGGCGAGGGCCACGAGCGCGACCAGTCCGCCCGCCAGGCCGCTCACGCGCCGCGCCAGCTCCCCGTCGCCGCTCGTCGTCATTCCTGATCCCGTTCTCCGTCGAAGACCCCGACCGCTCGGAAGAGGTTGACGAACCCCGCCGCGATCCCCAGGAGCAGCCCCACCAGCGTCAGCCAGGGCGAGGTCCCGAGCCAGCGGTCGAGGTAGTAGCCGCCCCCGAGGCCCAGCACCGTGGACGCGACCAGGGCGAGCCCCACCCCGCTGAGGACACCAACCTGCCGGATCCAGCGCCGGCTTCCGGGAGACTCTTCGTCCGTCACGCCCGACCCGCCGACGGCGCGGTGGGGAGGCTTGTGAACACGAACACTAGCATAGCCCGACCGGCGAGGCAACCGCGCGCCATGCCTAGGGCGCACGTCAGGGTTGTGAGGGAGGCGGACGATGCGGGTTGCGTCTTGGTGG
>CAYQDR010000072.1:0-24238 GCA_964416315.1 uncultured bacterium
ATCGTGGACTCCCTCCTCCCCCCAAGGGGAACAGTGTCCACGGAACCGGGTCAAGCCCAGAGCCTGCAACAGCGCACCCTGAACCGGAAGTCGAGCGCGTTCAACGCGCCCCCCCGCAACCAGAGGGAAGGCCCCGGAACGCAAGAGGTTCCGGGGCCTTCGTGTTTCGCGGGCAAGCGGTCAGAGCGGCCGATAACTCCTCCCCGTATGATACCGCGCCCGCTGGCCCCGGTAGTAAGGTCACTCGTGAGGTGCGGTCTCCTAGGGCATCTGCGTCAACGGAGGTCGTTCGTTTGCGCCGGGTCTGGGTCCGTCACGCGGGCGGGCGCGGAAGGGCGGGCTCCAGCTCCAGCTCGCGGCACCACGTCTCGATGGCGCGCCGCATCTCCTCGGGCCGCTCGGTCGGAATCCAGTGCTCGGCCTCGAGCCGCACGACCCGGCCGTGCGCGAGGGCGGCGAAGGCGCGCTCGGTGAGGCCCGGGTCGCTGAGCGCCCCGCCGGAGGCCAGGAGCGCGAGGACGGGGACCCGGAGCCCGGCGAGGTCGGGCAGCCCGCGGCTCACCACGAGCAGCGACTGGAGGTAGGTCGCGGCGGGCGTGGTCTCGAGGTCCTCCCACGGCGACGCGTAGCGCTCGGCCAGCGCGCCGAGGCCGCCGGCCGCGAGGGCGGCGCGCGTCTCGCGGTCGAGCTCGGCGAGGTCGAGCGAGGGCAGGCGCCGCCGGTGGAGCCCGAGCGCGGCGAGCCCCCGCAGGCCCCACGCCAGGGGCACGAGGAGTGCGCGGAGCCGCGCGACGCGGCGGAGGACCCCGGTGAGCGCTTCGCGGACGACGGGGTCGATCAGGATGAGGGCGGCCACCTGCTCCGGCCGGCGGCGCGCCAGCTCGACGGCGACGCTGGCCCCGAGACAGTGCCCGACCACCACCGCCGGCGGGCAGCCCTCCCGCGCGAGGACGGCGCCGAGGTCGGCGCACCAGACATCCGGCCCGACGCGACCGCGGTAGAGCGAGGTGCCGTAGCCGCGCAGGTCGAGCCGCAGGAGGTCCCAGGTGTCCCGGAGCGACGTGCTGGCGACGAACTCGGACCAGCGGGTCAGGTTGCTCGCGAGCCCGTGGAGCAGGACGAGCACCCGCCGGGGCGGTCCCGGGCGCCAGAGCCGGTAGCCGACGACCGCGCCGTCCGCCGTGGTCAGCGTGCGCGCGACCTCTCGCGCCGGCTCGTGCGGGTCGGCGTCAAAGGCGCGCGGCGCGTGAGGCGGCCCATCGTCGCGGCGGAGCACGTCGTCATGGTACTGCACTTCCGGCGACGGCACGCCTCCCGCGGCGTGCCTCCGGCTCACCGGCGGACGACGAGCGCGCCTTTGGCGACCATCCACTGGTGTCCCCACCCGCAGGTGGCGCCCCCCTCCGGGCCGGAGTCCACGCAGATCACGTCGAAGGCGCCGACTTTTTTCGTGGTGAAGGTCACGGCCCGGATGGTGGGGTCCTTCCGGCGCACGGCCTCGGCCACGCTCGGCGGCGCGTCGGCGCGCCGCCCGCGGTCGCCCAGCGTCCGCGCCACGTCGGTGGTGACGTAGACGGGGTGGGCGCTGATCCCGATGATGTGCTCGACGTTGCCGAGGTCGAGATCCCCCGCGATCTTCTCCCGGATGCGCAGGTCCCCCGCCGGGAGCCCGCCCATCGGGCGCTTCAGGGTCCGCTCCGCGTAGTCGGCGAACGTCTGCTCGGAGAGCGCCAGGGCGGGCACGATGTAGAGCGTGACCGCGTCGCCCTCCCGCACCTCCATGGCCTCGATCTCCCGGAAGGCGGCGTCGTAGAAGGCGAAGCCGTAGTGGTAGGGCACCGCGTAGAAGACCGTCCCCTCTTCGCGCGGCCCGGTGGGCGCGAACGGCGCCTTCCCGAGGAACGCGAGCAGGGTGAGGACGGTCGCGGCGGCCAGCCCCAGCGTCACGACGGCCGTGGCGGCCGGGAGCCGCCGGGGCGGCGGCGTCACGACGGCGGGAGCGCGCGGCATCGGGGTCCCGAGGGCGGGTTAGGGGAGCCCGACGGCGAGCGTCCAGAGGCCCACGAGGGTGAGGAGGAAGCTCAGGCCGGCGATGGGGAGGAAGGACGCGAAGGCGGCGTCCCGCTCCGGGAACAGGCGGAGGGAGATCCGGTGGGCGGCGTACAGCGTGAACAGCAGGCCGCCGAGGAGCAGCGCCGCCTGCACGAGGTAGGTCCCGAGCGGCGGCACGAGGTGGACCGCGGTCACCCGACCCGGAACTACCTGGTTGAACGGGAAGTCGAGCATCAGGGCCCGGGTGACGTCGGGGACCACGCCCCAGGTCCGGAAGAGGTGATCCGAGAGGTCGGCGAGAGACTTGGCGAGCCCGAGGGGCAGGAGGGCGTACGCGTAGCGCGCGAACAGGAGCCGGGTCGGGACCCCCGGATCGCCTGCCGCCCGCCGGGCCAGGGCGCTGAAGGCATAGACGATCGCCGCGCTCGCGGCGATCCCGAGCCCGAAGAGGAGGCCGACCGCGACCAGGCGCGTCGCCTCCCCGGCCGCGAGCGCGCCCGCGAGGGCTCGCCGGACGACGGGCAGGAGCGTGAGCATCATGAGGGGGAGGACCGTCGCGAGGCCCACCACCACGGTCGCGGAGACCGCGCCATCGAGCCGGGGCCTCCGCATCTCCCAGAGGTCCTGTCCGGGCACCCTGAGCCGGAGCGCGACGTTGTCGTGCGGGCAGCTCCTCATGCATTCGGCGCAGAGGATGCACTGGAGATTGGTGTCCATGGCGCCGGGAAACTCCGCCATGGGACAGCCGTAGCGCCGCGCGTTGCCGCGGAAGCAGTCCTTGGTGTCGCAGAGCGTGCGGCAGATCCGGCCGTCCCGCCCGCGGAGCTCGAAGGCCGAGAGGAGCGCGTTCAGGCCGATGAACGAGGTCAGGGGACAGACGTAGCGGCAGAACGCCCGCCGCTCGAAGACGAGGCCGACCCAGGCGGCCCCCAGGAGCAGGACCGCGATCAGCCCCGCGGTCATCCGGGGGCTGTTGGAGAACCCGACCCCGTTGTCCAGCCAGATGAACAGCACGAACAGGGCGGTCGGGAGCCACATGTTCCGGAGCGCACCCGGCCATCGGAGGTGGTAGCCGGCCGTGTACGGGGACCGCCACCAGAGGCTGAGTCGCTGGAGCCACTCGCCCACGGCGCCGATCGGGCAGACGAGGCACCACGCCCGCCCGAGCACCAGCAGCGAGACGAGCAGGGCGCCCCACCAGACGACCCAGGTGAACATGAGGCCGAAGTTGAAGCTCGGGTGCTCGATCCCGCGCCAGCTCGAGAGCAGGACCACGGCGACGATGGCCGCGGTCGGGAGGATCGCGACGAACTGGAAGGCCGGGAGCCGCAAGAGCGGATGGACGAGCCGGAGCTCCGGGAGGCGCCGCGCCGACGGGCGGGTCACGCGGGATCCTCCCGGCGTCCGGGGCGCGCGCGTGCGCGGGCGGCGAAGCCCGCGACCGCGACGAGGCCGGCCAGCGAGGCGATCCACGGGAGGCGCTGGCCGGGCGTGGGCCCGGGATCGCCGACGACGAGCGTGGCCTTCATGGAGGGATGCCCGAGGCCGCAGAAGACGCTGCAGTGGATGACGTACCGGCCGGGAGGCAGGGCGAGGGTGACCGTCGGGGATCGGCGCTCCTGGCCCGCGACGAGCTGCAGGTTGATCCCCAGCTCGTTGATCGCGAAGCCGTGCTGGATATCGTCGCTGGCCACGGCGAAGCGCAGCGTGTCGTGGGGCCGGGCGCGGATCACGCTCGGGGTGAAGGCCCAGGTGGAGGCGCGGACGGCGATCTCGCTCGCCTCGTGGGCCGGGGGGTCCCCGACCGACACGACCCGGCCCGGCGAGCCGATCACGGCCCAGATGACGAGGCCGCTGAGCGGCCCCGTCGCGAGGGCGGTGAGGGCGACGGCGCGGCGCCACATGGTCGGGTGGGCTCCCGGGATGTGCCCCGGCAAGTAAGCAAGCGGGGTGCCAGGGGACCTCCGGCCCCCGTAAGTGGCCGGCGCGGAACAGCCGGCCGCCGGGCCGCGGGGCGTCCGGGCGCGGCGCGGGGACGGTCGGGGCGCCCCAGCCTCGCCCCAGGAGGGGCCGCAGTGCCCCAGCCGGCGCGCCCGGGGGCCGGGCCACGCCGCGGAGCCCGGCGCGAGCGTGACGGCGGACGCGGCCCCCGCGTGTCCGGCAGGACCGCTTCGGCTACACTGACGCCATGAAGACGCTGGTCCTGGGCGGGGGCATCGTCGGGGTGACGACCGCGTACTGCCTGGCGCGGGAGGGCCACGAGGTCGCGGTCGTCGAGGAGAAGGACGGGCTCGGCCTCGAGGCGACCGCGGCGAACGCGGGGATCATCGCTCCGGGGCACTCGTTCGCCTGGGGATCGCCGCGGGCGCCGGGCCAGCTCGTGCGCTCGCTCCTCGGGAAGGAGACGGCGATCCGCGTCAAGCTCAAGCCGGACCTCCGGCTCTACACGTGGGGCTGGAAGTTCCTGCGCGAGTGCACGGCCGCGCGGGCGCGCGAGAACACGCTGGTCAAGCTCCGGCTCAACCAGTACAGCCAGGCCGTGATGCAGGACCTGGTGCGGCGCGAGGGGATCGAGTATGACGCCGTGACCCGGGGCGCCCTCTACCTCTATCGCGGTCCGGCCGAGCTGGAGGCGGGAGCGGCGCGGATGGCCCTGATGGCCGAGCACGGACAGAAGCAGGAGATCCTGGACCCGGACGCGGTCGCCCGGCTCGACCCGGTCTTCGAGCCGGTGCGGCACAAGATCGCCGGGGCCGTGCGGGATCTCACGGACTCGAGCGGCGACGGGCGGCTGTTCACGGAGGCCCTCGGGCGGATCTGCCGGGAGCGGTTCGGGACGACCGTCCACCTGGGCACGCGCGTGACGGCGCTCCGCGCGGAGGGCGACCGGGTGACGGGCGTCGCCACGGATCGCGGCGCGCTGACCGCCGACGCCTACGTGCTCGCGCTCGGCATCCAGAGCCCGATCGTGGCGCGCACGGCCGGGATCCGGCTCGCCATCTACCCGACCAAGGGCTACTCGTCCACGTTCCCCCTCAGGGCGGACGGGCTCGCGCCGACCGTGCCCGGCGTGGACGAGCAGTGGCTCGTGGGCTGGTCGCGGCTGGGCGACCGGCTGCGGCTGACCTCGACCGCGGAGTTCGCCGGGTACGACTCGACCTGGACGCCGCGCGACTTCAACAACATCCTCCGGTTCGCCCGGGACGTCTTCCCCGACGCGGCCGACTACGCGCGCGGCGAGTACCGGGCGTGCCTCCGGCCGATGACACCCGACGGCCGTCCGGTCCTCGGCCCGAGCCGGTACCGGAACCTGTTCCTCAACGTCGGCCACGGTCACATGGGCTGGACGATGGCCTTCGGGACGGCCCGGATCGTCACGGACCTGATGCTGGGGCGGAAGCCCGAGCTGGACCCGGCGGGCCTCACGCCCCGGCGCGCAGCCGGCGGCCTCTGAGCGGCCCGGCCCGAAGCCGGAGGCCTCTGGCCCCTGCGACGCGGATATAGGCAGCCCGCCCGCACGGTTGCCTCCGAAATGGGCATGGCGCCCGAGGACATCCCGATCCTGGTCGAGCACTTCCTCCGGAAGTACGAGCCGAAGCTGGGCCGGCGGCGGATCTCGCGGGAGGCGATGGAGTGCCTCCTGCGATATCCGTGGCCCGGCAACGTGCGCGAGCTGGAGAACGCGATCCACCGCGCGATGGTCATGGTGCCGTCGGAGGAGATCGCCCCGGACGCCCTGCCGCGGGAGCTGGTGGAGGAGTGGGGAAGGCGGCGGACGCGATCCAGCGCGCCGCCAAGACGGGAGCCATCGGCGACGGAAAGATTTTCGTGAGCCCGATCGAGACGGCGGTGCGCGTGCGGACCGGAGAGCGGGACCGGGACGCACTGTAGGCGGGCCCCGACCGGGGACGGGCTGCCCGTCTGGGGTAGAGGCCTCGGAGGGGGCCGTCGAGGCCCCCTCCGAATGGGCTACTCGCCTTCGCCGGCCGGCTTCGGCGCCGGCAGCATGAAGCTCAGCCAGCGCACCGTGACCGTCGAGCCGAAGACGCGGATCTGATCGACGCGAGGGCCCTGCGGCTCCGGGGCCTTCGTGACGTTCAGCGTCTTGCTCCCGACCCACCGGTCGTTGGCGTAGAGCCGGAACTCGTAGCGGCCCGGGCCCTCGAACACGAGGTCGCCGATCTGGAAGACCACCTCGGCGGGCGCCAATGTCTACTTCCACGCCGTGCCGCAGGATGGCCGGCGCGGGCACCGCGACCCCGACGAGGTGGCCGAGGTGGGCTGGTTCCCGCCGGACCGCCTCCCCGCGGCGGTTGCGTTTCCGCACCACGTCGTGCGCGCGCTCCGGGCGTGGCGCGCGGCGTATCGTACCGGCCGGGCGGTCACGCCGCTGGTCGACCGGCCGGCGGCCCGGTCGAGCGGCCGGAGGAAGGCCTCGGCCAGGCGGGCCTGACCGAGGCCCCCCGTGTCGCGACGCGACGGGGTCGCGTCAGTTGGTGACACGCACCCCGACGCGCGGGCCGACTCGCCCGGCGCTGCCTCACGGCAGGAGGCTCCGGGGCACTTCCACGACTTTCGCGCGGAGGTACTCGCCGAGCGACTTCGCCTGGGGGTCCGCGCGGGTGGACGACGACACCCCCTCGCCGAGGAGCCCGCGGATCACGAAGTTCAGCGCGAGGAGGTTCGGGAGGAGGTGCCGCTCGACCGGGAGGCCGCGGCACTCCGGCAGGAGCTGCACCAGGCGGTCCGGCGTGAGCGTCGCCGCGGCCCAGGCGTACGCGTCCGGGCTCCGGGCCCAGACGCCGAGATTCGCGGTGCCGCCCTTGTCGCCCGAGCGGGTGCCGAGCACGCGGCCGAGGGGCGCGCGGACCGTCGGACCGCCCGGCGCCAGCGGGAGCGCGACGGGCTCGGGCTCGACGTGAGGCCATGAGGGCGGCGGGAGGGTGGAGGCGACGGGGATCGCGTCGCCCTCCACGTGGACCACGGGCTCGACCAGCTCCGACGGCACGAGGGCCGGCCAGTAGACGGCGTACGGGGACTCCTCGGCGGGCGGGGCCGTGAGGTGGAAGCCCGGGTAGTGGGCGAGCGCCAGCTCGATCGCCTTGTTCGAGAAGGCGCGCCCGACCTTCTTCGGGTCGGGGTCCTTCACGGTGATCCGGAGGTAGGCGAACGCGGCCTCGTTCGACTCCGGGTCCGCCCGATCCGACCGGACCAGCGAGACCGCCGTCTCCGCGAAGCTCTCGCGCCCGCCGACGAGCGGCCAGAGGGTGTCCTCGACGAGCTTGGCCTTCTCGGGAATGTCGAGGCCCGCGAGGACGAACGTCACGCTGTTCCGATAGCCGCCGAGGTAGTTCAGGCAGAGCTTCGTCGTGGGCGGGGGCGGCTCGCCCCGGATGCCGCCCACGCGGACGCGGTCGGGGCCGGCCTCGGCGAGGCGGATCGTGTCGAAGCGGGCCGTGACGTCGGGGTTGAGGTAGCGCGGCGCGTCGATCTCGTAGAGGAGCTGGGCCGTCACCGTGCCGACGGAGACGAGGCCGCCGGTCCCCGGATGCTTGGTCACGACGAAGGTCCCGTCGGGGTGCAGCTCGGCGAGCGGGAAGCCGATCGCCCGGAAGGTGGGGATCTCCTGGAGGAAGGCGTAGTTGCCGCCCGTCGTCTGGGCGCCGCACTCGAGGATGTGGCCCGCCACGACGGCCGACGCCAGCCGATCCCACTCCTCGCGCCCCCAGCCGAAGCGCCAGGCCGCCGGCCCGACGACGAGCGAGGCGTCGGTGACGCGGCCCGTGATCACGACGTCGGCGCCGCGCCGGAGGGCCTCGGCGATCCCCCAGCCGCCGAGGTAGGCGTTGGCCGTGACGACGGGGGCTGTCAACGCGGCGAGCGGCCGGCCTGTGTCGAGGTGGGCGAGGGCGTGGCCTGCGGCCTGCCACGCCGGGAGCCGGTCGAGGACGTCGTCGCCCGTCACGTGCGCGATGCGGGGCCGGAGCCCGAGCCGCTCGGCGAGCGCGGCGAGCGCCCGGGCGAGCCCCGCGGGGTTGAGCCCGCCCGCGTTGGTGACGACGCGGATCCCCTTCTCGAGGCAGCGCCCGAGGACCTGCTCCATCTGGGTGAGGAAGGTCGTCGCGTACCCCGCCTCGGGGTTCTTGAGGCGGCTCCGGTAGAGGATGGCCATCGTCAGCTCGGCGAGGTAGTCGCCCGTGAGGACGTCGATCGGCCCGCTCTCGACCATCTCGCGGGCGGCGCTCAGGCGGTCCCCGTAGAAGCCGCTGCAGTTCGCGATGCGGAGGACGCTCTCGGGCATGGCCAGGATGGGGTCGCGCTGCGCATCCTAGCGTGCGGGGAGTCTCACCGCAACGGGTGGCCCGGCTGGGGCATAATTGGGGGGCCCGAACAGGGCGCGGAGACGACCGGGGCGATGCACCCACGCGAAGGAGCGATGGCCATGGCGGAGACGGGGAAGCTGGCGGCGTGGCAGGGCCAGGGGAAGGGGTTCGAGATCCGACAGTATCCGGTGCCCGACCCGGCGCCGGGCGCGGTGCTGATCCGGGTCTCGCTGGCGAACGTCTGCGGCTCGGACATGCACTACTGGAAGGGCGAGTTCGACTTCACCAAGCGCGGGCGCCCGCTGCCGCTCAACACGGGGCACGAGCACACGGGCCGGGTCGCGAAGCTCGGCGCCGGCGTCACCACGGACTCGGCCGGGCAGCCGCTGCGCGAGGGGGACCGCGTCATCTATCGCTACTTCATCCCCTGCGGCCGCTGCGGGGCGTGCCTCCGGCGCGCGTTCAAGTCCTGCCCGACGCGGCAGGCGAACTGGCTCGTGACCTGCGACGTCTGGCCGCACTTCCAGGGGGGGTACGGCCAGTACTTCTACCTCGGGCCGAACCACGTCATCTTCAAGCTGCCGGACGCCATCACCGACGAGATGGCGGCCGGGATCAACTGCGCGTTCACGCAGGTGTACGCGGCGCTCGAGATCGCCGGCCTCCGCGTGGGCCAGACCGTCGTGATCCAGGGGGCGGGCGGGCTGGGGATCTACGCGTGCGCCGTGGCGCGCGAGCGGGGGGCCGCGACCGTCATCGTGATCGACGGCGTGGAGGAGCGGCTGCGGCTCGCGCGCGAGTTCGGCGCGGACGCCGTCGTGGACCTCCGGGAGTCCCGCACCCCGGAGGCCCGCGTCGAGCGCGTGAAGGCCCTGACCGGCGGCTGGGGCGGCGATGTCGTGATGGAGCTGGTCGGGAACCCCAACGTCGTGGACGAGGGCCTCCGGATGGTGGCGCTCGAGGGCAGCTACCTCGAGGTGGGCAACATCAACGTCGGCTGGGAAGCGAAGCTCGACCCCTCCTGGCTCCTCTTCGGGAACCGCCGGGTCGTCGGCGTGGTGCACTACGAGGCGGAGCACCTCAAGGGCGCGCTCGACCTGATGGTGCGCACGCGCCAGAAGTACCCGTACCACAAGATCGTCTCGCACAAGTTCCCGCTCGAGCAGATCAACGAGGCGTTCCGCCAGCAGGAGGACGGGCACATCACCCGCGGGGCGATCGCGCCGAACTGAGGCCCTGCCTCTCCCCCAGCGGGGGAGAGGGCAGGTGAGGGGTTCAGCCGGTCGTGGCCGCGCTCAGCCGCCGGTCCGGGTCGCGAAGCGGAAGCCGGACAGCCGTGCCAGCTCGTCGAGGGACATCAGACCCTCGACGCGGTGCACGTCGATGACCCACGTCGGGTAGGCGCGGATGGCGAGCTGCCGGCAGAGCTCCGGGCGCGCGCTGACCCCGCGCGGATCGCACTCCACGTAGGGCAGCTCGCCGGCGGCAGGCCCGAACCGGGCCTTCTGCTCGCGGCAGGCGGGTCACCAGTAGGCGCCGTACATGACGGCCTTCGTGGCCGCGAGGTGCCGCGCGAGCGCGAGCTGGTATCCCGCCGGGCCCCCCGTGCCCGCGGCGAAGACGAGGACACCCAGGACCGCGGCGCCCACGGCGCTCCCCGTGCCCAGCCAGGCGAGGCGCCCCGGGCGCAGGCGCGAGCCATGGGCCGGCATGCCCGGGCGCACCCAGAGGAGCGCCGGGATGAGGGCGACGGCGGTCGCCGCCGAGGCGAGACAGTAAACGCACGTGGCCCCGATCTCGAAGACCGACAGGTAGGTGAGGTAGGCCGAGAAGCCCACGCCGCCCGCCGCGAGGGCGAAGGCCGTGAGCCATCGTCCCGCCGTCAGGCCGGCGAGGGCCAGGGCGCCGACCGCCGCGTACAGCGCGACGGCCCAGGCCGCCGTGGGCAGGCCGAGGAGGGTGGCGTACCGGCTCGCCTGGACCAGGTCACATCCGGTGCCCGCGGCGCACAGGGCCGCCCGGACGCCTGAGAGCTTGAGCCACGTGAGGTAGCCGGCGATCCCCATGCCGGCGGCCGCCACCCCGAGGACGACCCACGCGCGCCGCGGGGGTTCCGCGGCCGCCAGCTGGCGTGCGCGTCGGCTGTCGGGCCTCGGCATGGTCGTGTCGTCGGACGCATCGCGCCCGGCACCCTGATTATCCCACGCGTCCCCGGAGGCTCGAGGCGCTCGTCCGCCAGGTCGCGGCCGAGCTGCGCCGCCTCCTCGGCCACCCGCTCCGCCTCGGGGCGGGGCGGATTTTCGCCCGCGGCCCAGTACGGCTCCAGGAGCTCGAGGAGCGCCCGCGCCGTCTCGAGGACCCGAGGCTCAGCCGGGTTGTCGGAATCGGCGACCCGCGCGAGCAGGTGCCGGATGCGCGCCGCGACCGTCGCCGCGTGGGGCAGGTCCAGCGGCACCCGGAAGTGCGGGACCCGATCGCCGGTGGCCGCCATCCCTACCGGCGGAGCCGCAGGGCGCCGGGGCAGACGGCGAGCCGCACGGGGGTCTCGCCGACGGGTTCGCCGTCGAGGTGCATGGGCAGGGGGACCGGAGCCTCGATCGCGACGACGCGCGCGGCGCGCGACGTCACCCGGGGGTTGGCGAGGTGGGTCCCGCGGTAGACCGCCGGGAGCCAGCGGAGTAGCTCGAGCCGACCGAGGTCGCCGACGACGATGACCTCGAGGCGGCCGTCGGCTGGATCGGCGGCCGGCGCGATCTTCATCCCCCCGCCGTAGTGCGCGCCGTTCGCCACGACCGCCGCGGTCATCGGTCCCGTCCAGGTGCGCCCGTCATCCAGGGCGACCGAGGCGGGGGCCGCCCGGTGCGCGCGCACGGCGGAGAGCACGGCGAGGAGGTACGGGAGCGTTCCCGAGCCGCCGCCGACGCGCGCGCGCTCGGCCACCGTGGCATCGAAGCCGATGCCCGCGGCGTTGACGAAGTAGCGGCGGTGCCCCGGCCACTCGGCGACGCCGAGGTCTACCCGCGCGTCCTCGCCCTCGACGAGCCGGCGCGCGGCCGTCTCGGGGTCCGTCGCCACGCGGAGGTTGCGGCAGATGTCACGGCCGCGCCCCGTGACGACGACACCCAGCGTGGCCGGCGGGCCCTCGAGCGGATCGACGAGGCCGTTGACGACCTCGTTGACCGTGCCGTCGCCGCCGACGGCCACCACGAGCGGCCAGCCGCCGGCGACCGCCTGTCGGGCGAGCGTCGTCGCGGAGCCCGGCCCGGAGGTCTCCGCGAACTCGAACGCGAGCCCGAGGTGCGCCAGCCGGTCCCGGAGCCGCGGCCAGAGCCGCCGGGTGCGGCCGCCGCCGGCCACGGGGTTCGCGACGACGAAGGCGCGCGCCGTCACCGGCTCCGCTGCGGCGCGGGCGGGCTTACGGGCCGTCCCCGAGCAGGAGGGGACGGATCTCCTCGGGCCGCCCGACGAGGCCGGCGAGCTTCCCGAGCGCGTCGTCGACGGCCCGGACGAGCGCCTCGGCCCCGCCGAAGCGCGCGAGCGTCTCCGGCGGCACGAACTTGAAGAGGATCGCCGGCGTGCCAGGCGGCAACCCCGCGAAGTGGACCGTGATCACGCCGTGGTCTCGGAGGAGGAACATGGCGAAGGCCGCCAGCGCCTCGATCGGGACGATCGGCGGCGCGGCCAGCCCCGCGCGCTCGAGGGCGATCGCCAGGATGTCGTCCCCGTGGAGCTGCGCGGTGACCGGGGTCTCGCGCACGCGGTCGCCCAGCCGCGCCCGGAGGGCCGCGGCGACCCCCTTCGTGCACGCGACGAGCGCGCGCACGCGTGCCGGGTCGTACTGCTCCAGGGAGCGCAGGGCCGCCGGGTAGAGCATCGGGCGCGCCTCGAGCCCCAGCTCGAAGGCCCGGGCGCGGATCTCCGCGACGAGGGCCTTCTCCCCGCCGAGGAGCCCGAGCCGCGGTCCCGTCGTGCCGTACTTGTCCAGGCCAGTGGCCCCGACGTCCACCCCCAGCTCGAGGAGGCGCGGCTGCCCGAGCACGGCCGGGCCGACCCGGGCGCCGCCGGCGTCGTCCACGTAGACCCGCGCCCCCTTCGCGCGGGCGAGGGCGACGACGCGCGAGAGCGCGTCCGCCGGGAGGGTCTCGTAGGTCACGGCCAGCCGCGTCAGCACGACGAGCGTCACCCGCGGCTCCCGCTCGAGCGCCGCGGCGAACGCGTCCGCGCCGACCGTGTCCACGAACCGCGCGCCCGCCAGCGCCGCGGCGCGGACGACGGTGGGGTGGCTGTAGCCCGCGGAGACCCCGACGACCGTGTCCCCCGGCCGCACGAGCACGAGGTGGGTCGCGACGGTCGCGCCGGTCAGCCGGTTGAAGAGCATGACGTCGTGGCGGGCCGCGCTCCCGCCGAGGTGCTCGAGCGCGAGCTCGGTGAGGCGATCGAGGTAGAGCGCCGGGGCGAGCTCGTCGTCGGCGAACGGCAGGTCGCTCGGGTCCATCCGGAGCCCCCGCTCGAGCCCGGTGAAGTTGAAGACGCTCTCGGGGCCGTCCTTCTCGATGCGCACGGCGATGATCCGCCAGGCGTGGCGGAGCTTCGCGTAGTCGTCCGCCGTGCTCGTGAGGATGGCGCCCCGCGCATAGGGGAGTCCGGGGGCGAGCGGGTTGCCGAAGCGATCCGTCGTCATGGTGGCCTCCTGCGTGCCTGGTACAATACCAGACCGTGCCACCGCTCAGCCACGACGTCCTCCCGGGCCTCGCCCGCGCCCTGATCGGCATGGTGCACCTCGCCCCGCTGCCGGGGAGCCCGCGCTGGGCCGGCTCGCTCGCGGCCGTCGTCGAGCGGGCCGTCGCGGACGCGCGCGCGCTCGAGGCCGGGGGCTTCGACGCCTGCCTCGTCGAGAACTGGGGCGACGCCCCGTTCGGCGCGGGGCGCGTGGACCCGGCGGCGGTCGCGGCGATGGCGGTCGTGGTCGCCGAGGTGCGCCGCGCCGTCCGCCTCCCCGTCGGGGTGAACGTCCTCAAGAGCGACGCGCAGGCGGCCCTGGCCGTGGCCGCGGCGACCGGCGCGGCGTTCATCCGGGTGAACGTGCACGTCGGCGCCGTGGTCGCGGACCAGGGGCTGATCCAGGGCGACGCCCACGGGACGCTGCGCTACCGGCGGCTCCTCGGGACCGACACGCGTCTGTTCGTGGACGTGGGCGGCAAGCACGCGGTCCCGCTCGCGCCGGTGGAGCTCGAGCAGGTCGCGCGGGACGCGGCGTACCGGGGCCTCGCCGACGCGCTGGTCGTCTCGGGCGTGGCGACGGGCGAGGCGACCCCCGTCGGGGACGTCAAACGCGTGCGCGCCGCAGTGCCGGACCGGCCGCTCCTGGTGGGATCGGGGGTGACGCCCGACAGCGTCGGCGACCTCCTCCAGGTGGCCGACGGCGCCATCGTCGGCACGTGGATCAAGCATGACGGCCGCACGGCGAACCCCGTGGACCCGGCGCGCGTGGCCGCGCTCGTCCGGGCCGCCCGGCAGGTCCGATGAGAGGCGCGCGGCTCCCCTCCCCCCGAAGCCACCGGAGGGGCGGGACGTCACGAGGGCCGGAGGCCCGAGGCGTCCCGGCGATCCGGTCAATAGGGGGCGCGGGTGCGGGGGGTCCCGAATGACGGCGCGTGCCGCCCAGATGCTGCGCCTCATGGACCGCGCGACGGTGCGCTGGCGCTTCCCCGTCATCGGCCGGGACAAGGGGCGACTCATTCGCCGGCTCATCGCCCGCCATCGCCCCAGTCGGGCCCTCGAGATCGGCTCGCTCTTCGGCTACTCGGCGATCCTCATCGCGGGCTCGCTCCCCACGCGCGGGCGGCTCACCTGCATCGAGGCGAACGGCCAGCTCGCGCGCTACGTCGAGTGGAACGTCGCCGAGGCGGGGCTCGCCCGGCGGGTCCGGGTGATCGAGGGCGACGCGCGGCGGGTGATCCCGCGGCTCCGGGGCCGGTTCGACTTCGTCCTCATCGACGCCACGAAGGAGCAGTATCTGGGCTACCTCCGCCGGCTCGAGCCGAAGCTCGCGCGCGGGGCGGTCGTGGTCGCGGACAACACGAAGATCTTCCGGCAGGAGCTGCGGGACTACCTCGCCTACGTCCGGACCTCCGGCCGCTACGCGAGCCGGGAGCACGGCTTCGGGTCCGACGCGATGGAGGTCAGCCACGTCCGCTGAGGCTCACGGCGGCGGCGGGACCCGCGCCCAGCCGCCCCGGGCCGTCTCGCGGATCGCGTCCATCGCCCGCTGGACCTGGAGGCCGTCGCGGAACGTCGCGGCGGGCGCGATGGGCCCGCCGTCGAGCAGGGCCGCCGCCAGGTGGTGCACGAGCCGGACGAACGAGAGCCCCCAGAGCGTCGGGTACTCCATCCCCGGCGGGGGTGTGAGCGTCTCCCGCTCGGTCAGCTCCTCGAGGTCCCGCCCCCGGCGCGCGCCCCAGAGCCGCTCCGCCTCGTCGAGGTAGAGCGTCCCCTCCTCCCCCCACACCTCGAGCCGGGGCCCTCGCGGGTGGGCCGTCACGGCGCTCAGCACGACGGTCCCGACCGCGCCGGGCGCGAACCGGAGCGAGAAGCTCGTGAAGTCCTCCGCCGTCACCGCCCGGTGGCCGCCTTCGACCGGGCGTTCCTTCACGTACACCTCGACCGTGCCCGAGACGGCCTCGATCTCGCCGAGCCAGTAGCGGAGGAGGTCGATCTGGTGCGAGCCGAGAGCCCCGAGGAGCCCGCCGCCGCGGCTCGCGTCCGACCACCAGGTCCAGGGCCGGCTCGGGTCCGACCGCCCGGGCCCGACCTGGGTGATCAGGACGTGGCGGGGCCGGCCGACGAATCCGTCGGCGATGAGGGCGCGGACCCTCATCCGGTTCGGGTTGAAGCGCAGCTCGTGGTCGATCAGGTGGGCGACCCCGGCGCGCTCGGCCGCCTCGAGCATCGCGAGGGCCTCGGCCGCGGACAGGGCCATCGGTTTCTCGCAGAGGACGTGGCAGCCCGCCCCCAGCGCCGCCAGCGTCATCGGGTGGTGCAGCCACGGCGGCGCGGTGATGCTGACGAGGTCCAGCTCGGCCTTCGCGAGGTCCGCCCACGCGTCGAAGGCGTGCGGGATCCCGAACCGGTCGGCGACGGCGCGGGCCTTGCCCGGCTGCCCGCTCGCGAGCGCGGCGACCTCGACGCGAGGGTCCGCCCGGAAGGCGGGGATTTGTACGGTGCTGCCGAACCCGGTCCCGATCACGCCGACCCGCAGCTTCGCAGGCATGGGTCCCTCCTGGGGAGCGGGGCTCAGACGGTGCGGCCCACGAGCGCCGCGAGGATCTCCGCCCCGAACGCCGCCGCCCGCCACCGGCGGACGCCCGGCACCGCGGCCAGGGCGGGCACGGCGGTGGGGTGCGCGGCCGCCAGCGCGTCGATGAGCCGCTGGGGGAGGAGGACGCCGGGGTCGAGCCCCGTGCGCTCCGCGGCCGCGGCGCGCCAGCGCTTGAGCGCCGCGGCCCGCTGCAGCACGACCGGCGGGACGACCGGCCGGCGGGCGCGCGGCGGCTCGACGAGCGGCGCGGCGAGGCCGCGCGCGACGCTCTCGAGGATCCCCTCGCCGTAGCGCTCGACCAGGCGCGGCGGGAGCCCGGGGATGCCTGCGAGCGTGGCACGGCTCTGCGGCCGGGCCGCCGCCAGGGCGATCAGGGTGTCGGGGCTCAGCACCTTGAACGGCGGCCGGCGCTCGGCCCGCGCCCAGGCCTCCCGCTGGGCGTGGAGCGCCCTGAGCACCGCGCGCCCGCGCGGGTCGAGACGGGAGGCGCCGCGGAGGCGCCGGGCGCCGTCTTCCTCGGGCGCCCGCTCGGTGATCGAGAGCGCGGCCAGGGCCTCGCACTCCTCGGTGAGCCACGCCTCGCGCCCGAGCGCCCGCAGCTCCGCCGCGAGCCGGTCGCCCAGCGAAATCAGGTGCCGCACGTCCGCCGCGGCGTAGGCCTCCTGGACGGGCGTCAGCGGGCGGCGCGCCCAGTCCGCCTTCTGCTGGGACTTCGGCAGGGCGACGCCGAGATAGCGCCCGAGCAGCGTCTCGAGCCCCAGCTCGCGCGCGCCGAGGAGGCGCGCGGCCAGCGCCGTGTCCCGGATGCTCGCGAAGGCGAACCCGAAGCGGCGCTTGAGATGGGCGAGGTCGTTCTCGGCGCTGTGGAAGACCTTGAGCGTGGCCGGGTCGGCGCAGATCGGGCGCAGCGGCTCGAGGTCGGCGAGCGCGAGGGGATCGACGAAGAAGACGCGCCCCTCCGGGTCGGCCACCTGGATGAGGCACAGGCGCTCCGGGTAGTGGTGGAGGCTGTCCGCCTCGGTGTCGAGGGCGAGGGCCGGAGTGCCGGCGAGGTCGCGCGCGAGGCCCAGGAGGTCGGCCGGGGTCCGGACCCAGGTCGGCGGCGGGGTCACGCCCTCAGGATACCAGGCGTCCCCGGACGCCGACAGACCGGGCCGCGGGCCGCCTTCCTCAGGCGACGGACGCCCCGAAGCTGAACTGCATCTCCTCGCAGTACATCTCGGCCTTGAGGCGGCGGAGGCTCTCGCTCCCCGCCTCGGCCTTCTCGGGCGCGAGCTTGAAGATGCCGAGGTTGAAGGACTCGAGCGTGAAGAGGACTGTCTTCAGGTCCGGCGCGAGGTACTCGAGCATCCCGGTCTTTTCCTGCTCCTGGCTGTTGTTGCCCTAGTCGCTGACTCGCAACACCTCGTCGTGCCGGCGGACACGCTCCTGGACCTTCACGGCCACGTCGGTCCCGCGGTCGGCCCGCTCCACAGCCTGGTGCTCGACCTGGAGCGACTCCACGACCTGGGTGAAGTCGGTCGTGTGGCCGTGGAAGCGGACCCGGTCGCCCACGCGGAGCTCCCCGTCCGTCAGGCGGATGCCCGCCACCCCGATCTTCGCGAAGTAGTCCGTGACCGTGCCGATCTTCTCTTCCGTCGCCATGGCAGCACCTTCCTCCGTCGTTCCGACAGCGTGGTGGAGTCTAGACCCACCCCGGAACCCGAGTCAACGGCCCAGCAGCAGACCCAGGGGATCGGTGCCCCGGACCCACCCGTAGAATGCCGTGCCCAGCACGGCGTGGGACAGCGCGAGGGGGACGAGCAGGCGGTCGTGGTGGTAGCGGTAGCTCCACGCCGCGCCCCCGAGCGCCGTCAGCGCCGCGACCTCTCGGTCCGGCCAGTGAACGGCGCCGAAGGCGAGGCCGTTCAGGGTCGCGAGGACCATCAGGGGTGCGCCCGGGAGCAGCGCGCGCAGGCGGCCGAGGAGGTAGAACTGGAAGAGCGCCTGCTGGACGAGCGCCCAGGGGACGTAGACGGGGAGCGCGGCCAGCAGGCGCGGGGCGGCGAGCCGGCGCACGGCCTCGTCGACCCCGGCTCCGGTGGCGAGCGTGGGCCACGTTGCGTAGACGGCGAGGCCGACCAGCGCGGCCGCCGTGAGGGCCGTCATCGCGCGGGCGGCCCGGCGGCGGCGCTCCGCCGCGGGCGCGGCCGGCGGGCCCCAGATCCGCTCGCGCGTGCGGCGCGCGCCGAGGCCGACCAGGGCGAGGCCGAGGAGCGCCATCGCCGGGTCGAGCCCGGGCGGGCGGCGGGGCAGGAGCGCGAGGTAGACGGCCGCCAGGGCCGCGAGCGTCGCGAGCTCGACCGCGAGCTGGCGCCGCAGCGGTTCCCCGCCCGGCGTCAATCTTCCGTCCAGCGTTCCAGGAGCCGCGCCCCGAGCGACCGGTGCCCGAAGAAGAAGTAGATCAGCATCGCCACCGCCGCGAGCAGGTTCGCGATCGCGACGTTCCACCAGCCGAGCGCCCCCACCAGGGCCTCGTCCAGGGCGGAGACGAACCCGAGGAAGAACAGCTCGAAGCAGAGGAAGATGATGAAGAGCCCCAGCAGCACGCGCGGCTCCCACTCGGCTGCCATCAGGAGCGCGGCCACGACGACGCCGAACAGGGCGAAGGCTGCGAAGTGGAGCACCGTGTAGCCGAGCACGACGTCCAGCCGCACCTCGAGGAGCTGCGGCTGCCGCAGCCCCTCGAAGAGGGCCAGCCCGAGGAGGGCGGGCGTGCTGAACGGCCGCCCCTTCATCGTGTCGTAGGCGAGGAACCACACGGCGACGGTCAGGGCACCGATCGCCCCGGCGACCGTCCCCTCGCGGATGACCTCCACCCAGCGTCCGAGGAGCGTCCGCGCGAGCCCGCGGTGCCAGAAGACGAAGTACCCCAGCATCGAGACCGCCGCGAGGAAGTTTCCGATCAGGATCGCCCACCAGGCCAGGAGCCCGAGGATCGGCCGGGCCAGGAACGTGACGAGCGCCAGGAAGAAGACCTCGAAGGCGGCGAAGAAGATGAGGAGCACGAGGAGCATCGGCGGCTCGCGCTCGGCGGCGGCGACCAGGACGGCGGTGACGACACCGAAGAGGACGAAGGCGGCGACGTGGATGGCCGTGTAGCCGAGGACGGGCCCCATCGCGGGCGCGACCCCCGCGGGGCTCGGGAGCCGCTGGACGAGGGTGGCCCAGAGCACGGCGGGCGTCCGGAGCGGCACGCCCTGGATCGCGTCGAAGAGGAGGAACCAGACGGCCACGGCCGCGGCCCCGATCAGGCCCGCGATGACCCCTTCCCGCACGACCCGGACGTCGAGCGCCATGGCTCCTGCCTCCTATGTTCCTCGGAGGGGGGCTTCGCTCCCCTTCCGAACTTCCCCCCAGGATCGATTGCGCGGGCAAGGCCCGCGCGCGGAGCGCTTCGACAGGCCCTGGGAGGACGGGCCAGCCGCTAGGGCCTCTTTCAGCATCCGCTAGGGTTGCTCCGGAAGCCCCGCCCCGCCGGCCTCCGCGTCCGCCCGGACCTCGGGCAGCGCCCAGCGGAAGAAGACGACGGTGCCCGCCACGAGGTACGCGAGCATCCCGCCGACCCACATGAGGGTGCCGGCCAGCTCCTGGTCCGCCCGCGGCGAGAGCGGCCAGGCTGCCGCCGCACTCTCGTAGAAGGGGTAGAGGACGCGCTCGGCCACCGTGATCGGCGCCGCCACGGCCGTCATCGGCAGCGTGCCGAGGAACAGGTAGAGGAGCCGGGCCGGCGGCACCGGCCGCGGCCACGCCTCGAGCCGGCCCGCCACCGGCCACCAGGCGAGGAGCGCCGTCCCGAGCAGCGTCGCGTGCTCGAGGGCGTGGAGGCCCTCGTGCCGGAGCGCCGCCTCGAAGAACCGCGGCACGTGCCACACGATGAGCGCCGCCGACCCGAGCCCGAGCGCGACGGGCGGGCGCGTGAGCCAGTGGCCCGCGCGCGCCGCCCCGGGCAGGCGGAGGAGCGGCCGCAGCAGCCAGTCGGGGGCGCCCGCGAGGAAGAGCGGCGGGGCCACGAGCGTGAGCAGCAGGTGCTGCGCCATGTGGGCGCTCAGCGCGACGCGCTCGGCCCACTCCGCGAGCGGCCCCAGGACCGCGGCGGCCAGCACGGCCATGCCGGCGGCGAACGCCGCGAGCGCCCGCCGGTCGGGCGCGGGCGCCCAGCCGTGGCGGCGCCGGAGCGGACCGATGCCGGCCGCGTAGAGGGCGGCGAGGGCCAGGAGGCCGGCGACGACCTCCGGGTGCCAGTGCCAGGCCCAGGTCACAGGCCCACCCTCGGAAGCGTTGGGGGCCTCGACGGCGCTGGTCCCGGACCGAGGCCCGAGCAGCTCAAGGACGCAGGGACGAGGCGCCCCGAGGCGTACTCGCTGTACGTTGAGGGGCGCCGACGACCCCACCGGAGGGGCGGGACGCCCGCGAGGCCGCAGGCCGAGCGCGTCCCGGCGAGCTGGAGGACGCCGAGATGCGACGGGGATCGGTCCGGTCGGCTCATCCGCCGGCTCCGGGCGGAAGGCCCGTCGTGCCGAAGACGTGGAACACCCACAGGAGCGCCACCGCGAGGCCCGTCGCGATGATCAGCGGGGCGATGAAGAGGTAGGAGAACCAGGCGTGATCGAACCGGAGGTGCATGTAGAACATCGCGACGAGCGCGAACTTGGCCGCGGCCAGGACCAGGAGCACCGGGATCAGGACGCCCCGGAGCGCCGGGATGTAGAAGACGGCGACCTCCATGACTGTGAGCAGCACCAGGAAGGCGGCGATGACCGCGTAGGTGCCCACGCCGGCCGCCGAGTGCGCGGCGGCGGTGCCCGGCGTCGGGGCGGGAGGGGCGGGCGTCGGTGCGCTCATGGCCGTCCTACTGGATCAGGTAGACCAGCGTGAAGATGGCGATCCAGACCACGTCCACGAAGTGCCAGTAGAGGCCGGCGATGTCCACGAGCACGGCCTGGCGCGGGCCGAGGCGCCCCTGCCGGATCAGGACCCAGAGGCTCGCGAGCCAGAGGACGCCCACGGAGACGTGGGCCCCGTGGAAGCCGACCATCACGTAGAAGGTGTTGGCGAACAGGTTCGTCGTGAGCCCGAGCCCCTCGTGCACGAACGTCGTGAACTCGTAGACCTGGAAGCCCAGGAACACGAGCCCCCCGATGACCGTGCAGAGGAGCCACCGGGCGGCCCCGCGCGCGTCGCCGCGCTGGATGGCCGCGACGCCGAGGACCATGGTGAAGCTCGACATGAGAAGGTCGAAGGTGCTCACCGAGGTGAGGGGGATGTTCAGGATGTCTCCCGGCATCGGCCCCGAGAGGCTCCGGCCCCTGTAGAGGAGATACGTCGAGATCAGCGTGCCGAAGAAGAGGCACTCGGAACCGAGGAACGCCCACGTCCCCATCTTCCGGTGGTCGAGCCCGGTCGTCCCGATGTTCACCTCTTCGTGCTCCGCCGCCCGCGGGGCGTGAGCGGGCACGTGCTCGAGGGCGATCGCGAAGACCCCGAGGACCGTCAGGAGCCCGCCGAGCACGACCACGGCGGGGTGGAGGAGCGCCCCGGCCGACAGGACGAGGAGGGCCAGCGCCGCGAGGATCGGCCAGGCCGACGGCGCCGGCATGTGGATCGGCCCGCGCGGGGTGACCAGCGCCGCCAGGTCGTCGAGCCCGGGGCCGCGCGCGTCCGGATGCTTCGTCAGCCAGAGCGCGTCGCGGCGGCGCACGGTCGGCACCGTAGCGAAGTTGTACGGGGGCGGGGGCGAGGGGACCGCCCACTCGAGCGTGCGGCCGTCCCACGGGTCGGCCCCGGCCGGCTCGGGGCGCCGGAGGCTCACCCAGGCGTTCCAGAGGAAGACGAGGGTCGAGACCCCGATCCCGAGCGCCCCGACCGTCGCGACCAGGTTCCAGAACCCCCAGCCGAACTCCGGGGCGTAGGTGTAGATCCG
Organism: uncultured bacterium; assembly: GCA_964416315.1. Lineage (GTDB taxonomy): Bacteria > Methylomirabilota > Methylomirabilia > Rokubacteriales > DASRDR01 > CAYQDR01. The sequence continues at coordinate 21,656 of CAYQDR010000072.1, forward strand.
CCGCGGCATGCCCATGAGGCCGAGGAAGTGCATGGGGAAGAACGTCAGGTTCATGCCGACGAGCATGAGCCAGAAGTGGAGCCGCCCCAGGCGCTCGTCGAGCCGGCACCCGGTCATCTTCGGCCACCAGTAGTAGATGCCGGCGAAGAGCCCGAGCAGCGTCCCGCCGAAGAGCACGTAGTGGAGGTGGGCGACGACGAAGTACGAGTCCGTCTGCTGGAGGTCGATCGGGGGCGAGGCGTGCATGACCCCCGAGAGCCCGCCGATCGTGAACATCGCGATGAAGCCGAGGGCGAAGTAGAGCGGCGTGCGGAAGCGGAGGGAGCCGCCCCAGACGGTCGCGAGCCAGTTGAAGATCTTGATGCCGGTCGGCACCGCGATGATCATCGTCGAGAGCCCGAAGGCCGCGTCCGCGATCGGCCCCATCCCGACCGCGAACATGTGGTGCGCCCAGACCCCGAACCCGAAGAAGGCGATCAGCGCGGTCGCGTAGACCACCGAGACGTAGCCGAACAGCGGCTTCCGGGCGAAGGTCGGGAGGACCTCCGAGACGACGCCCATCGCGGGCAGGATCAGGATGTAGACCTCCGGGTGGCCGAAGATCCAGAAGAGGTGCTGCCAGAGCAGCGGGGAGCCGCCGCCCCCGGGCAGGTAGAAGGCGGTGCCGAAGAAGCGGTCGAACCCGAGCAGGATGAGGGCGACCGTGATCGGCGGGAACGCCAGCAGCATGAGCACGGCGGTGACGAGAGTCGTCCAGACGAAGAGCGGCATCCGCAGGAAGGTGAGCCCCGGCGCGCGGAGATTGAGGATCGTCGTCAGGAAGTTCAGCGCGGAGACGACCGAGGAGACCCCGAGGAAGAGCAGGCCCAGGAGCCAGAAGTCCGTGTGCGGGCCGATCGAAAACGGCTTTTCGGTCAGCGTCGCGTAGCCGAACCACCCGGCGTTGGGCGCGGCGCCGACGAGGAAGCTCGAGTTGATGAACAGGCCCCCGAAGAAGAAGGCCCAGAAGGAGAACGCGTTGAGGCGCGGGAACGCCACGTCCCGGGCCCCGATCATGAGCGGCACGAGGTAGTTGAAGAAGGCGGCCGAGAGCGGCATCAGCGCCAGGAACACCATCGTGGTGCCGTGCATCGTGAAGAGCTGGTTGAAGGTCTCCGCGCCGATGACGCGGCCGTCGGGGGCGGCGAGCTGGAGCCGGATCAGGAGCGCTTCGAGCCCGCCGACGAGGAAGAAGACGAGGGCGGAGACCCCGTAGAGGATCCCGATCCGCTTGTGGTCCACCGTCGTGAGCCACGCGACGAGGCCGCGGGCCTCGGCATGGACGGCGGCGGCGGGCGCGGCGGCGGCGTGGCCGATCGCCATCGCTACCTGAGACTTCCCAGGTACGCCACCAGCGCCTGCACCTGGTCGTTCGTGAGCCCGAGGTCGGGCATCAAGGACCCGGGCTTCACCGCGGGCGGGTTCTTCAGCCACCGGGCGAGCTGCTCCGGCGTGTTCCGGAGCATCCCGCCGGCGATCGTCGCCCGCGACCCGAAGTGCGTGAGATCGGGACCCAGGGTGCCGCCCGAGACGCCGCGGATCGTGTGGCAGCCGACGCACGGGCTCGCCCGGAAGACCTCGAGGCCCCTCGCCGCGGGGCTGCCTTCCGGCGGCTCGGGCGCGGCGGCCTTCTGGCGCTCGACCCACGCGCGGAACTCCGCCGCGGGCAGGACCACCGCGAGATGGCGCATGTTGGCGTGCGAGACCCCGCAGAACTCGGCGCACTGGCCGGGGTACTTGCCGGGGGCGGACGGCGTCAGGAGGATCCGGTTGACCCGGCCCGGGATCGTGTCGCGCTTGCCGCCGAGCGGCGGCACCCAGAAGCTGTGGATCACGTCGGGCGAGGAGAGCTCCAGGAGCGCGGGCTGGCCGGCGGGGAGGTGGAGGTCGGACGCCGTCCGGATGCCGAGGTCGGGGTATTCGAACTCCCACCACCACTGGTGGCCGATCACGCGCACCCGCAGGGCGTCGGCCGGGGGCGTCGCCTGGGTGCGGAAGATGGCGCCGACCGTGGGGAACGCGATGAAGGTCAGCACGATCGCGGGCGCGATCGTCCAGGCCAGCTCGAGGCGCGCGCTGCCCGGGATCTGGAGCGGGACGGCCGCGGGGTCGCGCTCCCGGAAGCGGAAGATCGCGAGGAGCAGGACCGCCCCGACGACGAGGAAGATCGCGAGGTCCACCCACAGGACCAGGAGGAAGATCCGGTGCGTGAGCGCGCCGAAGTCCGACCTGGGCGTGAGCGTCGTGGCGGACGAGTCGAGCCCGCACCCGGCCAGCAGCAGGGCCACCGCCACGGCGAGAGAGGGGCGCGTCCGGGTGGGGACGGAAGCAGGGGCGGTGGACGGGTCATCGCGGGGAAGGGTGCCCCGGGCCACGGCGCCCAATATCCCAAATCGCCCCGGAAAAGGCAAACGGGGCCCGCGGTGGGCAGTGTCCTAATTTGGGCAATAATAAGCTTGACTCAAACGGTGGGGGCGACGTATGATCCCAGTGTTAGCGCCCACGCTTTCTGACATCTCCCGGCTCGACTTCTTTGCCGCTGGC
>CAYQDR010000073.1:0-24138 GCA_964416315.1 uncultured bacterium
TGCAGAACGCGGCGTCGATCGCGTCCCTCCTGCTGACGACGGAGGCGCTCGTCACCGACATCCCGGAGGAGGAGAAGAAGGCCGCGCCGCCGATGCCGCACGGGGACTTTTAACCCGGAGGGGGGCTTCGCCCCCCTTTATTTGGGGGGGCCGGGCCTCCCCCGAGGGAGGGTTGCGCGGGCCGGGTACCCGCCCCGCAGGGGTGGCGCTCGAAGCGCTTCGATCAGGCGCGCGACCACGCAAGGCGATGCGGCCCTCGGGACGTTGCTGAGCGGCGGGTCGCGGCGCGTTCCACGGCGGCCTCCGGGACCCCCCGGAGGCCGCCGCGTTTCTCGGCGTCCGGAAGTCCGGCTTGCGGCCGGACGGAAGGCACTGGTATGCTACCGAAAATCCAGGACGTTCCGGGAGGAGGTGAGCGAACTGCGCGTGTACGATCTGCTGATCATCGTGGATCCGCGCCTCGGCGAGGAGGAGGTGGCTCAGCTCTCGGGCCAGCTTCAGGAGGCCTTCACGAACCTCGGCGGGCAGGCGCTGGCCGCGGAGAACTGGGGCAAGCGGCGGCTGACGTTCGAGATCCGCAAGCAGCGCGAGGGCACCTACCTCCTGCTCCAAGTCAGCGCGGAGCCCCCGGTCATGCGCGAGTATGAGCGGCAGCTCAGGCTCAACGAGTCGGTCCTCCGCTTCATGACGACACGGGTCATCGAGCGGCGCCGCAAGCCCGGGCCGGAGGGGCCGGCGACCACCGGCCTGGTACCCGGTCCGGAGCCGTCGGTGGAGCGGAAGGTCGAGGAGGTCGGCTGATGGCGAGCCTGAACAGGGTCTATCTCATCGGGAACCTGACCCGTCCGCCCGAGCTCCGATACACCCCGAGCGGGATGGCCGTCTCGGACCTCCGTGTGGCGGTGAACCGTTCGTATACCACGCAGGGGGGAGAGCAGCGCCGGGAAACGGACTTCCTCACCGTCGTGGTGTGGGGCAAACAGGCCGAAACCTCCGCCCAGTACCTCGACAAAGGCAGTCCTGTCCTGGTGGAGGGGCGGCTCCAGACGCGGGAATGGGAGGGGAAGGACGGCCAGCGCCGGAACGTCGTCGAGGTCGTGGCCCAGCGGGTCCAGTTCCTGGGCCGGCTCAAGGCCGTTGCGGCGCCCAGCGAAGGCGAGTCCTCGGAAGAGCCCGCGGGCCAGGGCGAGGACGAGGTTCCGTTCTGAGCACCCGCGTCGGGCCGGTGGCGTGCCGCGACGCGGGGCCCGAGGAGGCATGGCGTGGTCAAGCCCGTGAAGCGGCGCCGGTTCGGCCGGCGCAAGGTGTGCAAGTTCTGTGCGGACAAGCTGGTCGCGGTGGACTACCGCGACGTCAAGCGCCTGCGGACGTTCGTCACCGAACGCGGCAAGATCATCCCACGCCGCATCTCGGGTTGCTGTGCCCGGCACCAACGCCAGCTCACGACGGGGCTGAAGCGCGTTCGGACGATCGCCCTCGTTCCCTTCGTCGCGGAGTAGCCGCGGCATGCCCCGGGGGGCGGGGACGAGGCGAGGCGTCCTCCTGGGGGCGGCCATGGGGGCGGCGCTGCTCGCGCTCGAGTCGGGGGAGGTACGGCTCGGGCTCGGCGGCGTGACCGCCCTCGTCGGCCTCGTGCCCGTCGCGGTCGGCCTCGCCCTCGGGGGCCCCGTCGCGGCCGGCGTCGCCGTGCTCGTCGGGGTCGGGGGGGCGGCGGCGGTGCTCGGGGGATCGGCCGCGGCGGTGCTGGCCCTGCGCCACGGCGTTCCGGGCCTGGCGCTCGGTGTCGCACTCGTGCGGCGGCTCTCGCTGGCCCTCAGCCTGGTCCTGGTCGGAGCCGTGAGCTTGGTGACCCTCACGCTTCTGGTCTGGGCCTATCTGCCGCCCGGGACCGGGGCGCTCGCGCTCGTCGAGCGGCAGCTCCAGGCCCACGTCGCCGAGTGGGAGCGCGTCCCAGGCGTCCTCGGCCTGCCGACCGACCCCGCCGTGGGCGTCGAGTCCGCGCGCCTCGTGGCGACGGCGATGCGCGTGGCCGGGCCGGCCGTGCTGCTCCTGGGGCTGCTCCTCGGGGCGTTGGCGAACTACGTCGCCGCGCGGCTCTGCGTGCGCAGCGGCGGATTCCGGCGGTTCGCCGAGGAGGCGGTCCCGGATCACCTCGTCTGGGGCGTGATCGCAGGCGGCGTCGGACTCGTCTCGGGCGCCGATAGGCTCGAGCGGATCGGGCTCAACCTGCTCGTCGTGCTGGCCGCGCTGTACGCCATTCAGGGGCTGGCCGTCCTGCGACACTTCTTCGAGCGGGTGCGGGTGCCCGGGGCGCTGCAGGGCGTGAGCTTCGGCCTGTTCGCCGTTCAACCCCTTCTGCTGATCGCCGTGGCGTGTCTGGGGCTCTCGGATCTCTGGGTGGACTTCCGCAAGATCCGCCAGGCCCCGACGCCGGCGTAGAGAGCCACAGCGATGAAGATCATCCTGATGGAAGACGTTCCGGCGCTCGGCCGGCGCGGCGAGGTGCGCGAGGTCGCGACCGGGTACGCCCGGAACTTCCTCCTGCCGAAGAAGCTCGCCGTGGAAGCGACCGACGCGAACCTCCGGAACCTCGAGCAGATCAAGCGCCAGCGGGTGCGGGAGGAGACGAAGGCCCGGGAGGACGCCCAGGCCGCCGCCGCGCGCATCGCTGCGCTGAGCATGACCGTCACGACCCGCGCGTCGGAGGATGGCCGGCTCTACGGGTCGGTCTCGGCGCAGGAGGTCGTGAGCTTCCTCGAGCGGAACGGGATCTCGGTCGAAAAGCGCCGGGTGCTCCTCGAGGAGCCGATCAAGGCGCTGGGCGACTACCAGGTCGGCGTCCGGCTCCACGGTGACGTCACGGCGTCGCTGCCGGTGTCGGTCGTGCGCGAGTAGGATCGCATGGAACCGCCGTCGCGCCCTGGGGCGACGCTGGTCGAGCTTCCGGGGAAGGTGCCGCCGCACAACCTCGAGGCGGAACGCGCGGTCCTCGGCGCGATCCTCCTCGAGCCGGCGATCCTGCCTCGCGCGATCGAGCTCCTCGCCGCGGAGGAGTTCTACAAGGATGCGCACCGGAAGATCTACGCGGCCATGCTCGCGCTCTTCGAGCGTAGCGAGCCGGCCGACGTCCTCACGGTGTCGGAGGAGCTCCGGCGCGGAGGACACCTGGACGAGGTCGGTGGCCAGGCCGCGCTGGCGACGCTGATCGAGGAAGCAACGGTCGCGACGCAGTTCACCACGTACGCCCAGCTCGTCCGCGACAAGGCCCAGCTCCGGGAGCTGATCCGCGTGGCGCGCGACCTGGTCGAGCAGGGATTCGAGGAGACGGAGGACGCCCCGGCCCTGCTGGACCGGGCCGAGCAGATGCTCTTCCGCATCGCCGAGCGGCGGCTGCACGGGTCGGCGTTCCCGGTGCGGGACATCCTCACCCGGGCGATCCAGCACATCGAGTCGCTCTACCACCGGAAGGAGATGGTCACGGGCCTCCCGACCGGGTTCAGACGGCTCGACGAGCTGACGGCGGGGCTCCAGCGCTCCGAGTTCATCATCGTCGCGGGACGGCCGTCCATGGGGAAGACGGCGTTCGCGCTGAACATCGCGCAGCACGTCACCGTGCGGGGGAACCGCCGCGCCCTCATCTTCAGCCTCGAGATGGCGAAGGAGCAGCTGGTGCAGCGGCTCCTCTGCGCGGAGGCGCGGGTGGATTCACACCTGGTCCGGACCGGCTATCTCCGCGATCCCGACTGGAAGCGGATCGTGGACGCGGCGGGCCGCCTGGCCGAGGCCTCGCTGTTCATCGACGACACCGCCAACCTCTCGGTGCTCGAGCTCAGGGCGAAGGCGCGCCGGATCAAGGCGGAGCACGGCCTCGATCTCGTCATCGTGGACTACCTCCAGCTCATGCAGGGGCGGTGGCGCGCGGAGAATCGCCAGCAGGAGATCGCGGAGATCTCGCGCTCGCTGAAGGCGCTGGCGAAGGAGCTGGAGGTGCCGGTGGTCGCCCTGTCCCAGCTCTCGCGGGCGGTGGAGAGCCGGGGGGAGGCGTCGCTGCCGCGGCTCTCCGACCTGCGCGAATCCGGCGCCCTCGAGCAGGACGCCGACGTCATCGTCTTCCTGCACCGGCCGGGGTTCTACAAGGAAGACCCGCCCGAGACCGAGCGGAACATCACCGAGGTGATCATCGGCAAGCAGCGGAACGGACCGACGGACAAGCTCCAGCTCCTCTTCAAGACCGAATACACCCGCTTCGAGGAGATCACGCCCCGCGGGCAGTTCTGATCCTTCGGAGGCGCAGCCCCCGTCCGAGGGTGCTCCTCCCCGACAATCCGCTTCTCGGGCTCGCCCGTCCGTGCGCACTTCGTCGTTCGCCGTGTCCGGGGAATCTTGACTTCGAGGAGGCGGGGGGTAGTGTAGGGCCATGTCGGTCCAGGCCCTCAAACGGGTCCTGCTCGGCAGCCCCATCCCCACGACCCTCGCCAAGCACGAGCGGCTCGGCCGCGTCACCGGGCTCGCGGTCTTCGCCTCCGATGCGCTCTCGTCCGTCGCCTACGCGACGGAGGCGACCCTCCTCGTGCTCGTCGCCGCGGGCACGGCAGCGCTGGGATACGCGGTCCCGATCGGCGTGGCCATCGCCGCGCTGATCGCCATCGTCGCCAGCTCGTTCCGCCAGTCCATCCTGGCATACCCCCAGGGCGGGGGGGCGTACGTGGTCACGCGCGAGAACCTGGGCACCTACCCGAGTCTCGTTGCCGGGGCCGCGCTCCTGATCGACTACGTGCTCACGGTGGCCGTGAGCGTGGCGGCCGGCATCGCCGCCGTCACCTCCGCCGTGCCGCCGCTGTATCCCTTCCGGGTGGGCCTCTGCATCCTGGGGGTCGCGCTGATCGCGATCGCGAACCTCCGGGGCGTCCGGGAGTCGGGGCGGGTCTTCGCGGTGCCGACCTACTGCTTCATCGCGGCGTACCTCGGCATGCTCGGCTGGGGCGGCGTGGTCTGGCTATCGGGCGGGGGTGCCGTCGCGGCCCCCGCGGCCGCCCAGCCCCGGGGCCTCGAGGCCGGCGCGGAACCGCTGACGCTGTTCCTCATCCTGCGCGCCTTCGCGTCGGGCTGTGCGGCCCTGACCGGGATCGAGGCCGTCTCGGACGGCGTCCCGGCCTTCCGGCGGCCAGAGGCCCGGAACGCGCGGGCCGTCCTCGCGATGCTCGGGCTCATTCTCATCGTGCTGTTCCTGGGGATCACGTTCTTCGCCCACGCGTTCGCCCTCGTGCCGATCGAAGGCGAGACCCTCAACTCGCAGCTCGCCCGGCGGCTCTTCGGCCTCACCCTGCCGTACTACCTCGTCCAGGGTGTCACGACGCTCATCCTCGTGCTGGCCGCGAACACGAGCTTCGCGGACTTCCCGCGCTTGTCGTGGTTCATGGCGCGTGACCGCTTCCTCCCCCGCCAACTGGGCAACCGGGGGGACCGACTGGCGTACTCGAACGGGATCATCATCCTCGCGCTCGCGAGCATCGCGCTCCTCGTCGGGTTCCGCGGCGACACGTACGCTCTGATCCCGCTCTACGCGGTCGGGGTGTTCCTCTCGTTCACCCTCAAGCAGGCGAGCATGGTCCGGTATTGGCTGCGGGAGCGGACGCCGGGGTGGATCGCCGGGATCGGGCTGCAAGGAGTCGGATGCGCCACGACCGGCCTCGTGATGCTCGTCATCGCCACGACCAAGTTCACGTCCGGCGCCTGGATCGTCGTCGCGCTGATCCCGTGCATGGTCGCGCTGTTCGTGACGATCCATCGGCACTACGCGGACATGAGCCGCCAGCTGTCGATCGAGGGGGCCGAGTCCGAACCGCCCACGCCGGCGCACACCGTGCTGGTGCTGATCGGGGATGTCCACCGCGGGGTGCTCCCCGCGCTACAGTACGCGCGGGCCCTGTCGCCGCATGCGCGGGCCGTGTACGTCGAGGTGGATCCCGAGCACACCCGTCGGCTCGAGGACCGCTGGGGGAAGTGGGGGAGCGGCCTGCCGCTGGTCGTGCTGCGTTCCCCGTACCGCTCGGTCGTCGGCCCGCTGCTCGAGTACCTCGACCACCTCCAGAGGCAGATACCCGACCACCTGATCACCATCATCCTGCCGGAGTTCATCCCGGCTCGCTGGTGGCAGCACCTCCTGCACAACCAGACGGCGCTGCTCATCAAGGGTGCGCTCCTCTTCCGGCGGAGCATCATCGTCACGGACGTTCCCTACCACCTGAAGGGCTGAGGGACCCCGGTCGTGTGGGTCCAGGTGCTCAAGCGCGTCGTGCTTGGCAGCCCGATCCCCTCCACGCTCGAGCGGCAGGAGCGGCTCGGGCGGGCGACCGGCCTGGCGATCTTCGCCTCGGACGCGCTCTCCTCGAGCGCGTATGCCACCGAGGAGATCCTCTTGATCCTCGTCTTGGCCGGAAGCGGAGCGCTGGGGATGTCCGTTCCGATCGCGCTTGGCATTGCGGCGCTGATTGCGATCGTCGTCATCTCGTACCGTCAGACGATCCGGGCGTATCCGCGCGGGGGAGGCGCGTACATCGTCACCCGCGAGGCAGCAGGCGCTCCCGCCCCAAGTTGAACTTGAGTTCATCGGGAGGGGGCCTCGACGGCCCCCTCCCGGGCCTCCCCCAGAGGTTGCCGCGGCAAAGCCGCGGCTCGGAGCGGAACGCCGCGGCCGCGAGCCGAATGACGGGAGCGTTGCGAGAAGCCCGGGGGGGGAGAGTCGGGTTTCGGACCCGCCCGCCATTTCTTCACGGACGCTGAGCCGGTGATGAAGAAGTCGAAACGGGCTGAACGGGAAGGTGAGCCCGCAGGAGGCGCTGCAGAGCGTCCAGAAGCAGGTCACGGCCGTCATCGCGCGGTCGTCCGAGGCGCCACCCGGGGTGGCCCCTATCGCCTATTCGGACGGAGTGCTGCTGGGGAAGAAGAGGGGGTTGCGGAGGGTGACGCCGACGGGGGCGTCCTCCGCGAGGGCCTGGAGGCCCGTGGCGGCGACCTCGTACGGCCCGACGCGCACGCGGAACTCGAAGAACTCCCCCCGGTAGACGCGGGTGACCACGCGACCCGGCAGGCCGGCCCCGGGCGGTCCGAGCTCGACCTGGGCGGGGCGGAAGGCCAGCACGCCCGGCCCGGCGGCACCGGCCGGGACGCGGCAGGCGACGGCGGGCGTCCCGGGAAGCCCGGTGAACCGCACCCCGGCCGGCCCCGCCACCTCGGCCGGGATGAAGCCGCCGTAGCCCAGGAATTCGGCGACGAACGGGTCCGCCGGCCGGTCGTAGACGACGTCGGGCGGCGCGACCTGGTGGAGGATGCCCCCCCGCATGACCGCGACACGGTCGGCGAGGGCGAGGGCCTCCTCCTGGTCGTGGGTCACGTAGAGGATGGTGGCGCCGACGCGCCGCTGGATCGCCTTGAGCTCCACCCGCATCTCCTGCCGCAGCCGCGCGTCGAGGTTCGAGAGCGGCTCGTCGAGGAGGAGCACGGCGGGCTCGCCGGCCAGGGCGCGCGCCAGCGCGACCCGCTGCTGCTGGCCGCCGGAGAGCTGGTGGGGGTAGCGCTCGCCCAGGCCCTCGAGCCGGGTCAACTCGAGCAGCGCCGCGACCCGGGCCGCGCGCGCCGCCGGGGGCACCCGACGGACCCGCAGCGGGTAGCCCACGTTCTCCGCCACCGTCATGTGGGGCCACACGGCGTAGGACTGGAAGACCATCCCGATCCGCCGGTCCTCGGGCGGGACGAAGATGGCGCGCGCCGGCGCGGAGACGGTCGCGCCGCCGATCCGGATCTCCCCCGCCGAGGGGCGCTCGAACCCGGCGACCATCCGGAGCGTGGTCGTCTTGCCGCAGCCGGAGGGGCCGAGCACCGCGACGAAGGCTCCGGCCGGGACCTCGAGGGTCACGCCGCGCACCGCGGGGACGCCGTCGAAGCGCTTCTCGACGGCGACGAGCTCGACAGCCGCCGAGGCCGCTGGCGCCTCAGACATCGCGGGGAGGCGGCGCGCCGGCGAGGTAGCGCGCCAGGAGGTGAGCGCCGAGCGAGACGGCGACGATCAGGCTCGCGAGCGCCGCCGAGAGGAGCACCTTGCCCTCCTCGTGCAGGTTGAACGCCATCACGCCGATCGTCTCGTTCCCCGCTGACCAGAGGATCACGGAGAGCGTGAGCTCCGTCAGCGCCGGGACCGCCGCCAGCACCCAGGCCGCGATTAGGCCCGAGCGGAGGAGCGGCACGGTGACGTCGGCGAGAGCCCGCCAGAGGGAGGCGCCGGAGGCCCGCGCCGCCTCCTCCAGGGCGGGGTGGAGCTGCGTGAGGGCCGCGGCGACGGGCCTGAGGGCCAGGGCGAGAAAGCGGGCCACGTAGGCGACGAGGATGATCCAGATCGTGTTGTAGAGCCACAGTCCAAAGACCGGGCGCAGGAACGCGAGCACGATGGCGAGCGCGAGCACGGTGCCGGGAACGGCGAAGGGCAGGGTGACGAGCGTCTCGAGCGCGGTCCCGCCGCGGATTCGGGCGCGCTGTTGGAGGTAGGCGAGCGCGAGCCCGAGGATCACGCAGACGGTGGCCGCCGAGGCGGCGAGGAGGACGCTGTTCCGGGCGGCGCGCCACACGGCGGGGAGCTGGAACAGCACGACGCCGAAGTTGTCGAGCCCGAGGTTGTCGGCGCCGAGCGGCCGGCCGTAGGCGCGGGTGAGCGCCGTGAGGAGGACGGCGAGGAGCGGGAGGCCGGCGCCGACCACGACGAACAGGGCGACGGCGGCGCCCGCCCATGGCCGCGCTCGGCCGAGGGGGAGCACCGGGGCCCGCCCGACCCCGGTGACGAGGCCGAACCCGCGGTCCCGGAGCCACCAGCGCTGGAGGGCGAGGACGGCCCCCGCGACGAGCGCGAGGAGGAGCGAGAGGGCGGCGGCGATGTGGAGGTTGTACGGCCGGTCGAAGTCGAGGATGGTCGCGTAGATCTTCGTTGCGAGGACGAAGTACTTCGCCGGGAATCCGAGGATCGCGGGCGTCCCGAACTCCGCCATGGCGGAGAGGAAGACGAGCGTGAGCCCGGCGGCGATGCTCGGCAGGACGAGCGGGAGCGTCACGTCCCGCGCGGTTCGCCAGGGGCTGGCCCCCGCGCTGCGGGCCGCTTCCTCCAGGGCGGGATCGACGCGGGCGAGGCCCGCGGCGACGGTGAGGTAGGCGATCGGGTACTTGTAGAGCGTCATCGCGAGGACGATGCCGCCGGCGCCGTAGATCCGGACGAGGGGGTCGGAGCCGTTCGTCAGCGCCATCCAGGCTTGGTTGAGGAATCCCGCCGGGCCGAGGACGTAGAGCCAGGCCAGGGCCCCGATGAACGGCGGCACGAGGTACGGGAGGACGAGCAGGCCCTGGAAGACCCGGCGTCCCGGGAGGTCCGTCCGCGCGACGAGGAAGGCGAGGGTGACGCCGAGGGCTCCGGCGAGCGCCGTCGTCCACAGGGCGACGTAGAGGGTGTTCCCGAGGACGCGCCAGGTCTCGGGGTCGGCCAGGACGATCCGGAGGTTCGCGAGGCTCGGGACGGCGTCGCGTGAGAGCCCGTACCAGGCGAGGACGAGCGCGGGGTAGCAGACCGCGCCGACCAGCACGGTCGCGACGGGGACGAGGGGGAGGAGCGTCCGCGCCGCCGCGCCCCTCACGGCGAGCCCCCCCCTCCTCCGTGGGGGCGCTACTTCGTCTCGAACAGCTCGCGGTAGCGCGCCTTCAATTCCTCGCGGTGGGCGGCGATGTACACCTCGTCCGTCGGCAGGATCTCGAGCTTCTCCGCCGGCATCCCCTTGGGCCCTTCGATGCCGGGAAGCACGGGGACGTACCCCTGCTGGACGAAGAGCCGCTGGCCCTCGGGCGAGTAGAGGTAGCGGATGAAGGCCTGGGCCCCGGTGGGGTGCTTCGCCCCCTGCACGATGCCGATCGGCGTCGGGATGAGGACGGCACCCTCGCGCGGCCAGATGTGATCCACGGGCGAGCCCTTGGCCTTCATGTCCCGGAGGAAGAAGTCCACGACGGACGCGACCCAGAACTCGCCTGTCGCGAGCTTCTGCGCCACGGTCCCGTTCGACTGCTCGACGACGACGCCGTTGTCCTTGAGGCGAGCGAAGAACCCCCACCCGAACGCCGGCTGGGGGACGAGAGTCCCGAGGGTCGAGAAGGCCGCGCCGGAGTAGAACGGGCTCGCCATGCCGACCTTGCCCTTGTGACGCGCGTCCGCGAGATCCTTCCACGAGGTCGGGCGCTCCCGGACGCGGAGCGTGTTGAAGCCGACCGTGTTGAAGATGAGCCGGACCTCGTGGTAGCGCCCGCCCTCGTAGCGGAACTTGGCGGGCGCGCGCTCGGCCTCGGGCGGGGTGTAGGACTGCAGGAGGTTCTTGCGGGCGAGCTGAGCGAAGAACTCGATGTCGGCCATCCAGAGGAGATCGGCCTGGATCGCGCCGGCCTGGATCTCGGCCTGGAGCTTGCCGATGACGACCTGCGTCCCCGAGCGGTAGATGTTGAGGGTGACGCCCGGGTGCCGCTTCTCGAAGTCGCCCTTCATCTCGTTGACCTTGTCCTGCGACTCCGAGGTGTAGAGGGTGACCGCGCCCTGGGCGGCGGCCGACAGGGGCGCCGAGAGCAGGGCGAGGCAGAGGACGAGGACGAGGACGGGCGGTCCGTACGCGCTCATGGTACGCACCTCAGCGGCGTGGGGGTTGCAGATCACTCGGCGTATCGGCGCTCCAGGCGCTGGTGCTCTTCGAGCCCGACGAGGGCGAAGTACGCATCGAACGGCATGAGCCGGTCGCGGACGGCCGCCGTGCTCCCGTCGCGGTGCAGGGCGTGGAGGACGTCCTCGACCGCACGCGCCGCCGCCCAGAGCGCGTCCACGACCCAGAGCGCGACCTTGTAGCCCATGGCCGCGAGCTCCGCGGCCGTGAACGCGGGCGACTTCCCCATCGTGAACATGTTGGCGACGAGCGGGACACCCGGGAGCGCCGCCGGCGCGGCCCGGAACTCCGCCTCCGTCTCGAGGGCTTCGAGGAAGATCCCGTCCGCCCCGGCCTTGACGTACGCCTCGGCACGGCGGATCGCCTGGTCGAACCCGAGGGCGCCCCGGGCGTCCGTTCGCGCGATGATCAGCGTGCGCGGGTCCCGGCGCGCCTCCAGCGCCGCCTCGAGCTTCTTCTGGTGCTCGGCCGCGGGGATGACCTGGCGGGGGCCGGGAATGTGGCCGCACTTCTTGGGCCAGACCTGGTCCTCGAGCACGATCCCCTGCGCCCCCGCGGCCTCGAAGGCCTGCACGGTGCGCCGGACGTTGAGCGGATTCCCGTAACCCGTGTCGGCGTCCGCCATCACCGGAATCGAGACGGCCCCGGCGACGCCGCGCAGGTGATCCACCATCTCGGTCATCGTGAGCTGGCCGACGTCGGGCCCGCCGAGCCGGCTCGCCGCGACGAGGAAGCCCCCGAGCCCGACGGCGCGGAAGCCGACGCGCTCGGCGATGCGCGCCGACAGCGCGTCGTAGATGGCGGGGACGACGACGCACCCGGGCTCGCCGAGGAGATCGCGGAAGTGCCCAGGTGCCACGCACGGCCCCCTGTGTGATCTCTCGGAAGGAGGGTTCACCCCGCTCCGTTCAGACCGGCGCGGCTGCGCCGGGCGGCCCTTCCGGCAAAGCCGGACCGTTCGCCCTCCGGCGAACGGCTCGGGCCTGCCTCCCCCGAGAGACGGGCAGCGAGGTGAGCCATGTCTGGCTATTTAGTCCCGTGCTACACTGTGGGCTCGGCTGAGGCGCGGCGCGCGGAGTTCGCGCGCCGCAGCCTTCATAACAGAAAATGCGCGCCAAATCAAGGAAGGCCCGGGGCGTGCTCCGGCTCCGGCCGCGCCCGCCGCTCGACGTGGATCTCACCCTCCGGCGCTACGGCCTCTGGGGTGTGGATCCGGCCAACGTCTACCGCGAGGGGGTCTTCTATCGCGTGGCGCGCGCGAACGGCACGGTCGTGCCGTTCCGCCTCGCGGCGGCCGGGCCCCCGGACCGGCCGAGGGTGACGGCGACGTTCGCCGGCCCGCCGGGGCCCGAGCCGCGCGCCGCCGTCCGGGCGGAGGTGCACCGGCTCCTCGGGCTCGGCGCCGACCTCGCGGGGTTCTACGCCCACGCGGCCCGCGATCCGGTCCTCGCGCCGCTCGTCCGGCCGCTCTACGGGCTCCGGCCGACGCTCGCACCGGATCCGTTCGAGATGCTGGTCGGGGCGATCTCCGCCCAGCAGGTGAACCTCGCCTTCGCGCTGGCGACCCGCGCGCGGCTGGTCCGGCGCTTCGGCGAGCCCTACCTCGTCGACGGCGTCCCGGTCTACGCCTTCCCGGCGGCGGCGGCGCTGGCGGCCGCGGACGTCGGCACGCTCCGCGCGATGCAGTACTCGACGCGGAAGGCCGAGTACATCGTCGGCCTCGGGCGGGCGATCGCCGACGGCCGGATCGACCTGGGGGGCCTCGCGGCCGCGCCGGACGACGAGGTCATCGCGCGCCTGACGGCGCTCCGCGGGATCGGCCGCTGGACCGCCGAGTGGTTCCTCGCCCGGGCGCTCGGCCGCCCCGACGTCTGCCCGGCGGGGGACCTGGGGGTGTGGCGCGCCGTCGAGGCCCTCTGCTTCCGCGGTCGCGCGGCGGACCCGGCGCGCGTGCGCCGGCGGGCCCGCGCGTGGCGCCCGTACCGGAGCCTGGCCGTGCACTACCTCCTGGCCGCGCGGTGGCTCCCCGCGGCCGCCCGGGGCGCCTGATGGCGGACCCCAAGCCGTTGCTCCCGCTCCTCGGGCGCGACCCGCACGTCCCCAAGGAGGTGCGTCTGGTCGGCCGCTACGCGCTCGGGGTCGACTGGCAGGACGCGCACGGCAGCATCTACCCCTTCGAGGGGCTCCGGCTGGCTTGCGGGTGCCCGGCGTGCGCCGCGGCGCGGACCGCGGGGGCGCCGCCCCCGCGCGGCGTCGAGGCGACCTGGCCCGCCGAGATCAAGCGGGAGGGCGGGGGCGTGCGGATCCGCTGGCAGGACGGGCACGAGACCAGCTTCGGCGGCCTGGAGCTCCGCCAGCTCTGCCGCTGCGCCCTCTGCACCGGCGGGCACTGAGGCGCATGACGCCCGCTCCCCCACGCGGCCTGGTCCTCTTCGGCGTCATGCTCGGCCTCTTCCTCGGGGCCATGGAGTCCACCGCCGTGGCGACGGCGATGCCCACGGTCATCGCGGGCCTCGGCGGGCTCGCCATCTACTCCTGGGTCTTCTCCGCCTACATCCTGGCCGCCACGATCTCCATGCCGCTCTGGGGCAAGTGCGCGGACCTCTACGGACGGCGTGCGGCGTACCTGGCCGGGCTCGCGATCTTCCTCGGGGGGTCCGTCCTCTCCGGGTTCGCCACCTCGATGACGGCGCTGATCGTCTTCCGCACCATGCAGGGGCTCGGCGGCGGGGCCCTCATCCCGCTCGGGATGACGATCATCGCGGATCTCTACGGCCTCGAGCAGCGCGCGCGGATGCAGGGCTACTTCTCCGCCACGTGGGGTGTCGCGTCGATCGTGGGCCCGCTGATCGGCGGGTTCCTGACGGACCAGCTCTCGTGGCGCTGGGTGTTCTTCGTCAACGTGCCGTTCGGGCTCCTGGCCGGCGTCGTCCTCGGCTGGGCGCTCCGCGGCGTGGACCGGCCGCGCGCGCGCGTCGGCGTCGACGTCGGCGGGGCCGCGCTCCTGACGGCCGGGATGGCGGCCCTGCTCGTCGCCCTCGTCGAGGGCGGGCGGAGCGGCGGGGGCTTCGGCGCCGGGCACGGGTCCCTCCTCGTCGTCGCCGGGGGGCTGCTCGCGGCGTTCGTCCTCTGGGAGCGTCGCGCAGCCGAGCCGCTCCTGCCGCTCGGGTTGTTCGCCAACCGGATGTTCCGGGCGGCCGCGATCTCGGGCTTCCTCGCGGGGATGGCGATGTTCGGCACGATCTCCTTCATTCCGCTGTTCGTTCAGGGCGTCCTCGGTGGGACGGCGACCGAGGCCGGCACCGCGCTGACGCCCTTCGTCCTGGGCTGGGTCACGTTCTCCGTCATCTCGGCGCGGCTGCTCCTCCGGGTCGGCTACCGTCGGCCCGTCATCGGAGGGATGGTCTGCCTCGCGCTCGCGTTCCTCCTGATGAGCCACATGGGGCTCGGGACCTCCCGGACCGTGACCGCGCGCAACATGCTGCTCGCCGGGATGGGGATGGGCCTCATCATGGTGCCCCTCCTCATCGCGGTCCAGAACGCGGTGCCGAAGCGGGACCTCGGGGCCGCGACGTCGGCGACGACGTTCTTCCGCTCGATCGGGGGAGCGGTGGGGGTCGCGATCATGGGCGCGGTGCTCTCGAGCCAGCTCGCTGCCCAGCTCGCGCGCCTGGGCGGCGAGGGCTTCGGGATCGCCCGGGCCGACCTCGAGGCGCTCGTCGCGCACCCCGACGCGGTCGTCCACCCCGTGCTGCGCCTCCAGCTGCCGCCGGCCGTGCTCGCGGCGTTCAGCCAGGCGCTCGCGAACGCGTTGCATGCCGTGTTCCTCGTCGGCTTCGCCGTCGCGTGCCTCGCGCTCGTCTCGGCCTTCCTCGTCCCCGCCGGACGCGCGCAGGATCTCGCGCTCGCCGACCGGCGGGTGCCCGGATCATCCGCCTGACCGGGGCGGCATCGAGGGAGGAGGGCATGGGACGCGCCCCTCGCGCGAAGGACCTCACGGTGAAACAGGAACTGGCGATCCCGGCACGGACCGGGGCGGGACTGCGCGTGGCGACCGGGGAGTTCGTGCAGGTCGTGGACGTCGCGGGCCAGCAGTGCGCGGACTTCTTTGCGTTCAGCGTCGAGGACCCGCGGGAGTACCTGTCGGCCGAGCACACGCGGGTGGCGGTGGACCGGTTGTTCCCACAGGTCGCCCAGTCCTTCCGGTCGAGCCTCCGCCGCCCGATGCTCCAGCTCGAGGAGGACCACTCTCCCGGGATCCACGACATGCTCTTCGCCGCGTGCGATCCCGCCCGCTACGCCCAGTACGGCGTCTCGGGTCACGCCTCCTGCGCCGAGAACCTCCGCGCGGCGCTCCGGCGGCTCGGCGTCGAGCCCTGCCACGTCCCCCAGCCGGTCAACTTTTTCATGAACGTGGCGGTCCGCCCGGACGGGCGGGTCGAGTTCGGCGCACCCCAGACGAGCGCGGGCGACTACGTCCTCCTCAAGACGTTCATGGACTGTCTCGTCGTGGTGTCCGCCTGCCCGCAGGAGTGGAACCCGGCGGCGAACTACCACCCCTCGGACCTGCTGCTCCGCGTCCTGACCGCGGGGTGAGGGGGCGGGCGACGAGCTTCATCAGCCCGGTCACCGAGGCGGAGGTCCGCCGTGAGAAGGCGCGCGCGCGGGCGCTGCGCGCCAGCGCGTGGTGGAAGCGGCGCGTGGCGGCCGGGCGGTGCGGGTACTGCGGCCGGCCCACGCCCGCGCGGGAGCTGACCATGGACCACCGGGTGCCGCTCGTGCGCGGCGGCCGCTCGACGCGCGGCAACGTGGTTCCGGCGTGCAAGACGTGCAACACGGCGAAGCGCTACCTCCTGCCGACGGAGTGGGAGACCTACCTGGCCCGGCTCGCCGGCGAGACCGAGGACTAGATTCTCGGTGGGGGTCTGCCCCGTTTCCGTCCGGGGGGCCGGACCTCCCCCGTTTCGATTGCGCGGGCCGGGGGGCAGAAAAAGGTTGGACGCCGCCGCGCCGGCGGTCGTAGGATTGGAGGCAAATCGACCGGGGTGACACAGCCCCTGGCGTCCCGAGCCCGGCGATGGGGCCGGGCGGGACGGGTCGAGCCCCGGGCCGGCAGTCGGCGGCCGGTTCGGGGTGGCGGGAGCGTGGGCCCGCGTGGTGCGTGCGCCGAGAAAGGAGGTGGTCCAGCCGTGAGTACAACCCCGGTGATCTGTGAGGTGGTGACCTCCTAGGTCGCGCGCACCCGGTTCGATCCGAGGGTGGGCCGCCTGGGGGGACCCCAGGCACCACCGGCCCCGAAGGTCCTGCACATCACCTGCAGGGCGACCCGCGCGGGTCGCAGCGGCCTTCGGGGCTACTATTTTCGGCTCTTCAGGCTTTCGTGTGGGTCGGAGACCCAAACCCTGGAGGCAGGAGGCAGGGATCTCGCGGCTCGGGGATGCGGGGGATAGCTGGGGCCAGCACGGGGGCGCCGCAGGCTGCGGAGATGCGCACGGAGCCGCGCTGGGCAGGCCCGACCGCGTCCAGGCGCCAAGGACTTCCGGGCCCCTCCCCACGGACCCGGCCCGGACTCGGCGTCGGTTCCACCCGAGGGAGGGGCATGACTCACCCACACAGGATCCGGAAGAGCCCTATTTTCGGAGGGGGCGTCGGAACACCCCCTCCGAGGCCTCCCCCGGGGATCGGGTGGTGCTGGAACTGGCCGCCCAGCCCAACCCGCGTGGTCCTAGTTGAGCAGGCCCAGGAGCCGGTGGAGCTCGGCGCGCGCGGGCTGGTAGCCCGGCTCGAGCTCGAGGGCATGCTTCAGCTCGCCGATCGCCTCCTGGATCTTCTGCTGCCGGACGTAGACGCGGGCCAGGTTCACGTGCGGGTAGTGGCGGGGCTCGTAGCGCGTGGCCGCCATGGCCTGGCGGAGCCAGGGAATCGCCTCCGCGTGCCGGCCGAGCTTGATCAGGTAGGAGCCGATGTCGTTGTAGGGGTTGCCGAAGTCGGGATCCACC
Source organism: uncultured bacterium (assembly GCA_964416315.1). Classification (GTDB taxonomy): domain Bacteria; phylum Methylomirabilota; class Methylomirabilia; order Rokubacteriales; family DASRDR01; genus CAYQDR01. The sequence goes on from CAYQDR010000073.1 coordinate 16,733, forward strand.
TCGATCGCGAGCCGGCACTCCCGGATCGCGGCTTCGTAGTCTCCCTTGAAGCTGTAGGTCCACCCCAGGAAGGTGTGGGCCTCCGCGGTGGGGATGCACTCGAGCGACTTGCGGTAGAGGGCGATCGCCTCGTCGAGGCGCCCGGCCATCTGGGCCCCGTACGCTTTCAGGAAGTACTGCTCGGCCTGCTCCCGGCGCGTCTCCTCGTCCATCGCGCTGTGGATCGGGCGAGCCCCGGGGCCCTCACCCGACGATCTCGCTGACCTGCATCTGCGGGGTGATCATGTGGCACCGCCCGGTTCTCCGGCCGCCCCGGCCTTCTCGAGCCGGCGGAGGAAGACCTCGACCTCCTTCTTCGTCTGAAGGTCGCCCGTCTGGGTCGCGACCTCGATGGCCCTCTCGTACGCGGCCCGGGCCTCGGTGCGCCGACCCGCGCGCTCGAGCGCGCGGCCGAGGCCCCGGTGGGCGGCGGAGTAGTCGGGTTTGAGGCGGACGGCGGCCTGGAACTCGCGGACGGCGTCCTCGGGCCGCCCGGCCTCGAGGTAGGCGCCGGCCAGGCCGAAGCGGACCACGGGGTCGTCGGGCATCAGCGCGGCGACTTCCTGGAACTCGGCGATGCGGTCGGCCCGGGGCACGGGGGGACCCTTCACGGGAGAGCATCGCGCCGAGCCCGCGGCCTGTCAAGGCGCGCCCATGCTGGCCGGCTTGCGACGCGACGAGCTTTGCCCTACCTTGTGCGGTGGATGGACGAGAGTCCGGAGCGTCGGCGCCTCCAGCTCGCCGTCGGCCTCGGCGCCGCGGCGCTGCTGGTCGTCGGCGCCTACGTCGTCCTCGCGCCCTTCCTCGTGCCGATCGCCTGGGCGGCGATCCTCGCGTACGCCACGTGGCCGGTGTACCGTCGCGTGCTCGCCGCGGTCGGCGGGCGCGACCTCTGGGGCGCGGTCGTGATGACGCTCCTCGTGATCCTCGCGGTCGCGCTGCCCGTGGCCGCCCTGTCGGTGACGCTCGCCGACGACGTCGCCGCGCTGTTCCAGACGCTCCGGGCGTGGGGGGAGGAGCCGCCACCGCTGCCGGCGTGGGCCGCCGGCCTGCCGCTGATCGGCCCGTCGCTCGCCGGCTGGGACACGACGCTCCGCGCGAACCCGGGCGCCCTGCCGCGTCTCCTGGTCCAGCAGGCGCCCCAGTGGAGGCAGGCGCTCCTCGCGGCCGCTGGTGGCATCGGCCAGAACGTCGCCAAGCTCGGTCTCACGCTGCTCACGCTCTTTTTCCTCTACCGCCACGGCGAGGACCTCCTCGCACAGACCCACCGCGTCCTCGACCGCCTCACGGGGGAGCCCGTCCAGCGCCGACTCGCCGTCGTCGGCGTCACGGTGCGGGCGGTGTGCTACGGCGTGCTGCTCACGGCGCTCGTCCAGGGCACGCTCGCCGGGCTCGGGTTCTGGGCGGCCGGGGTCAAGGGCGCGGTGCTCCTCGGGGGGCTGACCGCGCTGCTCGCCCTCGTCCCCTTCGGGCCGCCGCTCGTCTGGCTTCCGGTCGCGCTCTGGGTGCTCGCGACCGGCGCCGTCTGGAAGGGACTCGTGCTCCTCGGCTGGGGTGCTCTGATCGTGAGCGGCAGCGACAACGTGATCCGTCCCTACTTCATCGGCGGCGCGACCCAGATCCCGTTCCTCCTCGTCCTCTTCGGCGTCCTCGGCGGCATGGGGGCCTTCGGGCTCCTCGGGTTGTTCGTGGGCCCGGTGATCCTCGCGGTCCTCCTCGCGCTCTGGCGGGAGTGGGCCGGCGCCCCCGAGCCGCCCGCCCAGCCGGCGTCCTGAGCCGCGCGCCCTGCCGCGGCCCGTGTGCCCTCGGCTGAGCCCCGATGTAACTGCCCGTCCGGACTACGCTTTCCGTCGGCCGGCCGTAGCTTGTCCAGCGCCCGAGGCCTGTGCTATTGTGCTGAGCAGCCGTTCCGAGTCTTCTCACCGGAGGCGCGGCGTTCGATGTTATTCAACGCAGTTGCCGGTTTTTTCTCGAACGACATGGCTGTTGATCTCGGCACGGCCAACACCCTCGTCTACGTCAAGGGCGAGGGGATCGTGCTGAACGAGCCCTCCATCGTCGCCATCCACCAGGCGGACAACACGATCCTCGCCGTCGGCAAGGAGGCCAAGGCGATGCTCGGGCGCACGCCCGGGAACATCGTCGCCATCCGCCCGCTCAAGGACGGCGTCATCGCCGACTTCGACGTCACCGAGAAGATGCTCGGGTACTTCATCCGCCGGGTGCACAAGCGGCGCGCGCTCGTGCGACCGCGGATCGTCATCGGCGTGCCGTCGGGGATCACGCAGGTCGAGAAGCGCGCGGTCCGCGACTCGGCGGTGCAGGCCGGGGCGCGGGAGGTCTATCTGATCGAGGAGCCGATGGCCGCCGCGATCGGCGCCGGCATGCCGATCACGGAGCCGGGGGGCAACATGATCGTGGACATCGGGGGCGGCACGACCGAGGTGGCCGTGATCTCGCTCTCCGGCATCGTCTACTCCCGGTCCGTCCGGATCGCGGGCGACGAGATGGACGAGGCGATCGTCCAGTACATCCGGAAGAACTACAACCTCCTGGTCGGCGAGCGCCGGGCGGAGGACATCAAGATCAGGCTCGGCTCGGCCTACCCGATGGGGGGGGAGCGCAAGACGATCGAGGTCAAGGGCCGGGATCTCATCGACGGGATCCCGAAGACCATCGTGATCGGCGACGACGAGATCCGGGAGTCGCTCCGCGAGCCCATCATGACGATCGTGGACGCGGTGCGGACGGCCCTGGAGCGGACGCCCCCCGAGCTGGCCGCGGACATCGTGGACAAGGGCATCGTCCTCACCGGGGGCGGCGCGCTCCTCAAGGGGCTGGACCTCCTGCTCCGGCAGGAGACCAACCTGCCGATCCGGGTCGCCGACGATCCGCTCTCGTGCGTCGCGCTCGGCACGGGCAAAGTGCTGGACGAACTCGGTCTCCTCAAGAAGGTCGCGATCCCGACCTGAGCCCCGGGGGGCTCTGCATGCTGGAGTTCTGGGTCCGCCACCGGAAGTACTCCCTCCTTCTCCTCGTCCTGCTCGCCTCCCTCTCCCTCCTGGCCTTCCACCGGACGAGGCCCGGCGAGGGCCTCTGGCTGGCCGAGGGCGTGGCGGCGGTGACGGCGCCGGTGCAGGCGGTCTTCGCCCAGATGCACCGCGCGGCCGCGGGCCTCTGGACGGGCTACCTCGAGTGGAAGGCCCTGCGCGCGGACGCCGAGCGGCTCCGGGCGGAAGTGACCGCGCTGCGCCTGCGGCAGCTCCGGCAGGCCGAGCTCGAAGCCGAGAACCGCCGACTCCGGGCGCTCCTCGCGATGCGCGAGCGGCTCCCGACCCGCACGCTCGGGGCGGACGTCGTGGCGCGCGAGTGGAACGGCTTCACGCGTGGTCTGACGATCAACCGGGGGCGGTCGGATGGGGTGGAGCGGCTCGCGCCGGTCATCGTCACGCGCGGCGTGGTCGGGCGCGTGGCCGATCTTCGCCGGACCTCGGCCGTGATCCAGCTCGTGACCGATCCCGCCTCCAGCGTCGGCGCGGTCGTGAGCCGGAGCCGCGTCCAGGGGCTCGCCGAAGGTGTCGCGGGCGGGGGACTCAGGTTGCGGCTCCCGGCCCACGAGGAAGGGGTCGCCGTGGGCGACGCCGTCTCCACGTCCGGGATGGGTGGCCTCTTCCCCAAGGGCGTGCCACTCGGTCGGGTCACACGGATCCACCCGTCCACGGGGCTGTTCCGGATTGCCGATCTCGAGCCCGCGGTCGACCTCGCGACGGTCGAGGAGGTCCTCGTGCTCCCGCGCGGCGCGAGCGGGGATTTCTCCACGGCCTTCCCCGACTCCTAGGGCCCCCCGGTGCGCCTGCCGCTCTACTTCCTCGCGATCAGCGGGGGGACGCTCGCGCAGAGCACCGTCGTGCCCGTCCTCGGGGTCGGCGGCGTGGTGCCCGATCTCCCGGTCATCCTCGTGGTCCTGCTCGCGCTCAGGCGCGGCCCCGAGGCGGGGTGCCTCTCCGGCTTTGCCCTCGGGCTCGCTCAGGACGCCGTCGTCGGCGGGCCGCTGGGGCTCCAGGCCCTGTCGAAGGCCCTGATCGGCTTCGCCGCCGGGCAGCTCCCGCGCTGGTGCCTGGTCTCGAACCCACTCGTCCCGATCAGCGCGGCCGTCCTCGCGACGCTCACCGACGGCGTGGTGCGGTTTGCGGTGCTGCAGCTCTTCCAGTATCCGGCGGCGTTCACTGAGCTCTTCGGTGGCGTCATTCTGCCGCAGGCCGGGTACAACGCCGTGCTGGTCGGGCTCGCGCTGACCCTGCCCGGCGTGCGAGCGCGCACGTGAGCCCGCTGCCACCCCCCGCGCGCCGCCGCGAAGGGCGGCTCAAGCTCCTGGCGGCGATGCTGGGCGCAGGGTTCCTCGCCGTCGGCGCCCAGCTCGCGTTTCTGCAGCTCGTGGCCGGCGACCACCTCGCCGCCCTGTCGGAGAAGAACCGCGTCCGCCTGCGGCCCGTCACGGCACCGCGCGGGATCCTCTTCGACCGCACGGGTCTCCCGCTCGTCGAGAACCGCCCCGCATTCACGCTGTCGGTCGTGCCCCGGGACGCGGAGGACCTCCCGCAGGTCGTCGAGCGTCTCGCCTCGCTCCTCGGGGTCCCCGCGGCGGAGTTCCGCGAGCGGATCGCGCGCGTACCCCCCGACTCGCCGTGGCCGATCCGTCTCGCGCGCAGCCTCACGCTCGTCGAGGTGGCGCGCCTGGAGGAGTGGAAGCTCGACCTCCCCGGGGTGACGATCGAGGTCGAGCCGCAGCGCGCGTATCCCGGCACGCGGTTCGCCGCCCACCTCCTGGGGTACGTCCGGGAGGCGTCCGAGGCGGACCTCGCGGGCGCGCGGTTGCGGCGCGGGGAGCTCGTAGGGCAGTCGGGGCTCGAGCGGCTCTACGACGAGTACCTCCGCGGCCGGGACGGCGCGGAGCAGATCGAGGTGGACGCCTACGGCCGACCGATCCGGGTGCTCCAGCGCCAGAAGGCCCTGCCGGGGGCACACGTCCACACGACCATCGACCGCCGGATCCAGGAGGCGGCGGAGGCGGCGCTCGCGACCCGCACCGGCGCCGTCGTGGTCCTGGATCCGCGGAACGGCGACGTCCTCGCGCTGGTCTCGAACCCCGCGTTCCCGGTGGAGCGATTCGCAGGGCCGCTGGACCGGGAGACCTGGCTCGCGCTCGTGCGGGATCCGGCCCATCCGCTCCTCAACCGCGCGGTCCAGGGGACGTACCCGCCGGGGTCGCTCTTCAAGGTCGTGGTGGCGGCCGCGGCGCTCCAGAGTCAGGTCTTCACGCCCTTCGATCGGCTGCCGTGTCCCTCCGAGTGGTGGCTCGCGAACCGCGCGTACCACAACTGGGAGGACCACGACCGCGGGGCGCTGACGCTCTACGAGGCGCTGAAGTACTCGTGCAACACCTTCTTCTATCAGCTCGGCCTCAAGGTGGGGCCCGAGCGCATCACCCGGGTGGCCGAGGCGTTCGGCCTCGGCGACCTGACGGGTTCCGGGCTCACGGGCGAGAAGGCGGGGCTCGTGCCCTCAGCCGCGTGGAAGCGGACGGCGCTCCGCGACCGATGGCACGCCGGGGACACGGTGAGCCTGGCGATCGGACAGGGCCTCATCACGGTCACCCCGCTCCAGGTGGCGCGCCTCACGGCGGCCGTGGCGAACCGCGGGACCCTGTGGAAGCCGCGCCTGGTCCGGCGAGTGGAGGGCCCCGACCGCACGCTGATCGCCCGGGAGCGCGAGGTCGCGCAGGGCCAGGTCGAGCTGGCTCCCGTGGTCTTCGAGTTCCTGCACCGGGCCCTCTGGGGCGTGGTGAACGACGGCGGCACCGGCAAGGCGGCCCGGCTCCCGGACCTCGCCGTGGCCGGGAAGACCGGCACCGCGCAGACCCAGGGGTTCCGGAGCGATGCGGAGCGCAAGCGGCGCGATCGGGACCACGCGTGGTTCCTGGCCTGGGCCCCGGCCGACGATCCGCAGGCGGTGGTCGTGGTGTTCGCGGAGCGGGCGGGAACGGGGGGGCAGATTGCGGCGCCGATCGCCCGCGAAGTGTTCCGGGCGATCTTCCTCGAGACGGTCGCGGCCGCGGGCGCGCGGGGCTGACGCCATGCTGCGGATCGACCGCCGGCTGCTCCTGGACTTCGACTGGCTCCTGGCGGGCCTGACGGCGGTGATCGTCGGCGCCGGCCTGCTGACGCTCTGGAGCCTGATCCCGCGACTCGGGATGCGCCAGCTCCTCTGGCTGGGCGTGGGGAGCGTCGCCGGCCTCGTGCTCATCTCGATTTCGTACCGGACGCTCGCGCGCTGGGCGATTCCCGCCTACGTGGCGGGGCTCGGGGCCCTCGCCCTCGTGCTCCTCGTCGGGCGGACGTCGCAGGGCGCGCGGCGCTGGCTCGCCTTCGGCACGGTCACGGTGCAGCCGTCCGAGCTGTTCAAGCTGGCGCTGATCCTGGTGGTGGCGCATTACCTGGCGAGTCGCCAGGAGCATCGGCCCGGCTGGGACCGGGTCGCGGTGCCGCTCGCGATGCTGGCGCCGGCGCTCCTCCTGATCGTCAAGCAGCCCGACCTCGGCACCGCGATGGTCCTGGTGCCGGTCGTGGTGGCGCTGGTCTTCGTCGGCGGCGCGCGCTGGCGGCACCTCGCCCTCGTCGCGGGGGGCGCCCTCGCCGTGGCCCCGGCCTTCTGGTTCATCCTGCAGGACTACCAGCGCGAGCGGATCCTCGTCTACCTCGACCCGTTCCGGGATCCGCTCGGCAGCGCGTGGAACATGATTCAGGCCAAGATCACCATCGGGTCCGGCCAGCTCCTCGGGAAGGGGCTCTTCGGCGGCACGCAGAGCCGCCTCGCCTTCCTGCCGGAGCGCCACACGGACTTCATCTTCGCCGCCTTCGCCGAATCGTGGGGATTCGTCGGGGCGATCGGGCTCCTCGCGGTCTACGGGTTGCTCGCGCTCCGCGGCCTCGAGGTCGCGGCCACGGCGCGGGACGCCCTGGGCAGCCTGATCGCGGCTGGCGCGACCGTGCTCCTCGTGAGCCAGGCCCTCGTCAACCTGGGCATGGTCACGGGGCTGCTTCCGGTCGTCGGCATTCCGCTCCCCATGGTCAGCTACGGCGGCTCGGCCCTGCTGACGGCACTGGGCGCCGTCGCCCTGATCGAGAACGTGCGGATGCGCCGGTTCGCGTAGCCATGCCGCCTTCCGCCGCCCCTGGACTTGCCGGGGTCGCTCGCCGGGCGCGCCCAAGTACGGGCGCGCGCGCGCGGGGCACGCGAGCGCCCGGGGGTGGGGTGCGCGACCGGCCGGAGCGACCCTCACATGGCACGTCAGATCGTCATCGACGCGG
>CAYQDR010000074.1:0-20226 GCA_964416315.1 uncultured bacterium
GAACCTCGAGTACCACGCGCTCCTGCGCCTAGCCCCGGCGGCGGCGCGCGAGGCGCTCCAGGCGGTCGCGCCGGCCGACGCGCGCGCGGCGCTCGGGCGGCTCGCGGACGCGGAGGTGGCGCCGCTCCTCGCCGACCTCGGGGGTCACGACCTTGACGCGATCGTCCGGGCCTTCGAGGAGGCAGACAGCGTCGCCGACCGCCCCGTGGCGATGCTCGCGTGGACGCTCAAGGGCTGGCGCCTCCCGTTCGCGGGCGACCCCCTGAACCACGGGGCGCAGCTCACCGCCGACCAGGTCCAGGTCCTCCAGCGGGAGCTCGGGATCCCGGACGGAGACGAGTTCGCCCTGTTTCCGCCGGATTCCGAGGAGGCCCGCTACATCCGGCGCGTGAGAGCGGCGGGCGTCGGCCTGCCGCGCCGCTACGCGCCGCCGCCACGGGTCCCCATCCCCGAGCGGCTGGAGCTGCCGCCGCGGCCCGCCACCTCCACGCAGGAGGCCTTCGGCGACGTCCTGGCCGCCCTCGGCCGCGACCCCGCCCTCGATCGCTTCCTCGTCACGGTCTCGCCCGACGTCACGACGACGACGCATCTCTCCGGCTGGGTGAACCGACGCGGCGTCTACGCGACCCGGGAGCGCGACGACGCCTTCGAGCGCCACGGCCTGCGCCCCCTCGTCCGCTGGAAGGAGTCGCCCCGGGGGCAGCACATCGAGCTCGGGATCGGCGAGGCCTCGTTCTTCATCCTGCTCTCCGTCCTCGGGCTCGCCCCCGAGCTGGCGGGGCGGCCGCTCCTCCCGATCGGGACGCTCTACGACTGCTTCCTGCCGCGCGGCCTCGACCCGCTCCTCCACGCGACTTACTCCCGGGCGCGCTTCATCCTCGTCGCCAGCCCCTCGGGGATCACGCTCGCGCCCGAGGGCGGCGCCCACCAGTCCGTGGTGACGCCGAGCCTCGGGCTCGAGGTGGGGAACCTGGTCGCCTACGAGCCGGCGTTCGCCCGCGAGGTGGAGTGGCTGCTCCTCGCGGCGCTCCGCGAGATCCAGGACCGCGAGCACGGCCCCGCGGTCTACCTGCGCCTGTCGACCAAGGTCGTGGACCAGGCGCTGCTCGCGCCGGCCCTCGAGCGGCTCGGGGAGGCGGCGCTGCGGGCCGCGGTGCGGCGCGGCGGGTACCGGCTCGTGGACCACACGGAGCGGAGCGGCTACGAGCCCGGGGCCAACGCTGTGAACCTGGTCGCGACCGGGGTGATGGTGCCCGAGGCCGTCGCCGCCAGCCGGCTCCTCGAGGCCGACGGCGTTTACGCGAACGTCCTGGCGCTGACGAGCCCCCGCCTCGCCTACGCGGGGTGGCGCGGCGCCCTCGAGGCGAGCCTCCGGCGGACCGGCGGGCGGCCCGGCTTCTGGCTCCGCCGGCTCGTCTCCGACGACGAGCGGGAGGGGGAGGTCCCGCTCGTCAGCGTGCTGGACGGCCACTCGCACGCGCTCGCCTGGCTCGGCAGCGCTCTCGGGGTGCCGCAGGCCGCCCTGGGCGTGGACGGCTTCGGCCAGTCCGGGGCGCGCGACGATCTCTACCGCCACTACGGGATCGACCCCGAGACGATCGCGGCGGCCGCGCGTATCATGCTGAGGTGAGCTCATCGGGAGGGGGCCTCGACGGCCCCCTGCCGGGCCTCCCCCAGGAAGGATCGCCGCGGCAAAGCCGCGGCTCGGAGCGGAACGCCATAGCCGCGAGGTGAATGACCAGAGCGTTGCGAGAAGCCCGGGCGCGGCGAGTCGGGTCTCGGTCCTGCGCGCCACTGGAGAGTCCTGACGCACGGACTCCCACTTGAGAGCGCCGGGGCCGCGGATCGCCGCGTGAATGCTTGACACGGCCGAGTCCCCTGGGCTATGGGAGAGGAACCGGTCAAGTCGGGCGACCCAAAGGAGGTTCTGGACATGGCACTGTTCGGTCAGCAGGCCCGGAAGGACGAACCCGGCGCGAAGCCCGAGCCGAGGGCCGAGACGCCGGTGGAGCGCGCGCCGCTCTCGGCGCCGACGCCCGTGGAACCCCTGCGGCGCACGGAGGACAAGCCGATGTCGGTCATGCAGCCCAAGCCCTCCGAGTCGGTCCTGGCCGCCGGGCTGACGATCGAGGGGAAGATCGAGGGGAACGGCAACATTCGCGTGGCAGGCCGCTTCAAGGGGACGGTCAACGTCAAGGGTGAGCTGACGATCGAGCCCGGGGCGGCCCTCGACGGGGAGGTCAAGGCGGAGACCGTCCTGGTCGGCGGCGAGGTGCGGGGGCACATCGTCGCCAAGAGCCGCGTCGAGTTCAAGGAATCCGGCACGCTCATCGGCGACTTGAAAGCGGGGAGTCTGACCGTCGCGGCCGGCTCGAAGATGCGCGGAAAGGTGGAGTTCGGGTGGAAGGAGGGGGAGCTGGAGGCGTCGCCGCCCGCGGACGTGGCCTCCGGTTCCGCTCCACTCCGATGAACGCACCGGCCCGATCCCCGTCGCATCTCGGCGTCCTCCAGCTCGTCGGGACGCGCTCGGCCTGCGGCCTCGCGGGCGTCCCGTCCCTCCGGCGGGGTCGTCGGCGCCCCTCCACGTACGGGGAGTACGCCTCGGGCCGCCTCCTCCCTGCGTCCTTCAGCTCGCCGGGACGCGCTCGGCCTGCGGCCTCGCGGGCGTCCCGTCCCTCCGGCTGGATCTGCTCGGGTCTCGGCCCGGTCCCGATGCCGTCATTACCAAGCAGGTGTTTGAGGGAGGTACTCCGATGAACGTGCGCGCCGCGCCGGGCGACTCCTGGAACTGCCCGCACTGCGGGGAGCGCATCCTGCGCAGCGCGGCCACGTGCCCGGCCTGCCTCCGGCACCTCCGGTTCGACGCCGTCGCCGTGGCGCGCCCGGCGCCGGCCAAGGTCTGTCCGCTCACGGTGGACGGCACGATCCAGCACCCGGGCACGGAGTCACCGTGGGAGTACTCGGTCCTCATCGAGGTCCACGACGAGCGGGGGGAGATGCTCGCCCGCCGCGTCGTCGGGGTCGGCGCGCTGCGCGCCGGCGAGGCGCGAAAGTTCACGCTGCGCGTCGAGGTGCTCGTCCCGGAGAAGTCCGCGCTCACCGCCGCTTCCTGACCGCCTGACCCCCTCACCCCGCCCTCTCCCCCCCAGGGGGGAGAGGGTCGTCTCATTCCAGGAACGCCCGCAGCGGGGCCGCGCCGTCCGGGAAGGCGAGACCGAGGAGGGCCGCGGCCGTCGCGCCGACCTCCGCCAGGTCGGCCTCGGGGACGCGGGCGCCCGCCGCGGCGCCGGGCCCGGCCGCGACCATCGCCGTGCAGAGCCAGGGATCTGCCGACGGATGGCCGTGCGTCGCGCGGTAGATCGCGGGGCGCAGGACCTCGTCGCCGCGTGCCTCGCTGTCGAAGTAGGCGTCGGCGGCGGCCACGAGGAGCAGGTCCCCGGCGTGCGGGTGCGTGCCGGGTGTGGGCAGGCCGAGCCCGGCCGCGCCGTCGGGCCCGTGGACCGTCGCCACCCCGGGCAGGCGCGCGAGCTCCGTCGCGAGTCGGGCGACGAGCTCGTCGCGCGCGTGCTCCCGCAGGACGGTCAGCGCCGCCACACCGCCGTTGGCCGCGACGACGGCGTCCGAGTCGCCGAGCGCGCCCGCCGCGTCCAGCCGCAGGAGCCCTTGCTGGCGCAGCCAGACGTTGGGCAGGATCCGGGTCCGCGTGTTCGTGAACCCGTGATCCGACGCGACGACGACGGCCGTCTGCCCGAAGAGGTCGGCTCGGCGGAGCGCGGCGAGGACGCGCCCGAGCTCCGCGTCCACGTAGCCCAGGGCCCAGCGCGCTTCGGGTGACCCCGCCCCGAAGTCGTGCTGGTAGCAGTCGAGCGCGAGGTAGTGGACCAGGAGCAGCGCGGGCCGGTGGCGTGCGATGAGGTGGCAGGTGACCTCGGTCGTCAGCCGGTCCTGGAGCGGCGCGAGGACGTTGACCGAGCTCCACGCCGCGTACTGCTCGACCGGCAATCCCGCGGCGCGCAGCGCGGTCCAGAGCGCCGGCGTCGCGTAGCGCTCGAAGATCGGCTGGTCCAGCGCTTCCGGGACCTGGAAGTCCAGGGTGCGCGCCCCGCGGGTCTGGGGCCAGCAGACCGCGGCGGTTTCGAGCCCCGCCGCGTGGGCGAGGTCGTAGAGCGTGGGCGCGCGGACGAGGTCCTCCTTGTCGTAGGCGCGATCGCCGAGGTGCTGCTTGAGCGCCCGGTCGCGCCGGTCGAAGACGAGGTTGCCGAGCACGCCGTGCCGCGCGGGTGGCGCCGCCGTGACCAGCGTGGTGTGGCAGGGCCAGGTGACCCCGGGCAGGGGGGTCCGGACCCGGGGCACCGCGCTGCCGCGGGCGACCAGGTCCTGGATCGTCGGCAGCTCGAGGCTCGGGTCCTCGAGGTAGGGCGCGGCCAGGCCGTCGATGGAAACGAAGAGGAGCCGGCGCGGCTCGAGGGGGGCCGGCACGGACGCGGGGCCTACCGGGAGGGCCCGGGCGCCCCGCCGGCGAGGCGCTCCTTGAGGCGGGCGATCTCCTGCTCGAACGCCTCCAGGCCGAGCAGGGGGAGCGGGGCTTCGGGGTCGTGCGCGTGACCGCCGGCGGACGCGGCCAGCTCCTGCCGCTGCCGCTCGGCATGCCCCAGGAGGACCCCGAAGACGTGCTGCAGCTCGTGCTCGTAGATCGTGACGCCGCGGTGCCGCTGGTGCAGGAAGAAGAGGAAGTCGATGCACGTCGCGATCAGGTAGAAGAACGAGAGGTTCACGAGCCCCGTCCGCTGGTCCGCCGGGAGGTGCCGGTCGGCCGCCTCCTGGATCGCCTGGTAGCCGGTGACGAGGACGTCGCTCACGCCGGGCGCGAGTCGGGAGAGGGCTTCCAGAATGTCGGCGGTGACCGCGTCCACGCGGGCGTAGTAGGCGTCCTGGCTCACCGCCCCAGTATCGCACGGGCAACGCCCGGGTTGTTCCGCGGAGGCCCCTCGGCGTATATTCACCGGGGGCGAATCGTTCCGGCCCCCGTCGACGTTTCTTCCCAGAGGGTCACGTACCTGCCGGCCCGGCCCGGGGGGTCGGCTCGAGCGAGGAGGAGGCGACATGAGGCGTTCGTGGGTCATCCTGGTGCTCGGCGGGCTCGCGCTGGCGGCCCTCGTCGCGGTCGGCCTCGCGCCGGCCGTCGCCCAAACCCCGAAGTCGGGCGGCGTCCTGAACGTCTCCCAGCGGGAGGACCTCCCGCAGGGCTTCGCCATCCACGAGACGGCCACGATCTCCACGGTCTGGCCGGCCATGCCCTGCTTCTCGAACCTCGTCCTGTTCGACCCGCTGAAGAAGACCGAGAGCGTGGACACGATCGTCGGGGAGCTGGCAGAGAAGTGGTCGTGGCAGGACAACTTCCGCAACCTCGTGTTCTTCCTCCGCAAGGACGTCCGGTGGCACGACGGCAAGCCCTTCACCGCGAAGGACGTGAAGTTCACCTTTGACATGGTCCGCGCGGCGCCGGACGCGTCGGCCAAGCTCCGCCTCAACCCGCGGAAGGACTGGTACGCCAACGTCGAGGCCATCGAGGCGCCGGACCCCCACACGGTGGTCTTCCGGCTCAAGCGACCCCAGCCCTCGTTGCTGCTCATGCTGGCTTCCGGCTACTCTCCGGTCTACGCGGCCCACGTCCCGCCGGCCAGCTACCGGACGGGTTGCACGGGGACGGGCCCCTTCAAGGTCAAGGAGTGGCGAAAGGGCGAATTCGTCGAGTACGTGAAGAACCCCGACTACTTCGTCAAGGGGCGCCCGTACCTCGACGGCCTCAAGTACGTGGTGATCGTGGAGCGGGGGACGCGGGTCGCCGCGCTCCAGGCAGGGCAGGTGGACGCGGCCTTCCCCGGAGAGACCTCGAAGACGGCCGCCGAGCAGCTCAAGAAGGCGGTGCCGCGGCTCGTCGTGACGCCGTACAGCGAGAACGTCAACAACAACATCATCATGAACGTCAAGAAGCCGCCCTTCGACAACGTGAAGGTGCGGCTGGCCGTGAGCCACGCGATCGACCGCCGCGCCCTGATCGACGCCGTCCATCAGGGCGGGGCGATGATCGGCGCCTCGCTCGCCCCCCGGCCGCACGGCGTCTGGGGGCTCATCGACAAGGACCTCCTGGCGCTGCCCGGCTTGGGCAAGCCCGTGGACGACAAGGCCAAGGCGCGGAAGCTCCTCGCCGAGGTCGGGATCACGCCGCAGAGCCCGCTCCGGGTCGAGATCGTGACGCGCGCGATCGCGATCTACGTGGACATGGCGTCGTTCGTCATCAACGAGCTGAAGCAGGTCGGGATCGAGGCGACGCTCAAGCAGATCGAATCGGCGCAGTGGCACGCCATGGCGACCCGGGGGGACTACCAGATCGGCGCCAACCTCACGGGGATCGGCCCCGACGACCCCGACGCGAACTTCTACGAGAACTACGGCTGCGGCTCGCCCCGGAACTACAGCCAGTACTGCAGCGAGGAAGCGATGAAGATGATCGACGCGCAGTCGCAGGAGCTGGACCCGAAGAAGCGGCTCGCGATGGTCCACGCGATCCAGAAGAAGCTCGAGGACGACGCGGCGCGGCCCATGCTGAACTGGCGGCTCGACTACTACACGGTCTGGCCCCACGTGAAGAACCTGATCCCCCACCAGTCCATCTACAACTTCGGCCGCATGCAGGAAGTCTGGCTGGACAAGTAGCGCGGGGGCGGGCGTGTCGCAGGAGGCGGGGGAGGCCAGGCGCCTCCCCCGCGCCGTCTCTGACGATCAGCCGTGAGAGCCTACCTCGCCCGACGCCTCGCCATCGGTGCCCTGACGCTGGTGGGGATGTCGATGGTCATCTTCGTGCTCCTCCGCGTGGCGCCCGGCGACATCGTGGACATCCTCTTCTCGACGGCCGGCTACGTGAACCCGAGCGAGAAGGCCGCGATCCAGCGCGAGCTGGGGCTGGACCGGCCGATCTGGCTCCAGTACCTCGACTGGCTCCGGCAGATCCTGTCTGCCGACCTCGGCAAGTCCTACCGCTACGACCTGCCCGCCTGGCAGATCATCCGGCCGCTCCTGCCGGTGACGCTGGAGCTGGGGGCGCTGTCGCTGGTCGTCGCGGTGCTCCTCGGCGTTCCCACGGGTGTGATCAGCGCGGTCCGCCAGGACTCGGCGCTCGACTACGTGCTGCGGGTCCTGAGCCTCGCCGGGCTCTCCATGCCGTCCTTCTGGCTCGGCATGGTCATCATCCTGGGCCTCGTCGCCTGGCTGGGGTGGATCCCGCCCATGACCTATGTGGGGCCCACGGAGAACTTGGGGCTCCACGTGGCCCAGTTCCTGCTGCCGGCCCTGGCGGTGGGCTACCGTTCGTCGGCCCTCATCATGCGCATCACGCGCTCGGCGCTGCTGGAGGTCTTGCGGGAAGACTACATCCGCACCGCGTGGGCGAAGGGCCAGAGCGGGGGAGCCGTGATCTGGCGCCACGCGCTCGGAAACGCCATGCTGCCGGTCATCACCGTGATCGGGATCGAATTCGCCTTCCTCATCGGTGGCCTCGTGGTCACCGAGCAGGTGTTCAACCTCCCGGGCGTGGCCCGGTTCCTGGTCCAGGCGATCCTCTGGCGCGACTACCCGATCGTGCAGAACCTCGTCATGTTCATCGCGATCGTCGTCATCCTGTCGAACCTCGCCGTCGACCTCTTGTACGGGGTCCTCGACCCCCGCGTCCGCTATGGCGACTAGGGTCGCGGCCGGGGTCCCGCTGGTGGGAGCACCGGGGCGGGGCCGCCGGACCTGGACGGCGCTTGCGCGGTTCATCGGAAAGAAGCCGCTGGGCGCCGCCGGTGGCGCCGTGATGCTCCTCATCCTGCTCATCGCTCTGTCGGCGGATCTCGTGGCGACCCACGATCCGATCGCCACCGACGCCGCGCACACCCTGGGTCGGCCGAGCGGCGAGCACTGGCTGGGCTCGGATCACCTCGGCCGCGACATCTACTCCCGGATCGTCCACGGCGCCCGGGTGTCCCTCATCGTCGGGGTCGCCTCCACGCTGCTCGGGTCGGTCCTGGGCGGCGTCATCGGCCTCCTGTCGGGCTACGTCGGCGGGAAGACGGACCTCCTGAGCCAGCGGTTCCTGGACATCCTGCAGGGGCTCCCGCTCCTCGTCCTGGCGCTCGTCATGTCGGCCGCGCTCGGCCCCTCGATCGAGAACGTCGTGATCGCGATCTCGGTCCCGATCATCCCCCGGGCGGCGCGCGTCGTCCGCTCGAGCGTCGTGTCGATCCGCGAGATGCAGTACGTCGAGGCCGCCCGCGCCCTCGGGCTCCGCCACCTCCGGATCGCCTTCCGCCACATCCTGCCCAACACGGTCGGCCCGTTCATCGTCCTCTGCACGGCGCAGCTCGGGAGCGCCATCCTCGTCGAGGCCGCCCTGTCGTTCCTGGGGCTCGGGGTCCCCGAGCCGTATCCGTCCTGGGGACGCATGCTCTCGGTGTCGGCCGCCGAGTACGCGCAGAAGGCCCCGCACCTCGTCCTCTTCCCGGGCGCGGCGATCAGCCTGGCCGTCTTCGGGTCGAACCTCCTCGGAGACGCGCTGCGCGACACGCTGGACCCGCGCCTCCGCGGGGCCTAATACCTCGGAGGGGGGCTCTGCCCCCCTTCCGAACCTCCCCCCGGGTTGCGCGGGCGAAGCCCGCGCTCGAAGCGCTTCGTCCGGGCGCGCGTGGACGACTTTCCCTTTCCGCCCTTCTTGGTACTCTAGAGTCGTGGGGACCGCCCACCGATGGCACAGCCCGCCCTGACCCTCGACGACCTGCCGCTCCCGCGTCGCGTCGCCATCGCCGAGCTCGTCGGGGCGGCGCTCTCGATCACGGGCGAGCTCGCGCTGCTCTACGCGGCGCTCGCGGCGCGCGGAGAGCTGGCCGCGCTCGATGCGGGGCTGGGCGAGCTGGCGTGGGCGAAGGGGGCAGAGGCGGCGGCCCTCGAGTCGCTCGCGCGGGACCTCGGCTGCGACGCGGCGCAGGCGGCGCCGGCGCCGCGCCTGGAGACGGGAGCCGCGGGGCGTGGCCAGGTGTTCACGCGCGCGTTCGAGAGGGAGCGCACGCTCGAGATCACATACCGGGAGTTGGTCGCCCTCCTCGCGGGCCACCCCCTCGAAGGGCGCCTCGCCCGACTCGCCGCCGAGACGGCGGGGCACCGGGCTCGGCTCCGGGACCTCTACTGGAGGTACTCCTAACCCCACGTCGCTACCGCCGGTTGTTTCGCCCCGAAGCCCCGTTTTTTTCTTTTCCGAACGGCATTTTTTCCCTTGACAGGCCTCCCCGCCCTTTGTAGCATTGGCCCCACGAAGTGGGGGAAAGTGGGATGTCCTGGACTAAGTGGGCCGGGGCGAGGGGGGTTTCGGCGCCGGCCGGTGGGGCGGCGGGGACCGGGGAGGCGGGTGGCGGGTGTTCCGGGGGCGGTATCACCACACGATCGACGGCAAGGGCCGCCTGAGCATCCCGGCGCGCTTTCGCGAGGAGCTCCAGACGCGCGGGACCGACACGTTGATGCTCGCCGAGGGCGATCAGTGCATCTGGGCGTTTCCGATGGACGAGTGGGAGCGGCTGGAGCAAGAGCTCGAGCGGCGACCGCAGCTCGCGCCCGAGATGCGGAACTTCCTCCGCGTCTCGGTGGGGAGCGCGAAGGAGTGCCCGGTGGACCGGGCGGGACGCGCGCTCGTGCCGCCCGAGCTGCGCGAGTTCGCGGCGCTGAAGAAGGACATCGTGATCGTCGGGGTGCTCAAGCGCTTCGAGATCTGGAGTCGCGAGCGCTGGGACGACCACTACCAGCAGCTCCGGGGCAGCTTCGACGAGAACGCGACCAGGCTGGGGGAGATGGGCCTGTGAGCGGCCCGGGCCGATTCCCGTCGCATCTCGGCGTCCTCGGCCCTCGGCGCTCCACGTCCCCCATCGCCTCCGAGCCGGGCCACCGGCCGGTCCTCCTCGACGAGGTCGTCTCCTGGCTGACGCCGGTGCCCCCGGGGTCCTGGATCGTGGACGGCACCGTCGGCCTCGGCGGCCACGCCGCGGCCCTGCTCGAGCGGGCGGCGGACACGCGCCTGCTCGGCCTCGATCGCGACCCCGCCTCGCTCGACCTCGCGGCCCGGCGCCTCGCCCCCTTCGGGGCGCGGGTCGTCCTTCGCCAGGCCGACTTCCGGCATCTGGCCGGCGAGGCGGCCGCCTGCGGGGTGTCCGTGGCACATGCGATCCTGTTCGACCTCGGGCTGTCCTCGTTCCAGCTCTTCCACTCGGGCCGCGGCTTCTCCTTCCAGGCCGACGAGCCGCTCGACATGCGGTTCGACACGCGCCGGCCCTTCAGCGCGGCCGACGTGCTCCGCACGACGCCGGAGCCGGAGCTGGCGCGTCTCCTGCGGACCTACGGAGAGGAGCCTGCCGCGCGGCGGATCGCGCGCCGGCTGGTGGCGGCGCGGGCGCGGGGGCCGATCACGACGACCCGGGCGCTGGCCGAGCTGGTGGTCGCCGCCATCCCGCCGCACCGCCGGCCGCGCCGGATCCACGCCGCGACCCGCACCTTCCAGGCGCTCCGGATCGCCGTGAACGACGAGCTGGGGAGCCTCGAGGCGGCCCTCCCCCAGGCGGCCCGCCTCCTGGCGCACCGGGGGCGCTTCGGGGTGATCGCGTTCCACTCGCTGGAGGACCGCCTCGTCAAGCGGGCGTTCCGGCAACTGAGCGCCGAGCCGGAGTGGCGGCTTGCGACGCGGAAGCCGATCCGACCCGGCCGCGATGAAACCCGTGTGAACCCTCGCGCCCGGAGCGCCGTGTTCCGGGTGCTCGAACGCTGCTGAGGCGACGATGACACCCATTGCCGATCAGGCCTCCGCCGTGGTCCGTGAGCGAGACCGCCGACGATTCCGGGCCATGGCCGGGGTTCTCGCCCTGGGGTGTGTCCTGGTCGGCGGCGTGCTCGGGTATGTCTGGCTCCAGGTCCAACGCGTGCGGGTCTCCTACGAGCTCGAGGATCTCCGGGCCCTTCGCGCCGAGGTCGACGAGCAGAACAAGAAGCTCAGGCTGGAGCTGCTCACGCTCCGGTCGTTCGCCCGCGTGGACTCGGCTGCCCGTCGGCTGGGACTCCGGGAGCCCGGGCGGGACCAGGTGCGCCTCGCGCGCGAGTTCGTCGTGCCCGAACCGGGTGGAGAGGACGGCGTCGCCTTCCGGACCGCCGCCAAGGACAACGGGATGAACGCGCCTCCGAACCGCCCATAGCCGACCGTCGAGTAGCATGGCGGAGTCGAAGTCCCGGTTCCGGACCCGCGCCCTCGTCCTGACCGGTGCCCTCGTCGCCGTTCACCTCGTCGTCGTCGCCCGCCTCGGCCATCTCCAGGTCGTCCGCCACGACGAGCTCGCCCGCATCGCCGAGCGCCAGTACTCCAAGACGATCCCGCTGAAGCCCAAGCGGGGGCCCATCTACGACCGGCACGGGCAGGCCCTCGCCGTCTCGGGGGAGGTCGAGTCCGTCTTCGCCCTCCCCGGCCGCATCGCCGACCGGGCCGCCGTGGCGGCGGCCCTGGCCCCCCGGCTCGGGGAGCGCCCGCGCGACCTGGAAGAGCGCCTCCAGTCCGACCGGCCGTTCGTCTGGCTCAAGCGAAAGATCCCGCCCGCCGTCGCCCAGCCCATCCGAGCCCTGCGGGTCCCCGGCATCGGCACGGTGCCGGAGTCGCTGCGCTTCTACCCGAACCGCGAGCTGGCGGCGCACGTGCTGGGGTTCGAGGGGTACGACGACCGGGGGTTGGAGGGGATCGAGCTGGCGCAGGACCGCCTCCTGGCCGGCGAGCGGGGGCTGGCGCTCGTGGAGCGGGACGCCCTCGGGCGCGACGTCACGGCGCAGCCGGCGATCCTCCGGCCGCCGACCCCGGGTCACGGCCTCGCGCTGACGCTCGACGCGACGATCCAGTACATCGCCGAGCGCGAGCTCGAGGCCGCGTGGCGGCAGACCGGCGCGCGGGCCGGAATGATCCTCGCCATGGACCCGCGGACCGGGGAGCTCCTGGCCATCGCGATCCGGCCGACCTTCAACCCCAATGCCTACCAGCAGGCCAGCTCCGACCAGTGGCGGAACCGGGCGATCACCGATCCGTTCGAGCCCGGCTCGACCTTCAAGGTGATCCTCGCGGCGGCCGCCCTCGAGGAGCGGGTCGTCCGGCCCGACGACCACCTCTACGCGGAGCAGGGGGTGATCACCGTCGCCGGCCGCCAGATCCACGACTGGAAGCGCTACGGCTGGCTGTCGTTCCGGGAGGTCCTCCAGTTCTCCTCGAACGTGGGGGCGATCAAGGTGGGCCAGGCGCTCGGCCGCGAGCGCTTCTACAAGTACATGGCGGCCTTCGGGTTCGGCAGCCAGACGGGCGTCGGCCTGCCCGGCGAGAGCCGGGGCCAGCTCCGGCCCCCCCAGCGCTGGTCGGGGTTGTCGCTGGCCTCGATGTCGATCGGCCAGGAGGTCTCGGCGACGGCGCTGCAGATCCTCGCCGCCTTCGCCGCGGTCGCGAACGAGGGTCGACTCACGCGCCCCCACGTCGTCCGCGCCGTGCTCGACGACCAGGGTCGCGAGGTGCGCCGGGTCGAGCCCGAGGCCGTCCGGCAGGTGATCTCGCGGGAGACGGCGGCCGCCCTCACCGAGATCCTCACCCAGGTGGTCGCCCAGGGGACGGGGCAGAAGGCGGCGATCGAGGGGTACCGCGTCGCGGGGAAGACCGGCACCGCGCAGAAGCTCGAGCCCGGCAGCCGCGTCTATTCACGCAGGCCCGGCGTGCTCTCCTTCGTGGGGTTCGTCCCGGCGGACGCGCCGCGCCTCGTGATGCTGGTCATGCTCGACGAGCCCAAGACGGCGCAGTGGGGATCCGAGGCGGCGGCGCCGGTGTTCGCGGCGCTGGCGAGCCAGGTGCTGAGGCACCTGGACGTGCCTCCGGCCGACGTGCCCTCGCTCCAGATCGTCCGGGACACGTCGCCCCCCGCGGCCCCGGCGGCGGTCCCGCCCGGCGCCTTCGTGGGGCTGGCCGACGCGGACGCGGGCGAGGCGGTCATGCCGGACCTCGTCGGCCGGAGCCTGCGCCAGGCCCTCGGGCTGCTCGCGGGCTACGACGTGGAGGTGTCGGTCGCGGGTCGGGGCGTGATCGTCCGGCAGTCGCCCGCGGCCGGGACCGTCCTCACGCCCGGGGCGTTCTGCCGGCTCGAGCTCGTGCCGCCGCCCGGGCCGGCCGCGGACGGCCGCCTCCCGAATGGGAGAGAGGCGGCGACGACGCCCGCGACCGGGCCCGTCAATGGGAAACCGAGAACATGAGCCCTGTGGCGGCGACGCGCACGGTCCCCCTCGACCAGCTCCTCGGCGCGCTGCCGGAGAAGGCCCTGCTCGGCCCCATGCCGAAGGAGGTCCACGGGCTCACGGACGATTCCCGCCGCGTGACCGAGGGGTGCTGCTTCGTGGCCGTGCGGGGGCTCCGGGTGGACGGCCACCGCTTCATCCCCCACGCCGTCGAGCGCGGGGCGAGCGCCATCGTCGCCGAGCCGCCGGACCCGCTCCCGGGGCACGCGCTCGGCCGCATCCTGGTCCCCGACAGCCGGCGGGCGCTGCCGCGGCTCGCCGATGCCTACTTCGGCCATCCCTCCCGCGCCCTGGCCGTGGTCGGGGTGACGGGGACGAACGGCAAGACCACCACGACCTACCTCGTCGAGGCGCTCCTCCGCGCCCGCGGGCTCGAAACCGGGATCGTCGGGACGATCCGGTACGTGATTCGCGGGGCGGGGCGGGACGCGCGGCAGACGACCCCCGAGGCGCTCGAGCTCCAGGGGCTCCTCGCCGAGATGGTCGCGGCCGGAGTGGGCGGCGTGGCGATGGAGGTCTCGTCGCACGCCCTCGAGCTCCGACGCGTGGACGGGGTCGCGTTCGACGTCGCCATCTTCACGAACCTCACGCAGGACCACCTCGACCTCCACGGCACGATGGAGCGGTACGCGCAGGCGAAGGCGCGGCTGTTCTTCGAGTTGCTCCGCGACGGCCCCAAGCCCCGCCCGACGGCTGTGCTGAACGCCGACGACCCCGCCGGCGCGGAGTGGGCGCGGCGGCTCGCCGCCGAGCTGCCCGGGCGTGTCCTCACTTTCGGGCTCGGCCCCGCCCACGCCGTCCGGCCGCGCGGGTACACCTCCGGGCTCGAGGGCATCGTCCTCGACGCGGAGACGCCCCTGGGGGCGGTCCGCGTCGCCTCGCCGCTCATCGGCGAGCACAACGTGATGAACCTCCTGGGCGCGGTGGCGGCCGGCGTGGCGCTCGAGCTCCGTCCGGACGCGATCGGCGCGGCCCTGGCGGGCGTGCAGACCGTGCCGGGGCGGTTCGAGCGGGTGGACGCGGGCCAGGAGTTCCTGGTCGTCGTGGACTACGCCCACACCCCCGACGCCCTCCGCCGCGTCCTGGAGACCGCGCGCCGCCTGACGCCACGCCGCCTGGGGGTGGTCTTCGGCGCCGGCGGCGACCGCGACCGGAAGAAGCGCCCGATCATGGGGCGGATCGCGGCCGAGCTGGCCGACCGCGTGTGGCTGACCTCGGACAACCCCCGGTCGGAGAACCCGCGCGCCATCATCGACGAGATCGCCGCCGGAGTGGTGCCGCCCCCGCCGGAGGGCTATACTGTGTTTCCCGACCGACGCGAGGCGATCCGCGACGCGCTGGCCTGGGGGCGCGCCGGGGACGTGCTCGTGATCGCGGGGAAGGGTCACGAGACGTACCAGATCGTCGGCGACCAGGTCCTCCCCTTCGACGACCGCCAGGTAGCCCGCGAGATCCTCACGACCCTGAAGCCGGAGCGGCGAGGGTAGCGGTGCCCCGTCTGACGGTCGCCGACCTCGTCCAGGGCACGCAGGGGCGGCTCGCGGGCGGCCGCCCCGAGGCCGTCGTGAGCGGCGTCTCGATCGACAGCCGGACGTGCCGCCCCGGCGAGGTCTTCGTCGCGATCCGCGGGCCACGCCGGGACGGCCACGCGTTCGTCGCGGACGCGGTCGGGCGCGGGGCGGGGGCGGTCGTGGTGAGCCGCCTCCCGGCGGCGCCGGGGCTCGCCCCGGACTTCCCGGTGGTTCTCGTGGCGGACACGACCCGGGCCCTCCAGGGCCTCGGGGCCTTCCACCGACGGGGCCACGCGGTCGCCGTCGTCGCCATCACCGGGTCGAACGGGAAGACGACGACCAAGGAGCTGACCGCTCTCGTGCTCGGTCAGCGCTTCCGGGTCCTCAAGGCGGTCGGGAGCCTCAACAACCAGTGGGGCGTGCCGCTGACGCTGCTCGGCCTCGAGCCCTCCCACGAGGCGCTGGTCCTCGAGCTCGGCATGAACGCCTTCGGCGAGATCGCGGCGCTCGCCCAGCTCGCCCAGCCCACCGTCGGGGTGGTCACCGCCATCGCCCCGGCGCACCTGGAGGGCGTGGGCTCGATCGAGGGGGTCCAGAAGGCCAAGGGCGAGCTGGTCCAGGCGATCCCAGGGGACGGACACGTGGTCCTGAACGCCGACGACCCGCTCGTCCTCGCTCTCGCGCGCGAGGCGCGGGCGCGCGTCCTCACCTACGGTCGGGCCGCACGCGCCGACGTCCGCCTCTCGGAGGTGACGGTGACGGCGGGCGCGCTCGCCTTCACCGTGGCGGCGGGCGGCGGCACGGCCCCGGTGCGGCTGTCGCTGGCGGGCCGCCACAACGCCTGGAACGGCGCGGCGGCGATCGCGGTCGGTCTGGCCCTCGGGGTCCCGCTCGAGCGCGCCGCCGGGGCGCTCGGCCAGGCGGCGCCGCTCAAGGGACGCCTGCTCTGGCGCCCGGCCGGGAGCGTCCGGATCCTCGACGACACCTACAACGCCAACCCGGCCTCCCTGCGTGCCGCGCTCGACGCGCTCGCCGCCGCGACCGGCGGGCGGGCCTGGGTGATCTTCGGCGACATGCTGGAGCTCGGCCCGGCGAGCGAGGTGGCGCACCGCGACGCCGGGGGCTGGATCGCCGCCCTCCCCACCGCGGGGCTCGCCACCGCCGGGCCGGCCGCGCGCGTGGCGGCGACCGCGGCCCGCGCAGCCGGGTGCCCCGAGGTGGCGAGCTTCGACGCGCCCGAGGACGCCGCGGCCTGGGTGGCGGCCCGCCTGACCTCCGGCGACCGCGTGCTCGTCAAGGGCTCGCGGGGGATGCAGATGGAGCGCGCGGTCGAGGTCCTCCTCGCGCGGCTCGGCGGGGGCCGGCCTGCATGCTGACCTACCTCGCCGCCCTCGCCAAGTACCACATCGCCTTCAACGTCTTCCGCTACATCACGTTCCGGACGGCCATGGCGCTCCTCACGGCCCTGCTCATCAGCCTCGTGCTGGGCCCGTGGGTGATCCGGAAGCTCCGCGAGCGGCAGATCGGCGAGACGATCCGCGTGGACGGGCCCGAGCGGCACCGGGCCAAGGCGGGGACGCCGACGATGGGCGGGCTCCTGATCCTGGGCGCCCTGCTGGCCTCGAGCCTGCTCTGGGGGAATCTCCAGAACCGCCTGCTCTGGGTCGTGCTGGTCGTGACCGTGCTGCTCGGGGCCATCGGGCTCTACGACGACTGGCGGAAGCTCTCGCGGCACCGGCCGCTCAAGATCCGCGAGAAGTTCCTCGCGCAGTCGGCCGTCGGGCTCGCGCTCGGCGCCTACCTCTACCGCTACCCCTCCGACGGCGTGACGACCCAGCTCGCCGTGCCGTTCGCCAAGGAGTGGGTGCCGGACCTCGGCGTCTCCTACATCGTCGTCGCGGCGCTGATCGTCGTCGGGGCGTCCAACGCGGTGAACCTGACCGACGGGCTGGACGGCCTCGCGATGGGTCCCGTCATCGTCGCGGCGATCGCCCTGGGCATCTTCGCCTACGTCACGGGGCACGCCGTGCTCTCCCAGTACCTCTTCATCCTCAAGGTCCGGGGGGCCGGGGAGCTGGCCGTCTTCTGCGGCGCCCTCATGGGCGCGAGCATCGGGTTCCTCTGGTTCAACAGCCACCCGGCCGAGGTGTTCATGGGGGACGTGGGCTCCCTCGCCCTCGGCGGGGCGATCGGGACCCTGGCCGTGCTCACGAAGGCCGAGCTGCTGCTTCCCTTCATCGGCGGGCTGTTCGTCATCGAGGCGGTCTCGGTGATCCTCCAGGTCGCCTCGTTCCGCCTGACCGGCCGGCGGATCTTCCGGATGGCGCCGCTCCACCACCACTTCGAGCTGGCCGGGTGGCCGGAGTCGAAGATCGTGATCCGCTTCTGGATCCTCTCGCTGCTCATGGCCCTCCTGGCCGTGACGACGCTCAAGCTCAGGTGATGGCCGTGGCTTCGGTTGAGCAAGGCTGGCTCGCGGCCGAGCGCGGCCCGGCCTGGCGCGCCGCCCTGGGGGGCCGGCGCGTCACCGTCGTCGGGCTCGCGCGGAGCGGCGTCGCCGCCTGCCGGCTCCTCCGGACCCTCGGGGCGGCCGTCAGCGGGACCGACCGCCAGACGGCCGACGCGCTCGGCGCGCGGATCCGCGGGCTCGCCGCCGAGGGCGTCCGCCTCTACCTCGGCGGCCACCCGCCCGAGGCGTTCGCCGGCGCCGAGCTGGTCGTCGTGAGCCCGGGCGTGCCGACGGAGCACGAGGCGCTCGCCGCGTGCCGGCGGCGCGGCATTCCCGTGATCGGGGAGCTCGAGCTGGCCTACCGGGCGATGACGGCGGAGGTCATCGCGGTGACGGGGACGAACGGCAAGACGACGACGACGGCGCTCGTCGGGGCGCTCCTGGCCGAGACGGGCCGCCCGCTGCTGGTCGGCGGCAACATCGGGCGGCCGCTCGCGGCCGAGGCCCTCGACTTCCCGCGGGACGGGCTCGTGGTCGCGGAGGTCTCGAGCTTCCAGCTCGAGACGATCGAGCGCTTCCGCCCGCGCGTCGCCGCGCTCCTCAACGTGACCCCGGACCACCTCGATCGGCATCCGTCGCTCGCCGCCTACGCGGAGGCGAAGGCGCGCGTCTTCATGTGCCAGACCAGGGAGGACTGGGCCGTCGTCAATGCCGACGATCCGGGCGCGGCCGCGCTGGCCGGGCGGGCGCCGGGCCGGGTGGTCTGGTTCAGCCGGGCGCGGCCGGTCGCGGAGGGGTGCTACGTCCGTGAGGGCTGGCTCACGCTCCGGCTCGAGGCCCGGGACGAGCCGGTCTGTCCCGTCGAGGAGATCTTCCTCCGCGGCGCCCACAACCTCGAGAACGTGCTGGCCGCGACCGCGTGCGCGGCGTGGGCGCGCGTGGAGCCCGGGCGCCTGCGCGCCGCCATCAAGGCCTTCCGGGGCGTCCCCCACCGGCTCGAGTGGGTGCGGGAGCTCGCGGGCGTGGCCTTCTACAACGACTCGAAGGGCACGAACGTGGACGCGACGCTCAAGGCGCTCGCGTCCTTCCGGGAGCCGATCGTCCTGATCGCGGGTGGCCGGGACAAGGGGCAGGAATTCGCGCCGCTCGCGGCGGCGGCCGACGGGCGGGTGAAGGCGGCGGTGGTGATCGGCGAGGGCCGCGCGACGCTGGGCCCCGCGCTCCGGCGCGTCACGGCCGTCCACGAGACGGACTCCCTGGGGGCGGCGGTGCGGCAGGCCTTCAGCCTGGCAGCGCCGGGCGACGTCGTGCTGCTGTCGCCGGCCTGCGCGTCCTTCGACATGTTCCGCGACTACGAGCACCGGGGCGAGGTCTTCAAGGCCGAGGTGCTCGCGCTCGAGGGGCGAGGCTGACATGCCCAGGAAGATGAGCCCCGACTACGTCCTGTTCCTGGTCGTCGTCGTCCTGGTCGGGCTCGGCATCGTCATGGTCTACTCGGCGAGCGCGATCCTCGCGACCGACCGGTTCCACGACCCCTACTTCTTCCTCAAGAAGCAGTGCTTCTGGGCCATCCTCGGGCTCGCGGTGCTGTGGGGGACGATGGCCGTGGACTACCGGCGCTGGCGGCGGCTCGTCGCCCCGCTCCTCCTCGTCGCGACCGCGCTCCTGGTCCTCGTGCTCGTGCCGCCCTTCGGCCAGGAGATCAACGGGACCCGACGCTGGCTCCGCTGGGGCCCGTTCTCGTTCCAGCCGACGGAGCTCGCCAAGCTCGCGCTGGTGCTCTACCTGGCGGACTTCCTCGCCCGCCGGCGGCCCGTGATCGGGACGTTCCTCCGGGGGTTCCTGCCGCCGCTCGTCGTCACGGGCGCGATGGCGGCGCTCGTCATGGCCCAGCCCGACCTCGGCTCGAGCGTGGCACTCGTGACGGTGGTCCTGTGCATGCTCTTCGTCGCCGGCGCGCGCGTCCGCCACCTCGTCCTGGTCGGCGCCGCGGCGGTCCCCGTCATCGTGCTGGCCGTGACGGGGGCGAGCTACCGCGTGCGCCGCGTCTTCGCCTTCCTCGACCCGTGGGCGGATCCGCAGGGCGCGGGCTTCCAGATCATCCAGTCGTATCTCGCCCTCGGGGGCGGGGGGGCGGTGGGGCGCGGGCTCGGCGAGTCGAAGCAGAAGCTCTTCTACCTCCCGGAACCCCACACCGACTTCATCTTCGCCATCATCGGAGAGGAGCTCGGGTTCGCCGGAGCGGTCCTCACGGTAGTCCTGTTCGGCCTCGTGCTCTGGCGGGGGATGCGGATCGCCCTGCGGGTCGCCGACCCCTTCGGCGCGCTCGCAGCCCTCGGCGTCACGGCGATGCTGGCGACCCAGGCGCTGGTGAACCTCGGGGTGGTGGTGGGCCTCCTGCCGACGAAGGGCCTCCCGCTCCCCTTCATCTCGTTCGGGGGCTCGTCTCTGCTCGTCGCGATGGCGGGAGTGGGCCTGCTCCTGAGCATTTCCCAGCACGCCGATACCGCGCCGGCGCCGGTGGCCGTCCGCCCCGCGAGGGCCCCCGCGTGAGACACCGCGCGCTGGCCAGCCGACCGCAGGGCGCCCCCCCTCCCCCCGAAGGGGGCCGGAGGGGCGGGACGGCGCGAGGGTGCACGCCCGAGCCGTCCCGGCGACCCGATCAGTCGGGGCCGGGGGTGCGGGGGGGCCGGCGTGAGACAGGCCACGTCACGCCCCGCCTCGCGGGTCAGCGTTCTGAGCGTCGGCCCCCCCTCCCCCCGAAGGGGGCCGGAGGGGCGGGACGGCGCGAGGGCGCACGCCCGAGCCGTCCCGGCGACCCGATCAGTCGGGGTCGGGGGTGCGGGGGGGCCGGCGTGAGACAGGCCACGTCACGCCCCGCCTCGCGGG
>CAYQDR010000074.1:20326-23632 GCA_964416315.1 uncultured bacterium
CGCACGCCCGAGCCGTCCCGGCGACCCGATCAGTCGGGGTCGGGGGTGCGGGGGGTCTCGAATGACCGGCACGCGCATCTTCAAGCGCTACCAGCAGGTCCACTTCGTCGGGATCGGCGGCGCCGGGATGAGCGGCCTGGCCGAGGTGCTCCTCACCCTCGGCTACCGGGTGACCGGCTCCGACGCGAAGCGGAACGAGGCCGTCGAGCGCCTCGAACGGCTCGGCGCGAAGGTCTTCGTCGGCCACGCCGCGAGCCACGTCGAGGGGGCGCACGTGGTCGTCTACTCGTCCGCGGTCGCGCGGGACAACCCCGAGCTGCAAGCGGCCCGGCAGAGGGGGATCCCGGTCATCCCGCGGGCCGAGCTACTCGCCGAGCTGATGCGCGTCAAACACGGGATCGCGATCGCCGGCACGCACGGCAAGACGACCACCACCTCGATGGTCGCCGCGGTGCTCGCCGAGGCGGGGTTCGACCCGACGATCGTCGTGGGCGGGCGGGTGACGGCGCTCGGCGCGAACGCCCGGCTGGGGCAGGGGGAGTTCCTGGTGGCCGAGGCGGACGAGTCCGACGGCTCGTTCCTGCGGCTCACGCCCACCATCGCGGTCGTCACGACGATCGACGCCGAGCACCTCGACTACTACCGCGACCTGGACGCGATCCGGGAGGCGTTCCTCCAGTTCATCAACACGGTGCCGTTCTACGGGGCCGCTGTCCTGTGCGCCGACCAGCCCGAGATCCGGGCGCTGCTCCCGCGCGTCGAAAAGCGCGCGATCACCTACGGGCTCGCCGGACCGGCCGACCTCGTCGCCGCCGCGCTCCGGCTGGAGGGCCTGACCGCGCGCTTCGAGGTCCTGCACCGGGGCGAGTCGCTCGGGGAGCTCCGGCTCCACGTGCCGGGCGCGCACAACGCGGCCAACGCGCTCGCCGCCACGGCCGTCGGCCTGGACCTCGAGGTCCCGTTCCCCGTCATCCAGCGCGCGCTCGAGAGCTTCACGGGCGTCCAGCGGCGGTTCCAGGTCAGGGGCGAGGCGCGGGGGGTCCTCGTGGTGGACGACTACGGCCACCACCCGGCGGAGATCCGGGCGACGCTCCTTGCGGCGCGCCAGGGGTTCGGGCGGCGGCTGGTCGTCGCCTTCCAGCCGCACCGCTACACGCGCACCTTCCATCTGCACGGCGAGTTCCTCACCGCCTTCGACGACGCTGACGTGCTCGTGATCACCGACATCTACCCGGCCGGCGAGGCGCCCATCCCCGGGGTCCACGCGCGGACCCTGGCCGAGGGGATCGCCGCCCGAACCACCCGGGAGGTCCGCTACGTGAGCGATCGGGGGGGGCTGCTCGAGTTCCTCCTCCACGCCGTGCGGCCCGGCGACCTGCTCCTCACGCTCGGGGCGGGGGACATCGGCGGCCTCGCGGATCAGGTGCTGAGGCACCTGAGCCAGGGGCCTGCCGGCCCGCCCCGGAGCGCGAAGGGCCGGAGCGCAGAAGGAGAGCGGCATGCTGGGTGAGATCCGCGGTGAGGTCCGGTTCAAGGAGCCCTTGGCGTTCCACACGTCGCTCCGCATCGGGGGGCCCGCCGACATCTTCGTGCTCCCCCAGGACGTGGACGACGTCCGCAAGGCCATCGGCTATGCGGAGAAGGAGAAGCTCCCGGTCGTCGTGATCGGGGGCGGCAACAACGTCCTCGTCAAGGACAGGGGGCTCCGCGGGATCGTCATCAAGCTGGAGGGGTGCCTCGGCCGCATGGAGTTCCATGGCGAGGAGGTCACGGTCGGCGGCGGCGCCGGGCTGTCCACGATGATCCGGGAGGCGGCCGCGATCGGACTCGGCGGGGTCGAGTGCCTGGTCGGGATTCCCGCGACGATCGGCGGCGCGCTCGCGATGAACGCGGGGACGCACGACGGGGCGATCGGCGACTTCGTCTCGGCGGTCTACTTCCTCCACGCCGACGGCACCATCGGCGAGCTCAAGCCGACGGCGGGCGCGTTCGCGTATCGGACCTTCAACTTCCCGCCGGGGGCGATCCTCCTGGGCGCCCGGCTCACCCTCCACCGCAAGCCGCAGAAGGAGATCTACGCGGAGATCAAGGCGCGGCTCAAGCAGAAGAAGGCGACCCAGCCGCTCGCGCTCGCCTCGGCCGGGTGCGTGTGGAAGAACCCGGACGCCGACTACGCCGGCCGGCTTCTCGAGAAGGCGGGGCTCAAGGGCAAGCGCCTCGGCGGGGCGGAGATCTCCGCGAAGCACGCGAACTTCATCGTCAACCGCGGCGGCGCTACGGCCGCCGACGTCGTGGCCCTCATGGAGATGGCGCTCGAGCGCGTCCACAAGCAGGCCGGCGTCCGGCTGCAGCCCGAGATCAGGATCCTGGGCGAGTGACCCGGCGCGCGGCCCCGTCGACGCTCCTCACGCCCCGGGCGCGGCCCGGGCGCATGGCCGACTTCGCCTCGCGCGAGGGGCTCATCGCGCGGCAGCGCCGTCCGGCGCGGCGGCTCCGCCGCGTGCTCCGGACCCTGGGGCGCGCGGTGGGGACGGGGCTGGTCCTGGCGGCCCTCGGGGCGGGCGGGATCGCCGCCGTCCACTGGCTCCGGACCGCGCCGGCCCTCGCCGTCGCGCGCGTCGAGGTCGCGGGGCTCCACCGTCTCCCGGAGGCGACTGTGCTCGCGGCGGCGGGGATCGCGCGCGGCGTGAACCTCTTCGCGGTGGACCCCGAGGTCGTCGAGGACCGGGTCGGGGCGCTGCCCGGCGTCCGCAGCGCGCGGGTCGTCCGCCACCTGCCGGACCGCGTCGTCCTCCTCGTCGAGGAGCGCGAGCCCTACGCCCTCGTCAACGCGAGCGGCGCGGGCGGCCTCGTCTGGATCGACGCGGACGGCCGCCTGGTCGCCCCCGAGCGGCGCCCCGGCCCGCCGCCGCTGCCGATCCTGAGCGGTGTCGAGCCGGTGGCCGCCGCCGCGGACCATCCTCTGGCCGACCGCCTGCACGCGGGCCTCGCGCTCCTCCGGGCGCTCCAGCGGACGGGCGGACGGATCGCCGGGCGGATCTCCGAGATCGACCTCGAGCCCGCGGACGGGCCCGTCCTGTACACGGTGGACGGCGTGGAGGTCCGGGTCGGGCACGAGGGCTGGGACGCGCGCCTGGCCCGGCTCGACGGGGTCCTCGGGGAGCTCGACGAGCGGGGGGAGCGCGTGGAGTCGATCGACCTCCGGTTCCGGGATCTGGTGGTCCTGCGGCCGCGGACCGTGACCCCGCTTCCTAAGGGCCCGTGCAACAATGAAATTGCCAAAACAAGAGGCTCGTTCAGCCAACC
>CAYQDR010000075.1:0-23599 GCA_964416315.1 uncultured bacterium
GGCGTCGCGCGCCCGCCCCGCCCCGCCCCGGCGCGGCATTTTCTGCTTGACAGGGTTTTCGACGGGGGTCTGACTGCGGTCGCGGTGGCGGCCGCCAGCCCTGTCCAGCGGTCTGCCTTGGCCCTTCGCGCCGCGCCTCGCCGGCGCCGGACCCCGAAACGGTTCCCGCCCTCACGATCCGCCGTCCTGGAGCCTCCCCGGTGGCCTGAGAATCACGTGGTAGGGTCTGCGCAGGAGGACAACCGGCTATGCCCGACACCACTCCGGTGCCCGTGCCCTCACTCCCCGCAGCGGACCTCGACCGGCTCGGCGACGAGATCGCCACGCTCTCGGCCCACCTCGATGCCGCCACTGCCCGGCTCCTCGACCTGATCCGCGAGTTCGACGCGCGGGGCGGCTGGGCCCAGCAGGGATGCCGCTCCTGCGCGGAGTGGCTGAGCTGGCGGGTCGGCCTCGACCCCGGGGCGGCGCGGGAGCGCGTGCGGGTGGCCCGCGCGCTCGGCCAGCTACCAGAGCTGGCCGCGGCCCTCGCGCGGGGCGAGCTCTCCTACTCGAAGGTCCGCGCCCTGACCCGGGTGGCCACCCCCGGGACGGAGACGCGGCTGCTCGAAGTCGGGCGGGCGGGGACGGCGGCCCACGTCGAGCGCATCGTGCGGGCGTGGCGGCGGGTGGACCGGCTGGGGGAGGCGCAGGAGGCGGCAGCGCGCCACGCGGGCCGGTCGCTTGAGGTGTATCCGGACGAGGACGGGATGGTCGTCGTGCGGGGGCGGCTCGAGCCCGAGGCCGGAGCGCTGCTCCTCCGAGCCCTCGACGCGGGGCGCGAGGCGCTCTACCAGCGGCGGCGGGCCGCCGCGTCCGCGCTCGACGAGGCTGACGCCCCGACCGCGGGCCAGCAGCAGGCCGACGGCCTCGCCCTGGTGGCGGAGACGGCGCTGCAGCACGGCCTCGATCCCGGCCCGGGGAGCGAGCGGTACCAGGTCGTCGTCCACGTGGACGCGGCCCCGCTGGCCGATCCTGACCAGCCCGGGCAGTCCGCGTTGGAGGACGCCGTCCACGTTCCCGCGGAAACGTGCCGCCGCCTGGCGTGCGACGCGACGCGGGTGGTGATGCGGTACGGCGGCGACGGCGAGGGGCTCGACGTGGGCCGCCGGACGCGGACGATCCCGCCGGCGCTCCGGCGGGCGCTCCAGGCGCGGGACCGGGGGTGCCGCTTCCCGGGCTGCGGGGTGCGCCACGCCCAGGGGCACCACATCCATCACTGGGCCAACGGCGGGCCGACCCGGCTCGACAACCTCGCCCTCCTCTGCCGGCGCCATCACCGGGCCGTCCACGAGGAGGGCTACCAGGTCGAGCGCGACGCCGACGGGACGCTGCGCTTCCGGACGCCGGGCGGTCAGGCGATTCCGGCGGTCCCCACTCCGCCGGCCGTACCCGGAGACGCACCGGCGGCGCTCGTGGCGGCGCATCGGGCGCGCGGCCTCGCCATCGACGCGCGGACGGGGTGCCCGAGCTGGCTCGGGGAGCGCCTCGACCTCGGCTGGGCGATCGGCGTCCTGCATCCCGCGGCCCAGGCGGTCGCGTCCCAGCCCGCCGGCCGCTCGCCCTGAGCGACGCATGGGTCAGACCCCGTCGAGCGCACCCCAACCAGGTTCCTCGGCACGGGCTGAGGCTTCGCCGAAACCCACAGGGCGGGGCGCTTCTTGAGCTCGCGCCCCTCCTCTTCCGTACGGTCCTTGAACGTCAGCTTGATATCTGGCTACCTCAGCGTGATCTGCAGCCGCCCCCGAACGCGCCTCTCCGGTGGCTTCTGACCAGAGCAGGACAGCGCTACCATGCGCGCGCGGGGAGCAGAATGGGGCGACCGAGCGGAGACCGAGACTGCTCTCCTTGCGAAGGCACGGCGGCGTTGACGAGACGCCAGGCACCCGAGCAGGGCAGCGAGGACTTGCCGAGTCCTGTCGATGGCTACTGACTCGAATGGGCTCAGCGGCCGAGGCGGAGGGCAGATCCGGCGTGGGCTTCGGCACGATAGAGACAAAGGACGCCATGAAGACGACCGCGCGGGTGGTCGTGATCGGAGGGGGGATCGTCGGCTGTAGCGTCCTCTACCACCTGGCCCGGGCCGGCTGGTCGGACGTGGCCCTGGTGGAGCGCGGCGAGCTGGCCTCCGGCTCCACCTGGCACGCCGCCGGCAACACCCCGCACTTCAACACGAGCCTCAACCTGAGCCGCATCCACCTCTACGGCACCGACCTCTACCAGCGGCTCCCCGCCGAGACCGGCCAGGCCGTCGGCTTCCACAAGGCTGGGAGCCTGCGGCTCGCCTCGGTGCCGGCCCGGATGGACGAGTACCGGCGCCATCGCGGAAAGGCCCGGACCATCGGGCTGCCCTTCGAGCTGATCGGCCCGGCGGAGATCAAGCGACTTCACCCCCTGGTGGAGACCGACGGCCTCCTCGGCGCCGCGTGGAACCCGGAGGACGGCCATGTCGATCCCTCCGGCGTCACCCAGGCGCTGGCCAAGGGGGCGCGGGACCGTGGGGCGGCGGTGTACCGGCAGACGCGCGTCATCGGGATCGGGCGGACCGGCGGCGGGGAGTGGCGGGTCACTACCGACCGCGGAACGATCACGACGGCGGTCGTCGTCAACGCGGCCGGGACGTGGGCGCGCGAGATCGGCCGGATGGTCGGGCTGGACCTGCCCATCGTCCCCATGGAGCACCAGTACCTCGTGACCGAGGCGATCCCGGAGGTCGCCGCCCTGGGCGGGGAGCTCCCGCTCGTCCGCGAGGTAGACGCCTCGTACTACCTCCGCCAGGAAGGGCAGGGCTTCATTCTCGGCCCCTACGAGCGGGGCGCACGTCCGTTCGGCGTCGGCGGGATCCCTCCCGACTACCGGGCGGAACTCCTCCCTCCCGACGTGAGCCGGCTCCAGCCCGTCGTCGGGAAGGCGATGCAGCGGCTCCCCTGCCTTGCCGCGGCGGGGATCGTCCGGGTGGTCAACGGGCCCATCACCTACACGCCGGACGGCAACCCCCTGCTCGGCCCGGCCGTCGGCCTCCCCGGCTTCTACGTCGCCTGCGGCTTCAGCTTCGGCATCACTCAGGCCGGTGGGGCCGGGCGGCATCTGGCCGAGTGGATCGTCGAGGGCCAGCCTGCCATCGACCTCTGGGAGGTCGATCCGCGGCGTTACGGCCCCTACGCCACCGAGGCCTACGTCGTGGCGCGCGGCATCGACATCTACGAAGACGAGTACGCCATCGTCTTTCCCCAGGACGACCGGCGCGCCGGCCGCCCCGCCCGCGTGAGCCCGCTCTACGAGCGGTTGCGGACGGCGGGGGCGGTGTTCGGGGTGCGGAACGGCTGGGAGCGCCCCTACTGGTTCGCCCCTCCCGGGGTCGAGGCGCGGGACGTGCCGAGCTTTCGGCGGGCCAACTGGTTCGAGTTCGTCGGGGCCGAGGCCCGCGCTGTCCGCCAGCGCGTCGGCATCCTGGAGCTCTCCAGCTTCTCCAAGTACGAGGTCTCGGGCCCCGGTGCCGAGGCGCTCCTGAATCGCCTCTGCGCCAACCGGCTGCTGCCCGTGGGGCGCATCGCGGTCTCGCAGATGCTCAACTCCCGCGGCACCATCGAGTGTGACACGACCGTGACCCGGCTCGCGCCGGAGCGCTTCCTGGTGGTCAGCGCCGCGGTGGCGGAGCAGCACGATCTGGACTGGCTCCTCCGCCACGCGCCGGACGATGGGAGCGTCCGGATCGAGAACGTGACCAATCGCGACGGCGTCCTGATCCTGGCCGGACCCCGGGCCCGCGACGTCCTCCGCCGGCTGACCGACGCCGACCTCGACAATGCGGCGTTTCCGTGGCTCTCGATGCGGGAGATCGCGGCGGGCTATGGTCCCGTCCGGGCGCTCCGGATCAATTTCGTCGGCGAGCTGGGATGGGAGCTTCACCATCCCGTCGAGTACCAGATCGGGCTCTACGATGCCCTGATGCAGGCCGGCGCCGACCTCGGCATCGTCAACTTCGGCCTCCGCGCGATGGACTCGCTCCGGCTCGAGAAGGCGTACCGGGTCTGGGGCGCCGACATCAACACGGAGGTGACGCCGCTGGAGGCCGGGCTCGAGCGGTTCGTCGCCTTCGACAAGGGCGAGTTCATCGGCCGGGAGGCGCTGCTCGAGCAGAAGCGCGCCGGCGTGCGGAAGCGCCTCGTCACCCTGGAGGTCACGGCGCTGGACGCCGACTGCCACGGCAACGAGGCGGTCCTGGCCGACGGCCGGGTGGTCGGCATCACCACGTCGGGCGGCTACGGGCACTGGGTCGGGCAGAGCCTGGCGGTCGCGTACCTGGACGCGCCGTTCGCGGTCGCCGGGACGGCGCTGTCGGTGGAGATCCTCGGGGACTGCCGGCCGGCGCGGGTGGTCTCCGAGCCGCTCTTCGATCCGCAGAACGCGCGGCCGAGGGGATGAGCTACCCCTAGCCGGCGGGCCGGAGCCGCTTGTAGAAGAGGAGCTCGCGGACGCCCTGGGGGAGGTTCTCCACGTAGCCGCTCGCGACGAACCCGAGCGCCCGGTGCATCTGGATCGCGTCGGCGTTGGTCTCCTCGGTGGAGGAGAAGAGGCGCGGGCTCGGGCTGCGCGCCTCGACCGCCTGATAGAGCGCGCGGGCCACCCCCCGGCGGCGCCGATCCTGGCGCACGGCGACGAGCAGGACGAACGTGCAGGCGAACCAGTCCGTCCGGTAGGCGAGCGTGCCCACGACCTCGCCGTCGAGGCGGGCCACCAGCAGCCCCCCCCGGTTCAGCGCGGCCTGGATCAATGGCCCCGCCCGCCGCCCCCCGACCAGGGCTTCGGCCAGATCCACGCAGCGGGGCACGTCCTCCGGCCTCGCGACCCCGACCTCCGGCGCGCGCATGCGGTCCTCCCGAGCCTCCGAGTCATGATAGTCTCGCCAGGCGATGAAGTTCGGCGTCTTCCTGCCCGTCTCGGGCCGCGCGGCGAGCGGCGTCCTCATGGACGCGGCGCGGCGCGCGGAGGCCCTCGGGTTCGCGGCGGTCTGGGCCGCGGACCGCATCGTCACCCCGTGGGAGATCCGGACCCCGTACCCGTACAGCCTCGACCAGCGCTTCATCGTCCCGCCGGACGCCCCGTTCCTCGAGCCGCTCTCCTGCCTCGCGTACCTCGCGGGCGGGACCGGGACGATCCGACTCGGGATGAGCGTGCTCGTGATGCCTTACCGCCACCCGCTCTACTGGGCCAAGATCGCGGCGACGATCGACCACCTCTCCCGGGGCCGCCTGATCCTCGGGGTGGGGGTCGGCTGGATGGCGGAGGAGTTCGACGCCCTCGGCGTCCCGTTCCGCGAGCGCGGGGCGATGGCCGACGAGGCGCTCGAGGTCCTGAACGCGTTGTGGACGCAGGAGCGGCCCCGGTTCCAGGGGCGCTTCTATCGCTTCGCCGACATCGGCTTCGCCCCGAAGCCCCTCCAGGCGCCGCGCGTCCCCGTCTGGGTCGGGGGGGAGGGGACGCGGGCCCAGCGCCGGGCCGGCCGGTACGCCGACGCGTGGTTCCCCTACTTCGTCCGGATCACGCCGCGGGAGCTGGCGTCCCGGTTCGAGACCGTCCGCCGCGCGGCCGCGGAGGCCGGCCGCGACCCGGCCGCGCTGCGGCTCGCCTGCTGCCTGCCGGTCGAGCTGACGCCCGAGCCCGCCCCGCAGGAGCCGGATCGCCTCGTCGGCAGCCCCGCGCAGCTCACCACGGCGCTCAAGGCGTTCGAGGCGGTCGGCGTCGAGCACGTGGCGCTCCAGTTCATGGTGCCGAGCTGGCCCCGCCGGCTCGCCGAGATCGAACGCTTCGCCGAGGCCGTCCTGCCCGCCTTCCGCTGACAGGCGCGGGGACACCCGGCCGCCGTTGACAGGGGGGCGCGCCGGGGGCTAGAGTGCAACCGGGTGCTGGCCCCTAAACCCTTGCCGCTAAACGGCTCGCCCCACTGCGCGAAGTCTGCCATCTGACGGAGGAGGCTCACGTGCCACAGACCAAGTTCCTGCTCGACGAGCGAGACATCCCGACCCGGTGGTACAACATCCAGGCGGACCTGCCGCAGCCCCTGCCGCCGGTCATCCACCCCGGGACGCTCCAGCCGATCGGGCCGCCGGACCTCGCGCCGCTCTTCCCGATGGAGCTGATCAAGCAGGAGGTGAGCCAGGAGCGCTGGATCGAGGTCCCGGAAGCCGTGCGCGACGTCTGGCGGCTCTGGCGGCCGACGCCGCTCCACCGCGCGCACCGTCTCGAGCGCGCGCTGGACACGCCCGCGCGCATCTACTACAAGTGGGAAGGCGTCTCGCCCGCCGGGAGCCACAAGCCCAACACCGCCGTCGCCCAGGCCTACTACAACAAGCAGGAGGGCGTCCGGCGGCTCACGACGGAGACCGGCGCCGGGCAGTGGGGCTCGGCGCTCGCCTTCGCCTGCCGGGCCTTCGACCTCGAGTGCAAGGTCTACATGGTCCGGGTCTCCTACGACCAGAAGCCCTACCGCCGCCTCATGATGGAGGCGTGGGGGGCGAAGGTGCTGCCGAGCCCCTCGACCGACACGCACGCCGGACGGAGCATCCTCGCGAAAGACCCGCAGTCGCCGGGGAGCCTCGGGATCGCGATCTCGGAGGCTGTCGAGGAGGCGGCCCAGCGCGAGGACACGAAGTACTCGCTCGGGTCCGTGCTGAACCACGTCCTCATGCACCAGACCGTGATCGGCCAGGAGGCCATCAAGCAGCTCGAGATGGCCGGCGACCGGCCCGACATCCTGGTCGGCTGCATCGGCGGCGGCTCGAACTTCGCCGGGTTCGCCTTCCCGTTCTTGCAGGAGAAGCTCACCGGCAAGCGCAAGGACCTGCGCGTCATCGCGGTGGAGCCCCAGGCCTGCCCGAGCCTGACGAAGGGGCTGTACGTGTACGACTTCGGCGACACGGCCCAGACGACGCCGCTCATGAAGATGTACACGCTGGGCCACTCGTTCATCCCGGCGCCGATCCACGCGGGCGGCCTCCGCTACCACGGGATGGCGCCGCTCGTCTGCGCGCTCTACGACGCGAAGGTCATCGAGGCGCTCGCCGTCCACCAGAACCCGACGTTCGAGGCTGCGCTGACCTTCGCGAAGGCCGAGGGGTTCCTCCCGGCGCCGGAGGCGGCCCACGCGATCCGCGTCGTGATCGACGAGGCGCTCCGGTGCAAGAAATCGGGGGAGCGGAAGGTCATCGCGTTCAACTTCTGCGGCCACGGCCACTTCGACCTCTCGGCCTACGAGCGCTACCTGGCGGGGAAGCTCGAGGACTTCGAGTACCCGGCCGAGAAGGTGCGGGAGGCCCTCGCCGGCGTTCCCAAGGTCAAGGTGTGACCACGCCTCCCTCTCCCTTCCAGGGAGAGGGTCGGGGTGAGGGTCACGCCTCGCCGCGCTGGCTCCCCGCTCACCCCAGCCCTCTCCCCCGGGGGCGGGGGAGAGGGAGACTGAGGTAGGGGACACCAGTGGACTTCAGGCTGACGGAGGAGCAGGAGGCCTTCCGGAAGGCCGTCGCCCGCTTCGTGGACGCCGAGGTCGCGCCGATCGCCGACAAGCTCGACGAGGCCGGCGACTTCCCCGCGGCCCTCTTCCGCAGACTCGGTGAGCAGGGGTATCTCGCCCTCCGGTACCCCGGGGCCTACGGCGGCGCCGACGCCGACATGGTCACCTACTGCCTCTTCGCCGAGGAGATGGCGCGGGGCTCTATGTCGGTCGCCGCGCTCGCCGCCATGCAGGGCCTGATGGGCACCTACTTCATCTACAAGTACGGGAGCGAGGACCTGCACCGGCGCTACCTGGCTCCCGCCCTCCGCGGCGACAAGGTCGCGACGTTCGCCCTGACCGAGCCCAACGCGGGGTCCGACGTCGCCAACATCACGACCCACGCCGAGCGGGTCGAGGGGGGGTGGCGCCTCAGGGGCGCGAAGACCTGGGTCACGAATGCCCCCGTCGCCGACATGCTCACCGTCTGCGCGAAGACCTCGAAGGAGCGGGGGATGAAGCACATCGCCCTGTTCCTCGTGGACCGGCAGTTTCCCGGCGTGATCCTCGGTAAGCAGATCGAGAAGCTCGGCGTCCGCGCCTCCGCGACGGGCGAGATCCTCCTCGAGGACGTCTTCGTTCCCGACGGCCACCTCCTCGGCGGCGAGACCGGGGGCGTCGAGAAGATCGGCACGATCCTCTCCGAGATCCGCGTGATGACCGGGGCGCTCTCGGTCGGGCTCGGGCGCGCCGCCTACGACGCGGCGCTCCGCTACTCGCGGGAGCGCGTCGCCTTCGGCAAGCCGATCGGCGAGCACCAGGCGATCGGCTTCAAGCTCGCCGACATGCTGACCCAGCTCCACGGGGCGACGCTCCTCGTCTACCACGCGGCGTGGGCGCTCGACCAGGGGCTCCCCGTGACGCGCGAGGCCGCGATGGCGAAGCTCTTTGCTTCGGAGGCGGCCAACCGGATCTGCGACGAGGCGTCCCGGATCTTCGCCTCGTACTCCTTCGCGAAGGAGTACCCGATCGAGCGCTACTTCCGGGACGCGCGCTTCCTCCTCTGGGGCGGGGGGACCTCGGAGATCCTGCGCCTCATCATCGGGCGCGACCTCGACCGGCCGCCGACCCTCGGGTCGGCGTGATCGAAGGAGAGCACATGCCGTATCAGCCGCGCGGCCGCTTCTGGGACGACTTCAAACAGGGCGAGACCTTCGTGACGGCCGCCCGGACGATCACCGAGGGCGCCGTGGACCTTTTCGCCGGGCTCTCCGGCGACTTCAACCCGCTCCACACCGACGAGGAGACCGCGCGCCAGCTTCCGATGAAGGGGCGAATCGCCCACGGCATGCTGGTGCTGTCAGTCGCGACCGGATTGGCGAACCAGCTCGGCCTCTTCGAGGGGACGACGCTCGCGCTCCTGGGCATGGACAGGATCCGCTGGACGGCGCCGGTCCGCCCCGGGGATACGATCCACGTGGAGCTGACCGTCCGCGAGAAGAAAGAGTCCTCCAAGCCCGACCGGGGCGTGGTGGTGACCGACGTGTCCGTGAAGAACCAGCGCGGCGAAGAGGTCATGCAGGCCGAGTGGACGACGCTCATGGCCCGGAGAGGCTGAGGAGGACGCATGCCACTGGCCGGACGAGTGGCCGTGATCACGGGGGCGGGGAGCGGAATCGGGGAGGCGACGGCGCGGCGGTTCGCCTCGGAGGGCGCGATCGTCGTGGTGAACGACGTGGACGTCGAGCGGGCCCGGCGGGTCGTGAGCGAGATCCAGAAGGACGGTGGGTCGGGGCTGGCGGTCGCGGCCGACGTGACGAAGCGCGACGAGGTCGAGACGATGGTCACGCGCGTCGTCACCGAGTTCAAGCGCCTCGACATCCTGATCAACAACGCCGGCATCAACCGGGACGCGATGAGCCACAAGATGAGCGAGGAGCAGTGGGACCAGGTCCTCGCCGTCAACCTGAAGGGGACGTTCCTCTGCGCCCAGGCGGCGCTCGTCCGGATGCGCGAGCGGAACTGGGGGCGCCTGATCAACACGGCCTCGATCGGCGCGCTCGGCAACATCGGCCAGGCGAACTACTCGGCGTCCAAGGCCGGCGTCATCGGGCTCACGCGGACGCTCGCCCTTGAGTACGCGAAGCACGGGATCACGGTCAACTGCATCGCGCCGGGCGCCGTCATGACGCCGATGCTCCAGGGGGTCCCGGACGACGTCAAGGGGAAGATCGTGGCGAGGATTCCGATGGGGCGGATCGCCGACCCCGCGGAGATCGCCGGGATCCACGCGTTCCTCGCGTCCGAGGAGGCCGGGTACATCACGGGCCAGATCATCTTCGTGGACGGCGGGATGTCGGTCGGGGTGTGACGGGGCTGCTCAGGGGTGGCTCGGCGTGAAGGGTTGCCCAGGAGTCTACGAAGATAGGAAGATCGTCCACACGGTCCGACGTGACGGACACGTGGTCGCCATCGACGGCGTCCCTGCCGAGGTGTGCTCAGTGTGCGGGGACGCCTTGCTGAAACCCGACACCGTCCGCCGGATCGAAGTCATCTTGCGTCAGGCCGGCAAGCCGGACCGAACGGCGCCGGTGTACGAGTACGCCTGACGTGAGGAGGCTTTGACCTGGTTGTTACCCGGACGTTGCGACCATCTTGCAGTGATGGGAACTAACGGGGTCGAGTCGAGCTCCGTCAGGAGTTGGTCATGCGCAAGGTAGCACTGGTTGGCGCAGGCGTCTCGAAGTTCGGCGTGCGGAAGGCGACCTACCGCGACCTCATCTGGGAGGCCGGGAAGGCCTGCTTCGACTCGGTGCCGGCGCTCAGGCCGGCGGACCTCCAGGGCCTCGTCGTCGGCTCCGTCATGCCGGAGCGGACGGCGTTCCAGAGCCACATCTCCTCGCTCGCCGCCGAGGCGCTCGGGATCAAGCCGGACCGCCTCTCGGCGCGCACCGAGCACATGTGCGCCTCCGGGACGGTGGGGATCCGTTATGCCTACGCCTTCATCGCCGCCGGGCTGGCCGACCTCGTCATGGTCCTCGGCGTCGAGAAGCTCAACACGCCCGCGGGCGAGGAGGCCATCCTCAACATGGGGACGGGCGTGGACCGGGAGTGGGAGGCGGCCCACGGGCTCACCGCGCCGCCCTGCTTCGCCCTCGCCGCGCAGGCCCACATGGCGCGGTACGGGACGACCGAGGAACAGATGGCGCTGGTGAGCGTGAAGAACCACACCCACGCGACGAAGAACCCCTATGCCCACTTCCAGAAGGGGGCGACGCTCGACCAGGTGCTCTGCTCCCGGATGATTTCGACGCCGTTCCGCCTGTACATGTGCTCGCCGATTACCGACGGCGCGGCGGCCGTGATTCTCGCGAGCGAGGAGCGCGCCCGCGACCTCACCGACACCCCGGTGTGGCTCCGCGGGACGGGCCAGGCGCTCGACGGGTTCACCCTCTCCTCGCTTCACCCGGACTACGCGCACTGGCCGGCCTTGAAGCGCGCCGCCGAGCACGCGTACGGGATGGCGGGAATCGGCCCCGATGACGTGGACGTCGCCGAGGTCCACGACTGCTTCGCGATCGCCGAGATCATCGCCTACGAGGAGCTGGGCTTCTGCGCGAAGGGCGAGGGCGGGCGGTTCGTCGAGAAGGGGCTCTCGGACTACGGCGGGAAGGTCGTCGTGAACCCGCGGGGCGGGCTGATCGGCTGCGGCCACCCGCTCGGGGCGACGGGGACGGCGCAGGCCGCGGAGATCTTCTGGCAGCTCCGCGGCGAGGCGGGCGCGCGTCAGGTGCCCGACGCGGCGATCGGGCTCACCCACAACAACTCCGGGATGGGCGAGCACGTCGTCGTGATCTACGGCCGCGAGGCCGCGTGAAGCCGGTCGGTCACCCGCAGCTGCCGCCGGCCGGCCGCCTCTGGGGCGCGAGCCGGCCGGGCTATCCGGACGTCCCGGCGCACCCGCGCGAGGTCGAGCGGGCGGTCCGGGGCTGGGTGGGGGCGGGGGTGGAGGCGGTCGTGAGCCTCATGGAAGAGGCCGAGCTCGCCGCCCTCTGCCCGGGGTACCTCGACGCCGCCCGCCGTCACGACCTCGAGCTGCTCCGCTTCCCGATTCCCGACTTCGGCGTGCCCGCCGATGCGGCGGCGTTCGGGGTCTTCGTCGTGGACGTCCGCGACCGGCTCGCGCGTGGCCAGGCGGTCCTCGCCCACTGCAACGCCGGCCTCGGCCGGACGGCCGTCTTCCTCGCCGCGCTCCTCAAGTGCTGCGGCCTCCCCCGCGACCCGGTCCTGGAGATCCGCCGGATCTACGAGCCCGACGCCATGCGCGGCGCCAACCAGGAGGCCTTCGTGCGGGGCCTCGCGTTCGCACCCGACGGACGGCCCTGATGCGCCGGACGGCCCTCGGCGTCGCGCTGGCCGTGGGCATCCTCGCGGCGCCTCCCCCCGCCGGTGCGCAGCAGCCGAAGAAGATGCCCGTGGTTGGTTTCCTCGCCAACATCCGCTCGCCCGCCACAGAGGGATTCCAGCAAGGTCTGCGCGAGCTGGGGTACGTGGAGGGCCAGACCATCATGGTCGAGTGGCGACTCGCACAGGGGAGGTTTGACAGGCTCCCCGAACTCGCGGTTGAGTTGATTGCTCTGAACGCGGATGTCATCGTCGCCCCAGCTTCCCCGTACGTGCGGGCGGCAATGCAGGCGACGAAAACCATCCCCATCGTCTTTGCGCTGGTACCCGACCCTGTTGCAGCGGGGTTCGTTGCCAGCCTTGCGCGCCCCGGCGCCAACATCACCGGTTTGTCGAGCGTCGCGTGGGACTTGGCGGCGAAACGACTCCAAATCCTGAAGGAAACGATACCAGGCGCACGGCGGATCGGCGTTTTCACGGACGTGGGAGCCGAGCCCGCAGTGAGCGAGATCGAGAGAGCCGCAAAGGCATTGGGCATACACCTCGACGTCGTAACTATCCGCGAGCCGAAGGACCTCGAAGCGGGCTTCCTGGCGGTGAGTCGCGCGGGCGCGGCTGCCGTCATAGAGGTGCCGGGGAGCCCCATCTTCTACGCCCAGCGCGGCAAGATCGCAGATCTCGCGCTCAAGAAGCGGCTGCCTATCCTGTCAGATGCGAGGGAATCCGTGGAAGCTGGCGCCCTGATGACATATACGGCAAGTTATCCAGACCTGATGCGGCGGTCCGCATCCTACGTCCACCGGATCCTCAAGGGCGCGAAGCCGGCTGACCTGCCCGTCGAGCAGCCGACGAAGTTCGAGCTCGTCATCAACCTCAAGACCGCGAAGGCCCTCGGCCTCACGATTCCCCAATCCGTCCTCCTCCGCGCGGACCACGTGATTCAGTAGACGGGCAGGAGCGCCGGGGGTTAGACTCTCGGTCGAGGGCTCGATCGGTGGCGATACGTGTGGTGCTGACCTACAGAGACTATACCCTCTCGGGAGGGGCATTCCAGGTCGCGATCCGCATGGAAGGGTCCGCACCGGTTTTGCTCCCGCCCTTCCGCGACCTCGCGCTCGCTCCGTCCTCCGTCTGGCCCTGACCGCTTCACATCCGCCCTCCTCCGCGCGGACCACGTGATCCCGTGAAGGCCACCCGGCTGATCCTCGCCGTCGCCACAGGCCTCCTGCTGGCGCCGTACACCGCAGGGGCCCAACAGGCCCCGAAGGTCCCCCGGATCGGGGTGCTGTGGCCGACGTCCCCCTCGCCCCGGATCGACGAGTTCCGCGCGGGCTTGCGCGAGCTGGGCTACGTCGAGGGGCGAACCATCGAGATCGAGTACCGCTACGCGAAGGGCGACCTCGACCGCCTGCCGGAGCTGGCCGCCGAGCTGGTCCAGCTCAAGGTGGACGTCATCGTCGCGCTGAACACGTTCGCGGCCCGCCCGGCCCGGGACGCGACCGGAACGATCCCGATCGTCATGGTGAGCGGCGACCCGGTCGGGACCGGCCTCGTTGCGAGCCTCGCGCGCCCCGGGAGAAACGTGACGGGGCTGAGCTTCTTCTCCCCGGAGCTCGGCGCGAAGCAGCTCGAGCTCCTCAAGGAGCTCCTCCCCGGGCTCACCCGGGTGGGCATCCTGTGGAACGCGG
Organism: uncultured bacterium; assembly: GCA_964416315.1. Lineage (GTDB taxonomy): Bacteria > Methylomirabilota > Methylomirabilia > Rokubacteriales > DASRDR01 > CAYQDR01. The sequence goes on from CAYQDR010000075.1 coordinate 13,621, forward strand.
ACGGCCCGGCCCGCGTCCAGGAGTTCGAGAGGACCGAGGTCGCGGCGCAGACGCTGGGAGTGACGATCCACTCGCTCGAGGTGCGGACCCGGAGCCCGGATCTCGAGGGGGCCTTCATCGCCGCGTCCCAGGGGCAGGCCGGCGCGCTCCTCACCCTGGGCAGTCCGCTCACCCTGAGCCACCTCACGCAGATCGCGGAGCTCGCGGCGCGGAGCCGGCTGCCGTCCGTGTTCGACTCGCGCGTGTTCGTCGAGGCCGGCGGCCTCGCTTCCTACGGGCCGCGCTTCGCGGACCTCTACCGTCGCGCGGCGGGCTACGTGGACCGGATCCTCAAGGGCGCGAAGCCGGCCGACCTGCCGGTCGAGCAGCCGGCGAGGTTCGAGCTGGTGATCAACCTCAAGACGGCGAAGGCTCTCGGTCTGACGATTCCCCCGTCGATCCTCCTCAGGGCCGACGACGTGATCCGGTGATGGCGTCATTGACACCATGGCGCAGTCGTGCCATCCTCGCCGGCAGAAGGGAGGCGGCACGGCACGGCCGATGGAGTCTGCGACGAAGAGACCACGCATCAGCATCGACGTCATGCCCGAGGTGCGGCGCCGGCTTCGTCTCGCGGCGGCGAAGCGGGACCTGACGGTGCGGCAGTACGTGCTGGAGGCGATCGAAGAGCACCTTCGGGAAGACCTGGGAGACGACGGCCAAGGGGGGTTTGCCCTGACGGCGAAGGCAGATCCCGTGCTGGCGGACCTGTGGGACAACAAGCGAGACGCGGAGTATGACCGGCTGTAGCCGGGGCGATGTTGTGCTGGTCGGGTTCGTGTTCGGGGACGAATCCGGGAGGAAGCTGCGTCCCGCTGTCGTCATCAGCTCTCCCGGGCACCACCGAGCGCGCCATGAGGTCATCGTGGCCGCCATCACCAGCAATGTCGGGCGGCGCCTCCTCGGAGACCACCTCATCGCCGACTGGAAGGCGGCCGGGCTGTTGTTTCCCGCCGTCGCAACCGCGATCGTACGGACGATCAAGCGGGCGATGATCGAGCGGAAGCTCGGAGCGATGCCGAAGGCCGACATGGAGGCGATCGACCGCGAGCTCTGCGGGTCGCTCGGCCTGTCGGCGTCGAGCTGACCCGGCCCGGCGACGATGTCCGCGTTGATGCTGGGCTGGGGTATGATCCGCTCCTCAAGGGCCTCATCGACGAGATCCTGGCCTCGGAGCTGTGGGAGCTGAAGCTCCTCGGGATGCAGATGCTCGTCGAGGGGCTCGCGATCGCCGCGTTCAACCTGATGCGCCAGCAGACCGGCGACCCGACGCTCGCCGAGCTCCTCGACTACGTCCTCCGGGACGAGGGGCGGCACGTGAACTTCGGCTACTTCGCGCTCAGGCGCGCGATCCCGCCATGGAGCCGGCCCGGCGGGCGCAGCTCGAGGACTTCGCGCTCCGGGCCTGCGACGCGATGTACGGGCGCGACGAGCGGACGGGGTTCCGCTCGATCCAGACGGTCTGGGGCGAGATGGGGTGGGACGGGGAGGCGATCTGGCGGGACACGGTCGCGAATTCGGTCACGATCAAGACGTTCAACCGCCTGCTCTTCACGGGTGTCCTGATCCCGCGCCTCCAGCGCCTCGGGCTGATCTCCCCCCGCGTCGAGCCCCGCTACCGGGAGATCGGGCTCGTCGAGTGACCGGGGCCCGCCGGGCCGGACTCCTCAGGGCCGACCGCGTCATTCGGTGGCAGTGGACGGGCAGGAAGCGGTAGACGGGGGGTCTGTCCCGTGAGTCAGGCCGAGACCGGATCGACCGGCGCTCCGACCGGATCGGCGAGCGCCGCGGTCCCGATCTACCTCCGGGCGGCGGATCCGTTTCCCCTCGAGTCGCCCGACTTCAACAAGCTCCACGAGTTCTACGGCTATCTCGCGGCCGAGCGGCTGACGACGACGCGCTGCCGCGGCTGCGGGCGCATCGACTGGCCGCCGCGTGGCTTCTGCCCGTCGTGCGCGTCGGATGTTTACGACTGGGTGGACCTCCCGCACGAGGGGCGCGTCCTCGGCTTCACGGTCCAGGAGACGGGTGTGCCGGCAGGCTTTCCCCGGCCGCTCGTCTTCGCCATGGTGGAGGTCGCGGGGCTCCGGATCTTCGCACCGCTCCTCGAGGTCCCGGACCCGGCGAAGCTCGCGGTCGGGATGTCGGTCCGTTTCACCCGCATCCGGGTCGCCGACGACCCGCAGGGGAAGCCGCGCTACCTCGCGGCCTTCACGGCGGGCGAGGCGACCTCGTGACCGAGCGGCCGCTGAAGATCCTCGTCGCGAAGCCCGGCCTCGACGGCCATGACCGCGGGGCGAAGGTCGTCGCGCACGCGCTGCGGGACGCAGGGGTCGAGGTGATCTACTCGGGGCTCAAGCGCACGCCGGAAGAGGTCGTCGCCGAGGCGGTTGAGGAGGACGTGGACGTGGTCGGCCTCTCGATCCTCTCGGGGGCGCACCTGACGCTCTCCGAGAAGGTGCTCGGCGGTCTCCGGGCGGCCGGCGCGGGCGACATCGCGCTCGTGGTCGGCGGCACGATCCCGGCGAAGGACGCGGAGACGCTCCGCGCGATGGGGGTGCGGGAAGTCTTCCCCATGGGGACGCCGCTGCCGGAGATCGTGCGATACTTCCGGTTGTTGAGGCGTGGAGAGGGTTGATGGCCAGCGACGCCGCCGGCAAGCCAGACGCCGCGGGAGGTCCGGAGAAAAAGCTCCGCGACGTCCGGTCCCTGGACGGGATCGAGATCAAGCCCGTCTACGGCCCCGAAGAGCTCGCGGGGCACGATTACGGGCGCGACCTCGGGAACCCCGGCGAGTACCCGTTCACCCGCGGGATCCATCCGCACATGTACCGGGCGCGCGTGTGGACGATGCGCCAGTACATCGGCTTCGGGACGCCGCGGGAGACCAACGCGCGCTTCAAGTACCTGATGGCGCACGGCCAGGACGCGCTCAACGTCGCCTTCGACCTGCCGACCCAGCTCGGCCTCGACTCCGACGACCCGCGGGCCGAGGGCGAGGTGGGGCGGGTGGGAATGGCCGTGGACTCGCTCCTCGACATGGAGGAGGCGTTCGAGGGGATCCCGGCTGACCGCGTCTCCATCTCGTTCACGATCAACTCGATGGCGGCGTTCATCCAGGCGATGTTCTTCGTCGTCGCGGAGAAGCAGGGGGTCGCCTGGGCCCGCGTCGTCACGACGCCCCAGAACGACATCCTCAAGGAGTTCGTCGCCCGCGGCACCTGGGTCTACCCGATCGACCCCTCGCTCCGGCTCGTCTGCGACATCGCCGAGTTCTGCGCGAAGCACGCGCCCAGGGTCAACCCGATCTCGGTCTGCGGCTACCACATCCGGGAGGCAGGCTGCACGCCCGCCCAGGAGATGGCATACGGCCTGGCCATCGCCGCGGCGTACACGGAGCTCCTCACGAAGCGCGGCCTGGCCGTGGACGAGTTCGCCCCGCGCCTCAGCTTCAACTTCACCTGCTGGGGGCGGCTCTTCGAGGAGGTGGCGAAGTTCCGGGCGGGCCGGCGCCTCTACGCGCGGATGATGCGGGAGCGGTTCGGCGCGACGAACCCGCGCTCCATGATGTTCCGGTCGCTGATCGGCGGCGGCGGCTCGGCCTTCACCGTCCAAGAGCCCGAGAACAACATCGTCCGCGGCGCGTACCTCGCGCTCGCGGCGGCGCTCTCCGGCGCCCAGACCATGGCGCTCCCGACCTACGACGAGGCCTACACGATCCCGTCGCCGAAGGCCCAGCTCATCGCGCTCCGGACGATGCAGATCTGCGCCGAGGAGACCGGGGTCGCGGACACCGTGGACCCGCTCGCCGGCTCGTACTTCGTCGAGACCCTGACCAACGAGATGGAAACGAAGATCCGCGCGGAGATGGCGAAGGTGGAGCAGATGGGCGGGATCGTCGAGGCGGTCCGATCCGGCGCGATCCAAGCCGAGGTCGCCCGGCAGGCGTACCGCTTCGAGCAGATGCTGCTCTCCGGCGAGTACCCGAAGGTCGCCGTGAACCGTCAGGTGGCCCCGGACGCCGAGCGCGAAACCTCGCGGTCGCTGGAGCTCTACGCCTTCGACCCCGGCGTGGCGCAGGCCCAGGTCGCCAGGCTCGAGCGACTCCGGCGCGAGCGCGACAACGCCGCCGTCGCCCGGGCGCTCGCGCGGCTGCGCGACGCTGCGCGCGGGACGGAGAACCTCATGCCGCCGATCCTCGAGGCGGCGCGGGGGTACGCGACGCTCGGCGAGATGGCCGGCGTCCTTCGCGAGGTGTGGGGGGAGCACAAGGAGCCACTGGTCTTCTGATGATCCCCGACGACCCGCGACCCCCGGAGGTCGAGGAGCGTCCCTACGCGACGCTCGCGCCTTACTTCGCGCAGCTCTTCCGTCCCCGAGGGATCCGCGGTTGGTTCGGGCGCGCGCGGACTCTCGTCGCCGAGGCGGGCGTGTCGGGCGGCTGGCACCTCGACGTCGGCGCGGGGACCTGTCGCTTCAGCCGGTACTGGACGCGCGCCGGCTTCCGGACGGTGTGCCTGGACCTCCTTCACGAGATGCTCTCGGTCGCGAAGCTCGCCGGCACCGACGGGCGCCTCCACCGGGTGTGCGGGACGATCGACTGCCTCAAGCCGGGCGGTACCTTCGACCTGGTGACCTCGATTGACGACGTGATGGCGTACGTGGGCGCCCAGGCGGGCGGGCTCGGAGGCTTGCTCGAGCGACTCGCGCCGAGGATGCGGCGGGGCGGCGTGTTCCTCTTCGACTTCATGACGCCCGAGGGACGCCGCCGCTACGACTTCTGCAACACGTGCGACCTGGATATCGGGCGGATCACCGCCGACAGCCGGGGGCGCTTCGACGAAGAGCGGCGGACCCTCTCCGTGGAGCTGACGCTCACCACGCCGAAGTACGTCGCCCGCGAGCGGCACGTCATGCGGCTCTACACGCGGGAGGAGATGGAAGCGACCCTCCGCCGGGCGGGCTTCGAGGTCCTCGCGTTCACGGACCTGTACGAGGGCGACGGCGTCGGCTACCGCGACAACAAGCCTTCCTACGACGTCCTCGCGCGCCGGCTGTGAAGGCGGCATGACGCCGGGGCTCGCCGCCGCACCGCCGGCGGCTTCGATCACCATGGGGCTGCCCAGACCTGCCGGATGATGGTCATGCTACAATGACCATGGGCTGGAGGAGGTGGTCATGCAAACGATGCCGGCGGGGGAGTTCAAGGCTCGCTGCCTCAAGGTGATGGAGGAGGTCCGCTCGAAGCGGGTGACCGTGCTCATCACGAAGAAGGGGCGGCCGGTCGCGAAGCTGGTCCCCGCCGACGACGGCGGGGGAGACGTCTTCGGGTGCCTCGCGGGCGCTCTCGAGATCGTCGGCGACATCGAGTCTCCGGTCGTACCGGCCAGGGACTGGAAGGCCCTCAAGTGATCCTCCTCGACACGCACGCGCTGCTCTGGCTGGTCGCGGAGCCGCGGCGGCTGTCGGGGGCGGCCACTGCGGCCATCCGGGCCGCCCGGTCGGCGGGAGGCATCGGCGTGGCTTCGATCACGTTGTGGGAGATGGCGGTGCTGTTCGCACGCGGCTACGTTCGTGCTCGCGGCACCGTCGATGCCGCGATCGGTCAGGTGGTGGACGCGGCCCACGTGAGCGTCCGGGAGATCACGCCCGTGATCGCGGCGCTGGCAGCGCAGTTTCCGGACGACTTCCCGCGAGATCCGGCGGATCGGCTCATCGCGGCGACCGCGCGGGCCGAGGGCCTCCCCCTGGTGACGCGGGACGAGCGGATCCGGGCGAGTGCGCTCCTGAAGACGATCTGGTGAGGGTGCCGCTGGATGGAGGGGCTGGTCCCCTGTGGTTACGGCTCTCCATCCTCCTGCGGGCCCGCGAGGTAATCCAGTGACCTCCTGGAGCCCCGACCTCGAGCGCGAGGGCGAGATCACCCGCCGCAACCTATTCGAGAACGAGGTCGTGCGGGTGGACGAGGTCACGTTCACGCCCGGGGCCTCGCCCGGGGTCCACAGCCACGATGTCGCCGGCGCGCGCTACGTCCTGGAAGGCGAGATCCTCTTCCAGGAAGCCGACGGGCGCCGCTGGACGAAGAAGGCCGGCGAGGTGTACTGGGAGGGGACGGGGATCACCCACTACACGAAGAGCGTCGGCGCGGGGCGCCTCGTGCTGATCGAGGTCCTGCTCAAGTGAACCTGTTCGCCGGCGTCCGCGTCCTCGACCTCTCCCGCATGCTCGCCGGCCCGTACGGCTCGATGCTGCTGGCCGATCTCGGCGCCGAGGTCATCAAGATCGAGGAGCCCCGGGGCGGCGACCCCATGCGGGTGATGGGCCCGCCGTTTCTCGACGGCGAGAGCGCCTACTTCCTCGCGATCAACCGGAACAAGAAGAGCGTCGCGCTCGATCTGGAGCAGCCCGAAGGGCGTCAGGTCTTCTTCGATCTCTGCCGGATCTCCGATGTCGTGTGGGAGAACTTCCGGCCGGGCGTGATGGCGCGATTAGGCTGCGAGCCGTCGAAGCTCCGCGCGCTCAACCCGCGGCTCGTCGTCTGCTCGATCTCGGCGTACGGCCAGGCGGGGCCCTACCGCGACTGGCCCGCGTTCGACCTCGCGCTCCAGGCCATGGGCGGCGCGATGAGCATCACGGGCGAGGAGGGGCGCCCGCCGGTCCGGATGGGGCTGCCCATGGGCGACCTCGCGGGCGGGATGTTCGGGGCGCTCGCCGTCGCCGGCGCGCTCTTCCGGCGCCACCAGACGGGCGAGGGGACGGTCATCGACCTCTCGCTCCTCGACTGCCAGGTCTCGCTCCTCACCTACGTCGCCCAGTATTTCTGGGCTGATGGCCGCGTCCCGGGCCGCGTCGGGTCGGGGCACGCGTCGGTCGTCCCCTACCAGGCGCTCGCCGCGCAGGACGGCTTTCTGGTCGTCGCCGTCTTCGCGGAGAAGTTCTGGGGCGGCTTCTGCCGGGCGATCGAGCGGCCGGAGCTCGAGGCGGATCCGCGCTTCGACACGAATCTCAAGCGCGTCGAGCGGAAAGGCGAGCTCATCCCGCTCCTCGAGGCAATCTTCCCGTCGCGCACGACGGCCGAATGGCTCGCCCGGCTCCACAAGGAAGGCGTCCCCGCCGCGCCGATCCAGCGGGTGGACGAGGTGCTCTCCGACCCTCAGGTGCTGCGCCGAGAGATGGTGGTGGACCTCGAGCACCCCAAGCTCGGCGCCGTGAAGACCCTCGGGACCCCGATCAGGCCGGCCGGCGCCCCGCCGTTCCGCCCGGCGCCGCCGCCCGCCCTCGGCGAGCACACCGACGCGATCCTGGGCAGTCTCCTCGGCTACCCTGCGGATCGCATCGGGACCCTCCGAGCGGCGAGAATCGTCGGCTAGAGCCGGCGGCGGAGGCTGACAGTGCCAGCTTGCTCGCTGGCATCGCGGCTGGTATCTTCGAGGCCATGGGAGCGGCCAAGAAGGTAACGGTTCAGGTGCCGAGTGACCTGCTGCGCCGGGCGCAGAAGTCGACCGGCCGGGGTGTCACGGCGACGATTCGCACGGGGCTGGAGCTGGTGGCCGCAGGCCGCGCGTACGATGCGCTACGTCGCCTGCGAGGACGCGTGAAGTTTTCGGTCGGCTGGAGGGAGCTTCGAAAGGACCGCGGGTGATCGCGATCGACACCAGTTCCCTCATCGCCTACCTGTCGGGCGCTGGCGGCAGGGACGTGATCGCGGTGGAAGCGGCCTTGGCGGAGCGACAGGCGTGTTTGCCCCCGGTCGTGCTGACCGAGCTTCTCAGCGACCCCACCGTGTCCAAGCGGATCAGCGAGCTGTTCCGGCAGCTTCCACTCCTTTCCGTCACCGAGGGCTACTGGGAGAGGGCCGGCAGTCTCCGGGGCCGAGTCATTTCGCAGGGCCGGAAAGCGCCGCCTGCCGATTCGCTCATCGCCCAGAGTTGTCTCGATCACGGTGTGCCCCTCGTTACGAGGGACACAGATTTTGCAAGCATCGCGCGCGTCGCTGCGCTCAAACTGCTGCCGTGAGGTGTGCGACGGCGTGCAGCCGGTACTGATGCCGGCCTTGGTAAAGGCCTTCGGCGTGGCGATCCCCTCGTCCCTCCTCCTCCAGGCGACGGAAGTGATCGAATGAGGCCACAGTTCGCGTACCACCGGCCGGCGACCGTGGGCGAGGCGTGCCGGATCCTGGCCGTGGAGCCACGGGCAGCGATCCTCGCCGGCGGCACCGACCTCATGGTCCACCTCCAGCAAGCCTGGCGCGGCAAGCGGCCGCCAGCCGTCGTGAACATCAAACGGATCCCGGGGCTCGCAGGGATCGAGGTGACCGAGGCGGCGGTCCGCCTCGGCGCGCTCGCGAGCCTCACGGCGCTGCTCGAGCACCCGGTTCTCGCGGCCGAGTACCCCGTCCTCCCGTCCACCGCGCGCTACATGGGGTCCCCGGCAATCCGGAACATGGCGACCGTCGGCGGGAACCTCTGCAATGCGTCGCCCGCGGCCGATCTCCCGCCCGTCCTCCTCGCCTTCGACGCCGAGGTCGGGATCGCGGGCCCAGGCGGCGAGCGGCGGTTGCCGCTCGAGCAGTTCTTCCGCGGGCCGAGTCAGACGGCGCTCGGCCCCGGGGAGCTGCTCGTCTGGGTCGAGTTCGCACGGCGCCGGCCGGCCTGGCCGATCACCTACGAGCGCCTCGACGTCCGGCGCGCGATGGACATCGCGATCGCCGGGGCTGCGCTCTCGGTTCGGCGAGACGGCGCCCGCGTCCGGGAGGCGCGCGTCGCGCTCTGCGCCGTGGCACCGATCCCCCTGCGCGTGCGGGAGGCTGAGGCGGCGCTGGGGGCAGCCGGGCTGACCGATGGCGCGATCGCGCGCGCGGCGGAGCTCGCGATGGCGGCCGCGCGGCCGATCTCGGACGTCCGGGCGACGGCCGAGTACCGGCGCGAAATGGTCGGCACGCTCGTGCGCCGGGGGCTCGAACGGCTGCGCGCCGCTGGGGTATCCTGAGGGCGCACATGGCCGACCGCTATCCGCTCGAGCTGACCGTGAACGGCCGGCGCGTCCGGCGCGAGGTCCCGGGCCACCGGACGCTGCTCGAGTTCCTCCGCGAGGACCTCCGGCTCACCGGGACCAACCTCTCCTGCGACACGGGCGACTGCGGCGCCTGCACCGTCCTCGTGGATGGCCAGCCCTACACCGCCTGCCTCATGCTGGTCCTCGACGTGGACGGCCAGGAGGTGACGACGATCGAGGGGCTCGCGGCGCGCTGGCAGGCGCAGTCCGGGGCGCGTCCGCCGGAGCTCCATCCGGTCCAGCAGGGGTTCGTCGAGGAGGGCGGGGCCCAGTGCGGCTTCTGCACGGCGGGCGTGGTCATGGCGGCGGCGGGGCTCCTCGAGGCGAACCCGGCGCCCACCGAGGCGGAGATCCACGCGGGCCTCGAGGGGAACCTCTGCCGCTGCACGGGCTACGTGAAGATCGTCCGCGCCGTCCAGGTCGGGGCCGAGCGCATGCGCACGAGGCTGGTCGCCCAGGGACTCTTCCCCGCGTGGGCCGCCTGCCGGGCGCGGCTGCAGGCCGAGCGCGGGTGATCCCATGGGGGCCCCGGTCCCAGTGCCACGGCTGAGGCCGCCGCTCATCGAGCGAGTGGGCCCATGAGCACCCGGAGCAGGCCGTTCAAGGTCATCGGCACGCGCGTCGCCAAGCTCGACGCGGTCGAGAAGGTCACCGGCTCGGTCCAGTACATCCCCGACCTCGAGGTTCCCGGGATGGTCTGGGGGAAGATCCTCCGCACTCCGCTCCCGCACGCGCGGATCGCGCGGATCGACACCGCGAAGGCCGAGGCCCTGCCGGGTGTCCTCGGCGTCGCCACCGGCTACAACGTCGAGCAGCACCCCTTCGGCTACGCCAAGGACCACCTGGCCCTCAAGCGCGACGTCGTCCGGTGCATCCGGGACGAGGT
>CAYQDR010000076.1:0-22924 GCA_964416315.1 uncultured bacterium
GCACGTCCGGATCCGTGGAGGGGGTTACGGGTAACCGTCATCTCTACTCCGACTCTGTCGCCGGTTAGACGTGGGCGGCCCCCCGCCGTATTCGGGCCCGGGGCCCGCCCGGCGCGCGACGCGTCAGGGACGAAGCCGGCTGAGCCACAGGAGCGCGATCCCCCAGGCGGGTCCGAGGGCGCCCAACCCGAGGAGCCAGTACGTGAGCGGAGCGTGGGGGCGCGCCGAGTCGCGCAGGCGCCGGACCAGCGCGTCCGAGACGATCGTGCCGACGAGCGCCGCGGAGGAGGACGAGATGAACGGTACGCCGGACTCGGGGCGGCCGATGATGGAGGGGCCCAGCACGCCCAGGAACGCGAGGAGCCAGGCGGGCAGGAGGGCGACCAGCCCGAGGGTCCAGTAGAGATACGGGCTGCCCCCGGACGTCCGGAGACGAGCCATCCCCACGAGTGTGCCCAGGACCCCAACCAGCGCGGTAACGATCGACGCGCGACCCATCTCCTGCCCGTAGCGGCCTCTGGCGGCGCCGTCCTACTCTACTATAACGGCGCTGGAGGCCGCTGGGTCCCGGCAGTATGGTGCCGATGCCCCGGTGGCGCCGGCCGCTCTCGAGCTCGGGGTGCGGAAAAGGGGAGCTTTTCCGTGCGCTTCGCCAGCGTCTCGGGCCGATCGGTGATGTGGCAGGTCGTTTGCTGGTACGATCAATGGAGACTGCGATGTCGCCTGGGATGTCCGCTCGCGTGATCGCGCTGGCCGTGGTTGCTCTCATCCCGGCGGCGGGTGTCTGCCTCCTCGACGGGCACCAGGGCGCGACTGCGGATCCAGGCCTCGATGTTTGCGCGACCTTGTTGCTGGCGCCCGTCGGGCTGCTCCTCGGCTTCCCGCTGGCCCTGGTCGGGCGTTCTCTCCCGGCACTGGCGCGCGCGCGCCTGCTCCTCCCTCGCGACCTCCCCGTTCCGCCTCCCAGACCCTGAGTCGTCGCCTCGCCTGAGTCCCGGCCGCGATCCGCCGGACCCGACGACCGAGCGTGGGGCGGTGTCCGCCATCTGAGGGGAGCGAGCCATGCATCCGCTGGACTGGAAACCTGTGATGTTGGCCCTGGGTCTGTTCGGCGCCGTCATATTCACGAGCTGCGTCGTGTACGGGCTCCTGGTTCCCCCGGTGCTCCACGCGGCTCCGTTGCTCGAAGCGGTGCTGCCGGGCTTCAAGTGGTTGAGCTTCGGAAGCTTCGTCCTCGGCCTCGTCGAGACGTTCCTCTACGGCGCGTACGCGGGCCTCGTCTTCGTGCCGATCTACAACTTCGCTCTCCGGCGATTTCGATGAACGGGTCCGACGGGAGGACACGACGATGAGCGCGCTGCCCGGCGAGTCGGTGTACGCCTACCTCGTCCTCAGCTCGGCCCTCTTTGGAATCTGGGTCCTGCTGTACGCCCTGAGGGCCGACATCCGGCAGGAGCTGCTCAGCAGATGATGGGGCAGCCGGAGCAGAAGTAGCGCGGTCCCCCGGCTCGGAGGAGGGACGGGTGAGGCGGGGCGTGCCGCGATAGCCCGAGGGCAGGCCATAGGCTAAGCTTGGACGGGAACGGTTGACCGTCGGAGCGGGAGGCGGCGAGGGTGGCGTCTGAGACGGGCGAGGTCATGGAGCGGGGGGCCGCGCGGCTGACCTGCGGCGCCTGCGTCCGGGCTGTCGAGTGACGGTTCGGGCGAGGCGGATGATGGTAGCGAACCGGAGCCGCCGCGTGGTCACCATCGCCGCGGCCTGCGGGGCGGTTCTCGTCGGCGCCCTCGTCGGGGCGTGGGCCCAGTCCCAGCCCGCCCCGCGCCCGGGGGCGGCGCCGCCCGGTGGGGCCGGCCACCAGGACCACGGGACCCCGGCCGACTGGCGGTTCCGCTGGCCGGCCGGAGATCCCGCCCGGGGACGCGAGGTGTTCGTCAAGCTGGAGTGCTACAGTTGCCACGAGGTCCGGGGGGAGAAGTTCCCGGCGCCGAGCGAGCCCGGGAAGGTCGGCCCCGAGCTGTCGGCGATGGGGCCGCTCCACGAGCCCGAGTACTTCGCCGAGGCGATCGTCCACCCGAACGCCGTCATCGACCGGGGGAAGGGGTACGAGGCGGCGGACGGGAGCTCCAAGATGCCGTCCTACAACGATTCGGTGACGGTGCAGGAAGTGGTGGATCTGGTGGCGTACCTCAGGGCGCTCAAGCCTCCCGCCGTGGCCCCGGGCGGCCACGGCGCTCACCAGTAGCCCGAAGAGGGAGGGGACGCATGCAGACACGACGGTGGCTCGCGGGGCTCCTGGCCGCGGGGACGCTCGCGGCGTGGCCAGTGAGCGCGGCGGCGCAGACGGCGCCGGTCAAGATGGAGTGGTTTTCCTGGTCGATCTTCCGGTTCACCTCGCCGACCGGCAAGGTCGTCCTGACGAACCCGTTCGTCACGAACCCGGACAGCCCCGTGAAGGTGGCGGACTTCCCGAAGGTGGACGTCATCGTCGTGGCGGACGGGCATCGGGACGAGGTGGGGTCCGCCGACGAGATCGCCATCAAGACCGGCGCGAAGGTCGTCTCGACCTTCGAGATGTGGGCCGTGTACTTCCAGCCTCGGAACGTGCCGGAGGCGCAGCTCCACCGGTCGAACCCGGGCGACTGGCTCCGCATGGACGGGCTGACGATCCGGAACGTCAACTCGGTCCACGGCTCCGGCACCGCCGACAAGCTCTACGGCGGGGCCGCGATGGGGTTCATCATCCACTTCGAGAACGGGCTCACGGTCTACTTCGCCGGGAGCACCGCGCTCACGCTGGACATGCAGCTCTGGGGGAGCCTCTACAAGCCCGACGTCGCGATCCTGCCGCTGTCGGGGAACCGTGACCCGCAGGACATCGTCCACATGGTCCGCCTCCTCAGGACCGAGAACCCGAACCTCAAGACCATCGTCCCGCACCACCACCGGCTCCAGCCGCCGCCGGGAGCGCCCACGGTGGCCGCCATGGAGGCGACGCTCCGAGCCGCCGGCCTTCCGGTCACCGTGCTGAACCCGGAGCTCAACCGGGTCTACGAGCTGAGGAAGTAGCGCCGCGGCGGCCCGACGTGCGGACGAGTCGGCTCGCCATCGCCCTCGTGCTGGCCCTCGGCGCCGCCGCCGAGGGCCAGCACGGCGGCGGTCCGGCCGAGATCCACCACATCCACGGCCTCGCGCTCGACGCGCGCGACCCCGAGATCCTGCTCGTCGCCACCCACACGGGTCTCGTCCGCCTCCGGCCCGGCGCCCCGCCCGAGTGGGTCGGCGCGCACCGCTTCGACCTGATGGGATTCACGCCCCACCCCGGGAGGCCGGACCTCGTCTTCGCGAGCGGCCACCCCGACCTGGCCACGTACCGGAAGGAGGGCGTGGGCAACCTCGGCCTCCTGGTGAGCCGGGACGGCGGCCGGACGTGGCGGTCGGTCGCGTTGCGGGGCGACGCGGATTTCCACGCCCTGACCTACAGCCCCCGCGACGGCGGCCAGATCTACGGCTGGAGCGTCTCTCCGCCCACCGGGCTCCACCGCATCGCGACGACGACGTGGGCCGTCACCTCCCTACCGACCCGCGGGCTGCCGGGGGCGTTGGCGCTCGCTGCGAGCCCGGACCCGGCCGGGCCGCTCCTGGCGGGGACGAAGGCGGGCCTCATGGTCAGCCCGGACGGCGGGGCGACCTGGACGGCCGTTGTGGGCGCGGTCTCCGGGGTGCCGGTGACCGCGGTCGCCTTCCACGCGGCGGATCCACGCCGGGTCTACGCCTATGCCCTGCGCGCCGACCTCGGGCTCCTCGTGAGCCGCGACGGCGGGACGACGTGGGCGCCGACCGGCTTCGCGGCGGGCGCGGACGCGCCGGTGGTCGCGCTCGTCGCCGGACCCGGCGAGCACGTGGTCGTGGCGACCGGCCGTGCGGACGTCTTCCGCTCCCGGGACGGCGGTCGCGCGTGGCAGCGGGTCGTGGAGGGCGGCCGGCCCGTGGCGGGGGCGCGGTGACGCCGCTGTTGGACGCGGAGACCTCCTCACCCTACCCGGTCTCCCTGCGGGGGAGAGGGATCAGCGTGAGCGCCGTCCCGGCGCTCGCGGGCCTCGCGGTCGCGGGGACGGGCGCGCTCGCCCTCGGGCTCACGGCGCGCTCGCTCGCCTGGCCGCTCGTCCACGACGCCCCGATCCTGCACTACGTGGCGGCGCGGATCCTGCAGGGGGCGGTCCCGTATCGTGACCTCTTCGACATGAACTTCCCGGGCACCTACCTCGTCCACGTGCTGGGGCTCGTCCTCTTCGGGCGCGGCGATGCGGGCTTCCGCGCCTTCGACCTCGCCGTGGTCGCGGTAACCGCGGCGGGGCTGGTCGCCGCGCTCCGCTCGTTCGGCCGCTGGGCGGCCGGGAGCGCCGCGGCGCTCTTCTGGCTCTACCACGTCTCGGGCGGCGCCTGGCGCGCCGGGCAGCGGGACCTGATCCTCTGCGCGCTCCTGGCCTGGACGACCGCCGCCGCCGTCGCCTACCGGCAGGACGGGCGGCCGCGCGCGCTCGGCCTGGCCGGGCTCGCCCTCGGCGTCGGGGTGTGGATCAAGCCGCACGCCGTCCTGCTCCTGCCGGTCCTCGCGGCGGTCGGCTGGCGGCGCGGGGAGCCCGGGCGCGGACTGGCGGCGCTGGCCGCGGGCATCACGCTGCCGGGGGCGGCCGTCCTCGGCTGGCTCGCGGCGGCCGGCGGGCTTCCGGCGTTCCTCGACATGGTGGGCGGCTACCTCCTGCCGCTCTACGCCGGGCTGGGCCGCGTCACGCTCGTCGAGGCGATCCGGGGCCACGACCTCGGGCCGGCCGTCGTCGCGGGGCTCGGGCTCTGGGCGCTCGGCGGCCTCGCCGCGCTCTGGCGGACGCGCGCGGTGGACAGCCGGGCGGCCCTCCTCGGAGCAGGCGTGGTCTACGGCGCGCTCCACTTCGCCTTGCAGGGGAAGGGCTGGGAGTATCATCTCTACCCTGCGGCGCTCTTCGCGGTCGCGCTCGGGGCAGCCGGCCTCGGGGCGGCCCTCGCCGCCGGCCGGCGCCTCGCGGCGGTCGCGCTGGTGGTCGTGCTCGTCGCGACGGCGGCGACCCTGGGGGTGAAGGGGCTCCGGAACCTGGACCCGGCGTGGATCGCGGGGAAGCGTGCCCGCACCGACGCGGTCGCCGCGGCGGTCGCGCCGCTGACGACGGCCGGGGGCGCCGTCCAGGTGCTCGACACGACCGACGGCGGCATCCACGCGCTCTACCTCCTCGACGCGCGGCAGCCGACGCGCTTCCTCTACGATTTCCACTTCTACCACGACGTCGGGCACCCCTACGTCCGCGGGCTCCGGGCCGAGCTGCTCGACGGCCTCCGGCGGCGTCCGCCGGCGGCGCTGGTCCTCTTCGAGCGCGGCTGGCCGCGTGGCGACTACGGGCGGCTCGGGGAGTTCCCGGCGCTCGCGGCCTGGCTCGAGGCGAACTACCGTCTCGCCCGGGAAGGCGACGGGTACCGAGTGTATGCAAAGACAGGCGATCGCTAGGGTCGTCTCGGCCTACGACGACCCGATCATCCGTGCTTACTCCTCGATTCGGAGGGGGGCTTCGCCCCCGTTCGTTCGGACCGGCGCGGCTGCGCCGAGCGGCCCTCCCGGCGAAGCCGGGGTGGTCGCCCTTCGGCGACCACATCGGGCCTGCCTCCCCCCGAAGCGTGGGGCCTCGCGATGAGGCGCGAGGCGATCGCCAGAGTGGTGGCGGCCTACGACGACCCGATCATCCGTGCTTACTCGTGGGGGCGGTTCCTGATCCTCCGCCAGCGCTTCCTGGACGAGATCGGGCAGTACCTGCCGGCCGAGGGCACGATCCTCGACATGGGCTGCGGCTTCGGCCTCTTCTCGCTCTACTACGCGCAGCTCCTCCCGACGGCGTCCTTCCGCGGGTTCGACCTGAACCGGCGCCGCGTCGAGCTCGCCACCGCGACGGCGCGGCGCCTCGGCCTCTCCAACGTGACGTACGAGGTGGGAGACGCGCGGGAATGGCGGGCGGACCGCCAGCACGCGGCCGCGTACATGCTCGACATCGTCCACCACATCCCGCCCGAAACCGTGGAGCCGCTCCTCGCCGAGCTGCACAAGGCGGTGCGGCCCGGGGGGGTCCTCGTCGTCAAGGACGTGGACACGCAGCCGGCGTACAAGCGCTGGTTCACCCACGTCCTCGATCTCCTGGTGAGCCCGGGCGGGGTCATCCACTACTGGCCCGCCGCCGAGCTGCAGGCGCTCCTCCAGCGGATCGGCTTCCGCGTCTACCGGCACCTCATGGTGGACTTCCTTCCGTACCCGCACGTGCTCTACGTCTGCTACCGGGACTGATCGCAACGCGCAGCCGGGGACACGCGGGTGGCACGACCCGGGTGGGGGGGCAAGGGGGCGGAGTGGTTGGGATTCCCCCCCTTGCCGGGGAGACTGACCGGGACGGCTCCCGGATCCGGCGGGTGACGGCGCCCCGTCAGTCCCCGTGATCGACCTCGAGGCGCTCCTCCGGGCGGCGATGCCGCGCGGGCCCTCCGACTTCCACCTGCGCGCCGGCTGGCCGCCGGTGCTCCGCGTCCGAAACCGGCTCGCCCCGCTGGCGGAGTGGCCGCGCCTGCGCGCCGAGGACGTCGAGGACCTGGTGGGGCGGCTCCTCCCGGACGAGCAGCGGGCCCGGCTCGCCCGGGACGGCGGGGTCAGCCTCCCGATGGGCGTGCCCGAGCTCGGGCGCTTCCGCGTGACCGTCCACCGGACCCGCGGCGCGCCGGCGGTCGCCGTCCGGGTCCTGGCGCGCGAGGCGCCGGGGCTCGAGGCGCTGAACCTGCCCGCGGCGGTCGCCCGTCTCGCGCTGGAGCGACGCGGCCTCGTCCTCGTGACCGGGCCCGCGGGCGCCGGGAAGTCCACGACCCTCGCGGCGATGATCAACCTGATGAACGAGACGCGCAACGACCACATCGTGACGATCGAAGACCCGATCGAGTACGTCTTCGAGAGCCGCGGGTGCCTCATCACCCAGCGCGAGATCGGCGCCGACGTGCCGGGCTGGGACGTCGCGCTGCGGCTCGTGCTCCGGCAGGACCCGAACGTCATCGTCATCGGCGAGATGCGCGACGAGGAGACCTTTCGCACGGTGCTGACGCTCGCCCAGACGGGCCACCTCGTCCTCTCGACGCTCCACACCGGGTCGGCGGTCGAGACCGTCCACCGGATCGTGGCGATGCTCCCGGAACAGCAGGAGGCCTCGGTCCGGGCGCAGCTCGCCCATGTCCTGCGGGGGCTGGTCTGCCAGCGCCTGGTCGAGCGCGCGGACGGGAGCGGGCTCCTGCCGGTGACGGAGATCCTCGTGGCGACCTCGAGCGTCTTCCGCGCGATCATGGAGCCCGGGCTCACGGCGCGCCTCCCGACGATCCTCGCGCGGGGCCGCGACCTCTTCGGCATGCAGACCTTCGACCAGTGCGCTCTCGACTACTACCTCCGGGGGTGGATCACGGAGGCCACGGCGCGTCAGGCCTGCGGCTCGCCCGTGGACTTCGACGTCGCGCTCCGCCGGGCCCAGCACGAGCAGCGCGTCGCCGACGCCGGGACCCAGGAGGGTCGGGCCCGGGACGCCCGGAACGAGGCGGTCGTCGTCCTCGAGGTCGTGGGGGTGACGGACCTCCTCGTGTCCCAGGGGGACGCGAGCGTCCGGGCCTTCATGGGGCGGATCGCCAAGCGCCTCGCCGCGATGAGCAAGCAGTTCCGCGCGCACGTGGTCGAGGAGCACCTCGAAGGGTTTCTCATCGCGTTCCCCAACGTGGACTGGGCGCTCCTGGCCCTCCGAACGATCTTCGCCCGGCTCGCCGAGTTCAGCGACCTCGGCGAGCCGCCGGTGGCCTTCCGCGGGGCGCTCCACTACGGGAGCACCTGGATCGATCCGCAATCGAACCGCGTGGGCGCCGTCGTGCACAAGGCGTTCCGTGTCTGCCGGGCGATCGACACGCCGGACCTCTGGGGCCCGATCCGCCCGAAGGAGGCGAACGTGGTCCTGGCCACGGGGGAGGCGCACGCGATGCTGGTCCCGTCCAGCGTGCGGGCGCGGCCTCTCGGCACCGTGCCGCTCAAGGGGTTCACCGGCGTCCACCCGCTCTACGAGCTGGCCGTCGCGCCCGGCGAGGCGTAGGAGCCCACCCCTGGAAATCCGCACGGTCACCCTCGACTTCTGGGGCACGCTCCTCCTGGATCTCCCGTCGAGCGACGACGTCTACCGCCGCCGGCGGGTCGCCGAGTTCGAATCGATCCTCCGCGCCGCCGGCGTGCGCGTGACGCGGACCGACCTCGACCGCGGGTACGCGGCGTCCGGCGCGTTCCTCGGCCGCATCTGGCGCGAGAACCGCGACGTCCCCGTCGAGCGGCACGTCGGGGCGATCCTCGAGGCCGTGGACGCCCGGTTGCCCGCCCGGCTGGCGGCGCGGACCATGCAGGCCCTGGTCGAGGCCTACGCGCGGCCGGCCCTGCTCGTGCCCCCCGCCGTGGACGAGGGGGCCCGCGGCGCGCTCGAAGCCCTCGCGGGCTGCGGCGTGACCCTCTGTGTCGTGTCGAACACGATGCGGACGCCCGGCGCGGCGCTCCGGGAGCTCCTCCGCGGCTACGGCCTGCTGGACTACTTCGCGCACCTCACGTTCTCCGACGAGTGCGGGATCCGGAAGCCCGACCCCGAGATCTTCCGGCTGACGCTCAGGGCGGCGGGGGCGCCCGTCGAGACGGCGGTCCATGTCGGCGACGACCCGGTGCTCGACGTGGAAGGGGCGCGGGCGGCGGGGATGCGGGTGATCCAGGTGGCCCGCCGGGCGCGGCGTCCGGAGGCGGCGCTACCGGACGCCGCCATTCCGAGCCTCGCCGCGCTGCCGGAGGCCGTGGCGCGCCTCGCGGGTGGCTGATCAGCGCGGCAGTGCGTCCGGGCCCAGCGCCCGGAGGGCCTCCTCGCGGAGCTTCCCCTTCTGGACCTTGTCGCCGTGGGGCCCCGGGGTCCGCGGCACGTCGGCCACGACCCACACCCGCCGCGGCACCTTGAAGGAGGCGAGCTTCCCCCGGCAGTAGGCCTGGAGCTCCGCCTCCGTCGGGCTCGCGCCCTCGCGCGGGATCACCCAGGCGACGGCGACCTCGCCGTGTTTGGGATCGGGCACGCCCACGACGAAGGCCTGGGCGACGGCCGGGTGGCTCATGAGGAACGCCTCGATCTCGGCCGGCGCGACCATGAAGTGGCCGATCCGGAGGGTCTCCTTGAGGCGGCCGAGGAAGACGACGTGGCCGGCCGGGTCCCGGACGGCGAGGTCACCGCTGTGAAGCCACCCGTCGGGATCGATCGCCGCGGCGGTCTCCTCGGGCTTCCGGTAGTAGCCGCGGGTGACGAGCGGCCCGCGCAGGAGGAGCTCCCCCGCCTCCCCGGGGGCGCGGTCGGCCCCCGTCTCCGGGTCCGCGACGCGGACCTCGAGGCCTTCGGCGGGGCGGACCCCCGCCTGGCGGCGGAGCTCGAGCGGGTCGTCGGGGAAGGGACAGAGGGCCAGGGCGTTCACCTCGGTCATGCCGTAGGGCTGGACGGCGCCCGCCATGGGCAGGCGCGTGAGGACCTCGTCGAAGAGGCCGTGGCGGCCGCCCCCGGTCATCGCCACGCCGCCCGTGCGGAGCGTCGCGCGGTCGTACTTGTCGAGGTCCGGGTGGTCGAGCACCGCGGTCAGCATCGCGTCCAGCGCGTTCCAGACCGTGATCCGCTCGGTCTCGATGAGCCGGAGCGTCTCGAGCGGATCGAAGAACTCCTCGAGGACGAGGCACGCCCCGTGGGTGAACGTCATGAGCGGGATCACGACCCCGCCCCACGTGCCGGAGAAGGGAAGCGTGTGGAGCACGCGGTCCGCCGGTCCGAGGTGGAGGCGCTCCCCGGAGGCCCAGCCGTGAGGCACCGTGTTCCGGTGCGTGATCATCGCCCCCTTCGGGAACGACGTCGTGCCGGACGTGTAGAGCAGCGTGAAGACGTCGTCCGGCCGGACCCGCGCCTCCCGCGCCTGGAGCTCGGCCTCGAGGGCCGGGTCGTCGCCGGCCTCGAGGACGTCCCGGTAGCGGCGCGTGCCGCCGTAGACATCCTCGCCCAGGCAGACGACGCGCCGGAGGGCCGGGAAGCGCTCGAACCGGAGCTCGCCCGGCTCCGCGTCGTGGAGGCCGGGGAGGAGGTCCTCCAGGATCTCGAGGAAGTCGACGTGGAGGGCGTGGTCGGCGAGCACCAGCGTCGTCGTGTCGGACTGACGGAGGATGTAGTCGAGCTCGTGGGTGCGGTAGCGCGTGTTGAGCGCGACCACGATCGCCCCGATCCGCGCGCAGGCGTGTTGGACGACGAGCCACTCGGGGCGGTTCGTGAGCCAGAGCGCGACCTTCTCGTCGGGCTGGATGCCGAGGGCGAGGAGCCCGCGCGCGAGCCGCACGCCGCGCCGGCGGAGCTCCGCGTAGGTCAGCCGCTCGTCGCGGAGGACGAGCGCCTCCCGCTCGCCGAAGCGGGCGGCGGCGGCGGCGAGCAGGGCCGGGAGCGTCGCGTCGCGGTAAGGGTTCTCGGTCACCGTGATGCGCCTCGCCGGGATATTATCGGTCACATGGTGCCGCTGACCAACCGCTGGGCGGTGCTCGCGCTCCTCTCGTTCGCCCGCATCTCGATGGGTCTGAACTTCCAGGCGGTCCCGGCCGTCGCCCCGTTCCTCATGGCCGATCTCGGGCTGGGTTACACCCAGTTCGGCCTGCTCATCGGCCTCCCCATGCTGCCCGGCGCGTTCATCGCCCTCCCCGGCGGTCTCCTCGGCGCCCGCTTCGGCGACCGGGCGGTCATCCTGGTAGCGCTCAATGCGGGGTTCCTCGTGTTCATGAGCTTCACGCCGACCCTGCTCCAGGAGCGCGGGGTCGGACCTGCTCAGGCGGGCGTCCTGGCGAGCTGGGCCTCCTTCGTCTCCATCGGCTCGCTGCCGCTCGGGGGCAGGCTGATCGACCGGACCGGGCGCCCCGATCTGTTCGTCGTGGGCGGCACCCTGGCGGCGGTCGCGGCGTGCCTGATGCTGCCCCTCGGGGGCCCGCCGCTCGTCTGGATCCTCCTCTTCGGCCTCGTCGGCGTCGGACCGGCGGCCGCCCTCATCGCGCTGCCGAGCGAGGTGCTCAGGCCCGAGAACCGGAGCACGGGCTTCGGAGCGTTCCAGACGGTCTACTTCGGCGGCCTGACGGTGATCCTCCCCCTCGCGGGGTACGTCCTCGACGCGACGGGGAGCGCGGCGGGTGCGGTGTGGTTCGCCGGGCTGCTCTGGCTGCTGATCCTCCCGAGCCTCCTGCTCTTCCGTCGGCTCCAGCGCTGCTGGGGCGCGCGGTCGAGACCGTGAGGCGTGTCACTACGGGAAGCGTGGGTCATCTGGCAGCGCCGTGAACCGCTACCTCCTTCTCGAGCCGGTCCCCGAGGCGGTCCTTCTCGACTTCGAGGTCGTAGCGCGCCTGAAGGTTCAGCCAAAACCGCTCCGAGGTTCGGAAGTACCGCGCCAGCCGGAGGGCGGTGTTTGCCGTGACAGAACGCTTGCCGTGAACGATCTCGTTGATTCTCCGTGGCGGCACGCCGACGTCCTGGGCCAGCCTGTACTGGCTGATGCCCAGGGGCTTCAGGAACTCCTCGCTGAGCACCTCGCCGGGGTGGACTGGGGCGAGCTTTCGTGGCACCACGGCCGTCTCCTTCCTAGTGGTAGTCCGTGACTTCGACCTGATGGGCATCGCCGTCCTTCCAGACGAAGCAGATCCGCCATTGGTCGTTGATTCGAATGCTGTACTGACCCTGCCGATCTCCCGAGAGCTTCTCCAGGCGGTTACCCGGTGGCACTCGAAGGTCCTCGAGGGACTCCGCGGCATCGACAATCACCAGCTTCCGCAGTGTCAACCGTTGAACCGCTGGAGGCAGCCGCCGGGATCGCTCGCGTGCGAACAGCTTCTCGGTCTCGCGGTTCCGGAAGCTCCGGATCACCGCGCCAAGCATAACGCGCTGCGATATTAACGTCAAGCGTTATGGCGCTGACCCTTCCGCCGGGACGCCGGCGAGCGTGCGGTAGACTTCGACCTCGCGCGGCACAAAGGCGAGCGGGGCGGGCGTGCTGTCCTCCCCGGCTGTGTCCGCGAGGAACGTCGGGAGGTGCACCCCAGCGGGCCGGTCCCCGGACCCTCGAGGAAGGCGCGCCACGCGGTGGCCGGTCGCGGGGGAGCCTTACTTCAGCCGGAAGAGGCGCTCCGCGTTCTCGTGGGCGATGCGCTCGGCGGCGTCGGGGGGGAGCTCGCCGAGCACGCGCCGGGTCCAGGTCATCAGGCGGTCCAGCATCTCGGGCTTGAAGAGGTGCACGGCCCAGACGTCCAGGCCGGCGAGGATGCGATCGGGGTGCTGGGTCAGAAGGCTCTTCCACCCGGGCGCCAGTGGTCCTTTCTCGGGCGCGAGGGCGGGCGCCCGGAGAAAGTGCATCCCGGAGACGTCGAGGTAGAGGTTCTCGTGCCGGCCGAGGAGCCCGGCCAGCGCCGTCGGCTCGCCGCTTCCCGCGTGGGCGAGGACGATAATCGCCTTGCGGTTTCTGGCGAGGGCCCGCTCGAGCTCCGCCGTCGTCTCGCGCGTCAGCTCGTCGTGGACGACGAGCGGCACGCCGTGCCGGGCGCAGACGTCGAGGAGCGCGCGGAACGGCGGCGCGTCCAGGTCGCGGCGGATCTTCCGGGACGCCTGGTGGACGTGGACCTCGCCGGCGCCCCGGAAGCGGCCGGTCGCCAGCAGCGCATCGAGCCGCGCCGCCGCGTCGGCGGCCATCGGGTCGGGAACCGGCGCGAAGGGGATCACGCGCTCGGGGTGCTTCCGCGCCGCCGCCTCGATCCAGGCGAGATCGTCCTTCTGGACGCCGCCCACGCCCAGGAGCGCCACACGCGCGATGCGGTGGCGGTCCATGGCGGCCAGCAGCGGCTCGAGGGCCTGGGGGTTCGGCAGGTGCGAGTGGGCGTCGATGACCGGGCCCCGATAAGGCCCGGCGGCCGCCACCGACGACGTCAGGGCGAACGCGAGGAGGACAGACGCGAGACCGGACGTCAGGCGCCGCACGGTGCCCGAGCGTACCGGAGCCGTGCGCGGGAGTCAAACGCGGGAGGCCACCCTCACCCTGCCTCTCCCTCCCGAGGGAGGGAGAGGGATATACTGCGGGCATGGACTTGGCGCTCACCGAGGCGCAGGAGCTGATCCGCAAGGAGGTCCTCGCCCTCGCGAAGAGCTTCGGCTGGGAGTACTGGCGCGAGAAGGACCGGAAGGCCGAGTACCCCACCGAGTTCGTCGAGGCGTTCGCCCGCGCGGGCTGGCTCGGCATCGTCATCCCCGAGGCGTACGGCGGCGCCGGCCTCGGCGTGACCGAGGCCGCGCTCATGCTGGAGGCGATCTGCGCGTCGGGGGCGGGGCTCTCGGGCGCCTCGCCGATCCACTTCGCCGTGTTCCCGGCGATGCCCATCATCAAGCACGGGAGCGAGGGGCTCCGCCGGCGGATCCTGCCGGGGATCGCCACGGGGGCGCTCAGCCTCGCGTTCGGGGTGACCGAGCCGAACGCCGGGACCGACACGAGCCGGATCCAGACCACGGCGCGCCGGGACGGGGCGGGATGGGTGATCACCGGCCGGAAGGTCTGGACCTCGAACGCCCGTCACTCGCAGAAGTTCCTGCTCCTGGCGCGCACGACGCCCTACGACGAGGTCGGCCCGCGGAAGCTCGAGGGGCTGACGCTCTTCGTGGCGGACCTCGACCCGGCGACCGTCACGCTCCGGGAGATCGACAAGCTCGGGCGCGCGGCGGTGGACTCGAACGAGGTGATCATCGAGGGGCTGCGCGCGGCCGACGAAGACGTCGTCGGTGAGGTCGGCCGCGGCTTCTACCACCTCCTCGACTCGCTCAACCCCGAGCGCGCCCTGGTCGCGGCGGAGGCCGTCGGGATCGGCCGGGCCGCGCTCGAGCGGGCCGCGCAGTATGCCCGGGAGCGCGTGGTCTTCGACCGCCCGATCGGCCAGAACCAGGCGGTGGCCCACCCGCTCGCGTTGGCGTGGGCGCGGCTCGAGGCGGCGTGGGCGCTGACGCTCCGCGCCGCGTGGCTGTTCGACCGCGGGCAGCCGTGCGGGGCGGAGGCGAACGCCTCGAAGCTCCTGGCGGCGGACGCGGGCTTCGAGGCGTGCGACGCGGCGCTGCAAACGTTCGGCGGCTTCGGCTACGCCAAGGAGTTCCACGTCGAGCGGCTGTGGCGCGAGGTGCGGCTGTACAAGATCGCGCCCGTGTCGCAGCAGATGGCCCTCAACTACCTGGCCGAGCGGGTCCTGGGGCTCCCGAAGTCCTACTAGTAGCGGCCCCGCCTGGGGCGGCGCGCTAGATGGACCGGCGGCCTCGGACCGTCTGAATGAGCGTGGCACTCTCACGCTGGCTGCGGACCCACCGCGCACTGGCGGCGTTCGCGGCGGGCGTGCTCCTGACTCTGGTCGCGCTCGCGGCCGTGGGGTATTTCGTCCTCGCCGACCAGCGGCGCGCCGCGCGGGTGCTCGGGCTCGCGCTCTCGCGCGCGCTGGCGCGGGAGGTCCGGATCGACCGGGTGACGGCGCTCGGCACGGACCGCGTCGTGATGCGCGGGGTGCGCCTGCCGCGGGCGGCGGGCTGGCCCGCGGAGGTCACCGTGGCCGAGATCGAGGCGACGGGGCCGCTCCTCGCTGTGGCCCGGGGCGATCGCGCGCCGCTCCGCCTCGTCGTGACCCGCCCGAGGCTCGACCTGCCGGAAGGCGGCGCTGTCGCCGGCCTCGGGCTGCTCGAGGGGCTGCGCGACGCTCTGGTGGGCACCCTCGCGGCGCCGCTCGTGCTCGATGTCGCGCTCACCGGCGGGGTCGCGCGCCGCGCGGGCGGCGACCTCGGCTTCGACCTCGTCCTCCGCAAGGCGCGCGGAGAGGGGCGGGTGGAGCTCACCCTGCGCGACGGCCGCGGTGCGCCGCTCCTCGTGACCGCGAACGCCTGGCTCGACGGGGAGACGGGACGACTCGCCCTCGCGGGCCGCGGGGGGCTCGGGGCGCTCGAGGCGTGGCTCGGCGACGGACGCGCGCCGGGCGGCCCGGATGGCGCGCTCGACGTCCGGCTCGACGCGGAGCTCCCGCGGGCCGAGCCCGCGCGCGTGCGCGGGAGCCTCGCCGTCGGCGACCTGTTCGGCGCCGAGGGTGAGGCGAGGTACGGGGACGGCGTGCTCCACGTCGCGCTCTCGCGGGTGACGGCCGACCTCGCGGCCGTCGCGGGGCTCGCGGGCTTCGGCTGGCGCCCGACCGGGCGGGCCGAGCTCGCCGACGTCGACCTGACGTGGCGGCGAGACGGCGGCGCGCTGCCGCGGGCCGGTGCCGCGGTGCGCGTCGCGGCGCTCGGGCTGCCGGCGGCGGCCGTCGGCGCCGACGTGGCGGCGGAGCGCGTCGAGGGACGGCTCGAGCTGGAGCCCGCGGCACCGGGGGCGCTCGTCCACGGCACGCTCAGGGCCGCGCGCCTGCGCGTCGCGTCGCTCGAGATCGCGCCGGGCGCGGCGCGCTACCGCGTGCGCCTCGATGCGCGCGGCGCCCTGGCGCGTGCGGACCTGGAGGAGCTCGCCGCGCGCGTCGAGGGCGCGGCGTTGGGCGGGACGCTCGGTTACGACGGGGGGTCGGGCCGGGTCGAGGCGCGGCTCGGCGGCGAGGTGGTCGAGGCGGCGGACCTCGTGCGGTGGCTCTGGCCCGGCTGGCTCGGGCCCGCCGACCGGCTGCGCCTCACAGGGGCGCGGCTCGCGGCGTCGGGCCTCGACGCGCGCACGCTCCGGGCGGGGCGCGCGGCCCTCGAGGCGCAGGCCGTCGCCCTCCGGCGTGCCGACGGCGACCTGGCGGCGGACCGGAGCCTGCTGCGGGCCGACCTCGAGCCCGGCGGGATCACCCTCGCCTTCGACGCCGAGGCGCTGGCAGCCGACCTCCCGGCATTCCGCGGGGTCGTGCCGCGGCTCGGGAGCACGCTCGAGCTCGGCCGGCGGGCCGACGGGAGCCTCGAGCCGGCACGCGGCACGCTCACCGCGCGTGACGGCGCCGGGCACGAGCTCGGCGAGGCGCGCCTCGGCCCCGGCTCGGCGCCCGGGCGGCTCCAGCTCGCGGCCCGGCTCCCTGACCTCTCGCGCCTCGATCGCTGGTGGCCGCGGATCCCGCGGGAGCTCACCGGGTCAGCGGGCGTCGACGTCGAGCTCCGCGGGCCGGGCTTCGGCGCAGCGGATGGACGCGTCGCCCTCCGGGTGCCGTCCGCGGAGGTGGCGGGCGGGAAGGTCTCGCTCCGCGACCTCGTGGCCGAGCTGCCCGTCCGGCGCGGGAGCGAGGTGGCCGGGGAACCGCGATGGGGGAAGGTCGAAATCGCGGAGCTGATCGCCTACGGGGTCGTCGCGCGCGACGTCACGACCCCGGCGCGCGTCTGGAACGACCGGCTCGCCTTGAACGATCTCGCCTACGCTCTGTATTCTGGGGGTGGGAAGGGCTGGGCCGAGTTGGAGCTCGAAGCGGCGGGGCCGTTCGCGCGCGGCTCGCTCTCGGGGGAGCGCGTCCGCGTCGAGGAGTTCGTCAGCGCCTACGGGATCCGGGGTGGCACGATGACGGGGCTGCTGAACTACAAGCTCGACTTCCAGTACCGGGGCGGGCGGCTCGGCGTCAACGGGCGGTTCGAGGTCCCGAAGGGGGGCACGGTGAACATCGAGATCCTGACCCGCCTGCTCGCCTACGCCGAGTCGGACCCCACGGGGATCCTCCGCGAGACGCTCCAGAACCTACGGGCCTTCGAGTACAAGTCCGCCGAGGCCGACGTGCATTCGGCGGGCGACGACATCCGGGCGAGCCTGGCGCTCCGCGGGCGCGAGCAGTTCGGGATCTTCCCGCCCAAGGTGCGGGAGATCAACATCCGCGACATGCCGCTCTCGTTCCTCGCGCGCCAGTTCCCCGGGAACTGAGGAGAACGACGACGATGGATGTGACGCTGACCCCTCGCGCGCGGCGTGTGCTCCGGCTCGCGAGCCTCGCGGGGCTCCTCGCCCTGGTCGCGGCCTGCGTGCCGGTGACCGTGAACATCGTCTTCCCCCAGGACAAGCTCGAGGGGGCGGCGAGCCGGATCGAGGACATGGTGCGGAGCCCCGAGAACCCGAAGCCACCGGCCCCGCCGAAGAAGGAGCCTCAGAGCCGGCTCTCGCAGCCCCTGCTCGCCGCGGCCGGCCCGGGCGAGGCGGCGGCGGAGAACCGCACGATCGTGATCGCGCAGGAGCCCCGCGTGGACACCCCCGAGATCCGGCGGGCGGTCGCCTCGCGGAACGCGCGCTTCGGGGAGATGCAGCAGTGGAAGGGGCGCGGCTGCATCGGCGAGAGCAACCAGGGGCTCGTCGAGGCGCGGCCGGGGCAGGGGTGCGGCGACCTCGGGAGGCTCATCGGCGCGGAGAACGCGGACCGCCAGTTGATCATGGACACCTTCATGCGGCAGAACAACATCCCGGCCTCCGACGCGGGCCGGGTGCGGGCCGCGTTCGCCAAGACCAACCGCGACCGGGCGCAGGCCGGGGAGTGGATCCAGCAGGACAACGGCCAGTGGGTCAAGAAGTAGCGCGCCCGACCTGATGGCGCTCCGCGCGGTCTTCCTCGACGCGGGCAACACCCTTCTGACGCTCGACTACGAGGCCATCGCCGGGCGGATCCGGGCGGCCGGCCACGCCGTGACGGCGGACGCGGTGCGGCTGGCGGAGTACGGCGCGCGCGTCCGCCTCGACCCGCATCTCCGCGGCCCGCGCTCGACCGAGGCCCCCGACATCTTCCAGCTCTACCTCCGCTATCTCCTCGAGGCCCTGGCGATCGCGTGGGGGCCGGGCGCCGAGCGGATCGCCGCCGACCTCCGGGGGATCAACCCGCCCTACGGGCTCTGGTCGGTCGCCGTCCCCGAGGCCCCGGCGGTGCTGGATCGCCTGCGACGGCGCGGGCTGCGCCTCGCGGTGGTGTCGAACTCGAACGGCACGGTGGCGGAGATTCTCGGGAAGGTCGGGCTCGCCGACCGGGTGGACGCGATCGTGGACTCCGGGCTCGTGGGGGCGGAGAAGCCCGACCCGCGGATCTTCCAGCACGCCGCGGCGGCGCTGGGCGTGAGCCCCGAGGAGGCGGTCCACGTGGGCGATCTGTACGCTGTGGACGTTTTGGGCGCGCGGGCCGCGGGCTGCCAGGCCATCCTCCTCGACCCGGCCGGCGCCTGGACCGACGCCGACTGCCCGAAAGCCCCGGACCTGCCCGCCGCGGCGCAGCTCGTCGAGGCCGCCCTCGCCTCCTGAGGGGGCCGACGCTCTCCCTCCGGGGAGGGCGCGCGGGGGCTGGCGGGCCGTCAGCTCGGGGGTTTGTGAACGGTCGCCCCGGAGTAGTAGCATGGGGGCGCGCTGCCGGGTCGGGCGACCGGGGCGGCACCGGCCAGAACCGGGCGTGTGAGGGTGCACTGGGCTATGCGGCTTGCGCCGAAGATCTTCCTCGCCAATGCGGTCGTCATCGTGATCCTCGTCGGGGTCGCCGCTTGGACCCTCACGGAGGTCGCCAAGCTGATCGGCACCCACCGGGACATCGTGGTCCGCGCCGCGGACGTCCTCCGGGTCGAGGCGTCGCTTCGCGAGCGGGTCGGTCAGGTCCACCGGTTCGAGATGCGCGCCCTGGTGTTCGGCGACCGCGAGTATGCGAGGGTCTCGAGCCAGGAGGCGGGCCGGATCGAGAAGAGCCTCGGTCAGCTGCACCAGCTCCTGACGACCGACGCGGAGCGCGCGCAGGCGCGCCAGGCGATCCGGGCGTTCGCCCACTATCGGGCGACGGTCGGCAAGGCGCGCGAGCTCCACGCCCGCGGCGACGTGAACGGAGCGTCGCGTGTCCTGGAGACCGAGGCCCGGCCGGCCATCGACCGCGTCGCGACCGAGCTCGACGCCCTCATCACCCTCACGCAGGCGGCGCTCTACGAGACCCAGACCGCTGCAAAGGCCGCTCTGGGGGAGGCCAAGACCGAGGCCGCCCGGCTCCGGGAGCGGACGTGGAATGTCGTGATCGTCGCCCTGATCGCCGCGGTCATCGCCGCGCTCCTGGGGACGGGCATCATCGCCGTGCGCATGACGCGGTCGCTGCGCCGCCTGGCGACGGCGACCGAGGCCATCGCCGAGGGCTCCTTCCGGGAGCCGATCCCCGTCGGGACGACCGACGAGATCGGAGCCCTCGCGCGCTCCTTCAACCGCATGGCGGAGCGGCTGCGCGAGATCGACGCGCTGAAGGAGCAGTTTTACGCGACCATGTCGCACGAGCTGCGATCGCCGCTGACGTCGGCCCGCGAGGCGGCCCACCTCCTCGAGCAGGGCGGCCCGGGGCCGCTCACGCCGAAGCAGGAGAAGCTGGTCTCGATCATCCATCGGAGCACCGACCGCCTGCTCCGGCTCGTGAGTCAGGTCCTCGATCTCTCTCGCCTCTCCGCGGGGCTCCTGCCGCTCGAGCACCGGCCCTTCGGCCTCGAGCGGGCCGCGCGACGCGCGGTGAAGGAGCTGCGCGTCCAGGCCGAGGAGAAGGGGGTGACCCTGGGATACGAGTGCGGGCCAGGCACCTTCGACATGGTCGGTGACGAGGACCGGATGGTCCAGGTGCTGATCAACCTCGTCGCGAACGGGATCCGCTTCACGCCCGCCGGCGGCTCGGTGACCGTGCGGCTGGCCGACGCCGGTGCCGACATGGAGATCCAGGTCGAGGACACGGGCGTCGGCATCCCGGCCGACGCGCTGCCGTTCGTCTTCGAGCGATTCCGCCAAGCCCACTCCGGAAAGGGCGGCTCGGGGCTCGGGCTCGCGATCGTCCGGGGGCTGGTCGAGGCGCACGGCGGGCGCGTGAGCGTCGAGTCGCAGGAGGGCAAAGGCACCCGATTCGTCGTCGTCATTCCCCGGCAGGCGCCCGCCGCGATTGCCGAGGCCACCGCCGACCCGACATGAGTTCCCGCCCGCTGACCCTCGTCCTGGGGTTGCTGGTGTCGGGCTGCGCGATGTTCTCGCCGCAGTCTTCCCGGCTCCTCGCGCGCGCCGACGAGCAGCTGGTCGTGGGGCAGTATCGCCGCGCCCTGGGCCTCTACGACGAGTTTCTGAAGGCCTATCCGACGGACCCGGCCGCACCGCGCGCGCGAGCCACGAGGAACGTGCTCGACCGGCTGCTCTCATCGCAGGCCGAGATCGAGCGCCTCAAGGTGGATCTGGAGCGACTGCGCAGCATCGATCTACCTCGGGAGCCACAGAAGCGTTGAGGGGTCGCTTGGTGTGAGGGAGAGCCCCGCGCGCCGCGGCGATGGATAAGTCGTCGATCCTGATCATCGACAACGACGAGAGCCTCGTCGCCTTCCTGGCCTTCTTCTTCGAGGACCGGGGGTTCCGGGTCTACACGGCGACGGATGGAACCGAGGGCATTCAGCTCGCGCTCCAGCACAAGCCCCCGGTCATCGTCTCCGACATGATGATGGGGCAGATGCACGGGTCCGACGTCCTGCAGGCCATCCGGTCACACCCGGAGCTCGCCCGCACCATCGTGATCATCATGTCGGCGAAGTCCTACAAGGCCGACATCGACCGCGCCAAGGAGCTCGGCGCCCACGACTACGTCGTCAAGCCGTTCAGGACCGAAGAGCTCCTCGCGGTCGTCGAGCGCCACCTGTCGTCAGCGGACGCCCAATAGATGCGCGTGACGTTCTGGGGCACGCGGGGCTCCATCCCGACGCCGGGCCCGCGGACCAGCCGGTACGGCGGCAACACGGCGTGCGTCGAGGTCCGCTGCGGCCAGGATCTCTTGATCTTCGATGCCGGCACCGGCATCCGGGAGCTCGGCATCGCCCTCCTCGAGGAATTCCGCGGCACGCCCCTCACCGTTCACCTGTTCATCAGTCACACGCACTGGGACCACATCCAGGGGTTCCCCTTCTTTCGGCCGGCGTACGACCCGACGACGACCATCCACGTCTACGGGCCGCCGGGTCAGGGGCGATCGCTGGAGAAGATCCTCCGGGGTCAGATGGATCCGGATTACTTCCCGGTGGCCTTCGGCGATCTGGCGTCTACCATGCACCTCCACGAATACCGCGGGGCCGACTTTCAGATCGGGGATGCGACGATCTCCGCCATGTACCTGAACCACCCCGGGATGAACCTGGGGTACAAGGTGGCCCAGGCCGGCAAGACGGTGGTGTACGCGACGGATCACGAGCCGTACCGCTCCACGCTGCAGCTGGTGGGGCAACGGGCGGAGGAGGGCTACGTGTACGGGCACGTGCTCGACGAGGAGATCGTCAGGTTCGTGTCGGGCGTCGATCTCTACATCGGCGAGGCACAGTACTCCGACGAGGAGTACTCCGCCCGGGTGGGCTGGGGGCACTCGTCGTTGAGCGCCACCGTCGGGGTCGCGCTCAAAGGCGAAGCCAGGGCGCTGGCGCTGGTGCATCACGATCCCATGCACTCCGACGAGGTCGTGTCGGCGATGGTGGAGCAGGCCAGGCGGATCGCGGTCACGCAGCGGTCACCGCTCGACTGCTTCGCGGCCGCGGAGGGCCGCGTCGTCGAGGTCTGAGACCCGCGCGCGGGCGGGCCGTCACGCCGGCGCCATGATGCCGTTCAGGGCGAGGCGGCCGCCGTCCGCGTAGATCGTGGTCCCCGTCACGTAAGAGGCGTCGTCCGAGGCGAGGAAGACGGCGACCCGCGCGATCTCCTCCGCCTCGGCGATCCGCCCGAGCGGGGTCCGCATCAGGAAGCGCTCCTTCATTCCGGGCATCGAGAAGAAGTTCGCGTTGATCGGGGTGTTGACCGTGCCCGGCCCGATGGCGACGACGCGGATCCCGTGGGGCGCGAGCGCGACCGCCATCCCCTTCGTGAGCATCGCGATCCCGCCCTTGGACGCGGCGTAGTGGACGAGCACCGCGTGGGCGACGACGGCGTTCACGGAGCTCAGATTGATGATCACCCCGCGCGTCCCCGTTTGGACCATGTGGCGCGCCGCCGTCTGGCCGCAGAGGAACGTCCCGCGGAGGTTCACGCGGATCACCCGGTCGAACTCCGCCTCGGTGAGGTCGAGGAAGGGGATCTCCGCCTGGACCGCGGCGTTCGCGACCATGACGTCGAGCCGGCCGAATCGCTCCACGGTCTGCGCGACGAGCCGCCGCACCTGGGCCGCGTCCCCCACGTCCGTCGGGACGGCGAGCGCCGACGGGCCGAGCGCCGCCGCCTCGCGCCCGGTGTCGTCGACCAGGACGTCCGCGAGGGCGACCTTCGCCCCCTCGGCGATGAACGTCTTGGCGATCGCGAGGCCGATCCCGCGCGCCGCGCCGGTGACGATGGCGACCTTGCCCTGGAGCCGCACCTCACTTGCCCTCGACGAAGGCGATGCACTCGACCTCGAGCAGGTAGTCGGGGTGCGCCAGGGCGGGCGTGGTGATGAGCGTCGAGGCGGGGAGCTTCGGCCCGAAGTACTTCTCGCGGATCGGGACGAGGTCCGCGCGGTAGCGCACGTCGGTCAGGTAGAAGGTGAGCTTGACGACGTCCGCGAGCTTGCCGCCGCCCGCCTCGACCATGGCCTTGAGGTTCTTCATGACCTGCTCCGCCTGCGCGGCGAAGTCCCCCTTGCCGACGATCCGCCCCTTGGAATCCTGGGCGACCTGGCCCGAGACGTACAGCGTGCTGCCGGGGCCGGAGACCTTCACGCCCTGGCTGTAGGCCGGCGAGTCGAAGACGCTCCTGGCGCAGTAGCGCTGCTTGGGCATCGGCGATCCTCCGTGCGCCGGGTTAAACCGGCGAGGTGTTGCGAATGCAAGAGTCGTA
>CAYQDR010000077.1:0-22822 GCA_964416315.1 uncultured bacterium
TCATCAACGGCTTCCACGACGCCGCCAACTCGATCGCCACGGTCGTCTCGACGCGGGTCCTGAGCCCGATGCAGGCAGTCGCGTGGGCGGCGCTCTTCAACTTCGTCGCGGCGTTCGGATTCGGCGTCAGCGTGGCCCGCACGGTCGGCAAGGGCATCGTGGAGCCGGCGGTGGTGGACTCCTGGGTGATCCTCGCGGGGCTGACCGGGGCGATCACCTGGAACCTTATCACCTGGTACGGCGGCATCCCCTCGAGCTCCTCCCACGCCCTCATCGGCGGCCTGGCCGGGGCCGCGGTCGCGAAGGCGGGGATGGGCAGCCTGGTCCCGGCAGGGCTGTTCAAGACGGCCGCGTTCATGGTGCTCTCGCCGCTCCTCGGGCTCGCCATCGCGTTCGCGCTGATGCTCGGCGTCATGTGGGCGTTCCTCCGCGCCTCGCCGAGTCGCGTGGACAAGCTCTTCCGCCGTCTCCAGCTCGTGTCGGCGGCGTTCTACAGCCTCGGCCACGGGACGAACGACGCGCAGAAGACGATGGGGATCATCGCGGGGCTCCTCTTCGCGACGGGCTACCTCGGGCCCGAGTTCTTCGTGCCCTTGTGGGTCATCTTGGCGGCGCACGCGGCCATCGCGCTCGGCACCCTCGCGGGTGGCTGGCGGATCGTCAAGACCATGGGCATGCGGATCACGAAGCTCAAGCCGGTCGGCGGGTTCTGCGCCGAGACGGCCGGGTCGCTGATGCTCATCGGGACGGCGGTCGCGGGCATCCCCGTCAGCACGACGCACACGATCACCGGCGCCATCGTCGGGGTGGGCGCGACCACGCGGCTGTCGGCCGTCCGGTGGGGCGTGGCCGGGCGCATCGTCTGGGCCTGGATCCTGACGATCCCCGCCGCCGGCGCGATCGCGGCTGGGACGTGGGCCCTGCGGGCGGCGCTCTACGGGCTTCTGCCCTGAGGACGGTGCGGCGCCGGCGACCAGCGGCGCCCTGGGCCCGCCGGGGCCAGCGGGCCGTCGCCGCGCTGGTCGGCGGGGCGGGGTGGCTCGTGGGCCGGCTGCCGCTCACCATGAGCCGGCGTGTCGGCGCCGCGGCGGGGGAGCTCGCGTACTGGGTGCTCGCGGGGCGTCGGCGTGTCGCGCACGCCAACCTCGCGCTCGCCTTCGGCCCGGCGCTCGACCCCCGCGCGCGGCGGCGGCTCGCCCGGGCCAACTTCCGCCACCTCGGCGTGACGGTCTTCGAGTGCTGCCGGTTGTTCTTCGGCCCGCCGGGGCGGATGCTCGAGCGGGTGCGGATGGAGGGGGTCGAGCACCTGAAGGCGGGCCTCGCCGAGGGCCGCGGGGTCCTCTATCTGGGCGCGCACTTCGGGGACTGGGAGCTGCTCGCCGCGTCCCAGCAACTCACCGGGTTCCCCGTGAGCGTCGTGGTCCGACCGCTCGATAATCCGTTCCTCGAGGCGCTCGTCGCGCGCGCGCGCGAACGGTTGGGGGTGCGGCTCATCCCCAAGCGACGGGCGCTGCGGGACGTGCAGACCGCGCTCGCGCGGGGGGAGTGCGTCGGGATCATGCTGGACCAGAACGCCGGCCGTCGCGGCGTCTTCGTCCCGTTCTTCGGCGAGCTGGCGTCCACCTCGCGGAGCCTCGCCGTCCTCGCGCTCAAGACCGGCGCGCCCGTGGTCCCGGTGTTCATCCGCCGGCTGGCCGACGGCTCGCACCGGGTCACGCTGGAGCCGCCGATCCCTCTCGCGCGCACCGGCGAGCTCGAGCGCGACGTGGCCGAGGCGACGCGCCGCTTCACCGCGGCAATCGAGCGCCAGGTACGGGCCCAGCCGGAGCAGTGGTTCTGGGTCCACCGCCGCTGGAAGACGCGGCCAGTGTGATGGGAGCCCGGGCGGCCCGGCGCCTCGGCGCCGGGATGGTCTTGATCCTGACGCTCGCGGTGCCCGCCGGGCGCCCCGCCGCCGAGGACCTCGCCCCCGCGCGCGGGGCCCTCGGTCCCCCGGGGCTCCTCTGGGGCCGTCTGGCGGCCGAGGAGGAGTCGCCCGACGGGCCCTGGACGCCGCTGGCCGGCGTCGACGTCGTGGTCTATCCCTATCTCCCGGAGGTTCTCGCCGACCTCGAGCGGATACGCCAGAGCGCCCGCGAGTCGGGCCGGCGGTTCGAGACGGCGGCGGCGCGCGTTCAGGAGATCCTGCGCGGCTACAAGAAGCGCCTCGAGGGCGGGGGCCCCGAGGGCGCTGGCGGCCTCGTCCGGCGGCAGGTCACGGACCCGATGGGGGTCTTCCTCTTCGAGGATCTCCCCTCGGGGGAGTGGCTCCTCGTGGCCACGCGGATCACCCCCTACGCCGCGGCCGCCGGCCGCGAGAGCCGGAAGCGGGCCGGAGGCCGCGAGTCTCGCTTCCTCGGGCCGTCGCGCCGGGGGCCGGCCCAGGAGGCCGAGATGTGGATCGTCCGGGTCCCCCTGAGCCCCGGGGAGCGGCACCGCCTCCTGCTCAGCGACCGCGCCCGCTGGCTCGCTGGTCCCCTTCGCTGATCCGGCCCGCCACCCGATTTCTCCGTAACGACACGAGGTTATGTCTGCCTCCCCGGGTTCGTTGCAATGGTTGACACCCCGAGGGGGTTGTGTTAGAAGGACGTACGGCCTCGAGGCGGTGCTGCCGGGGCCGCGACCGTATGAGGCTACGGCCGTGGTGGTACCGCATCGTCGGGCCCTCCGGGGTGGCCCTGGCCATCCTGGCGGGCGGGCCTCTGGCTGCCGCCGGGTGGGGGGGCGAGCCGCTCGACGCGGGCCTCCTCGCCACGGCTCCTGAGGTGCTGGTCGCGGCCATCCCTCTGCCTCCTGATCCCCCGCTCCCACCCGCCGGAATCGAACTGCTCCCGCCGACGGATCCAGAGGAGGAAACCGTCAGCGAGCCGACGCTATCCTCCGAGCCAGCCGTGACGGCCGACGAGTCGCCCGTCGACGAGCCCAGTTCCGTCGCGACAGTGCTCCCGCCGAGTCCAGCCGTGCCCCCCTACCCCCTTGTCGTCAATCCGCCCGTCGAGGCGCTCATCGACTACTTCAGGGCGCGCGAGCGCGAGCGCTTCAGCCTGTGGCTCGCGCGCTCGGGCCGGTACCTGGACATGATCCGCCAGGTCTTCCGGGAGCGTGGGCTCCCGGAGGAGCTGGCCTACACGGCCATGATCGAGTCGGGGTTCTGGCCGCGCGCCGCCTCGCGGGTCGGCGCGAGGGGACTCTGGCAGTTCATGGAGGCGACAGCGCGGAGGTACGGCCTCACGGTCAACCGCTGGGTGGACGAGCGTCTGGACCCGGTGAAGTCGACCGTGGCCGCGGCACAGTACCTCGGCGACCTCTACGAGATGTTCGGGCACTGGTTCCTCGCCCAAGCGGCGTACAACGCCGGCGAGGCGCGCGTCGCGCTGGCCATCAAGCGGGCGAAGACGAGCGACTTCTGGGCGCTCACGCAGACGCGCCACCTGCCGAACGAGACCAAGCGCTTCGTGCCCCAGATCCTCGCGGCGATGGTCATCACGCGGGAGCCGGCCCGGTACGGCTTCGAGGTCGCACAGGAGGCCCCGCTCGCCTACGACGAGATCGTCGTCCGCCGCGTGCTGGATCTCCCGACCATCGCCGCGCTCGCGGACGTGCCGGTGGAGGCCATCCGTGAGCTCAACCCCGCCCTGCGAGGGGGGATCACGCCGCCATTCAGCGCCTACGCCCTACGCCTCCCGCTGGGCAGCGGGGCGCGCTTCGAGACGGCGCTGGCCGAGACGCCCGCCTGGCGGCTCCCGCACTGGAAGATCCACCGGGTCCAGCGGGGCCAGTCCCTGGCGCAGATCGCGCGGCTCTA
Source organism: uncultured bacterium (assembly GCA_964416315.1). Taxonomy (GTDB): domain Bacteria; phylum Methylomirabilota; class Methylomirabilia; order Rokubacteriales; family DASRDR01; genus CAYQDR01. The sequence continues at coordinate 3,845 of CAYQDR010000077.1, forward strand.
TCGGACCACGCCCCAGCGGCTCGCGGAGGTCAATGCGCTGCGGGGCGGGCAGCTCCGGGGCGTCAGCGAGCTCGTGGTGCCGGTCTCGATCCGGCGCCCCGTCGCGGACGGCGACCGGCTGGCGGCCCCTACGCCGTAGCCGGCCCGCGGGCGTCCCGGGCCAGCCGCGCGGCCCCGGGCGTGATGCGTGAAGGTTGAGGTTCACCTCTTCGCCGACCTGAGCCGGTACCTCCCTGCGGGGGTGGCCGCGGTGGAGTTGCCGGACGGCGTGAGCGTGGCCGATCTCGCCCAGCACCTCGCCATCCCGGACGACCTGCCCCGGCTCACGCTCGTGAACGGCCAGGACGCGCCGCCGGACCGCCGCCTCGCCCCCGGAGACGTCGTCGACATCTTGCCCCCGCTCGCCGGCGGCTGAGCTCATCGGGAGGGGGCCTCAACGGCCCCCTCCCGGGCCTCCCCCAGAGGTTGCCGCGGCAAAGCCGCGGCTCGGAGCGGAACGCCATGGCCGCGAGGTGAATGACCGGAGCGCAGCGAGAAGCCCGGGCGCGGCGAGTCGGGTCTCGGAGCCGCCCGCCCATTTCTTCGGAGACTCTGAGCCGTCCGGGCGCAGCTGCGTCGGACCCGACCGCGCGCCCTTTTGTCCGGGTCGGCCGCCGGTGATACACTCCAACCACTCGATTTGGCAGGCGGGGAAGCGCATAGGATCCCGGTGGGCCTCCCGGACTTCAAATCCGGTGTCGGGCTCCAGACAAGCTCGAGGTGGGTTCGACTCCCACGCGCTTCCGCCACGCTGCGGAGGGGCGGGATGAGCAAGGGGCGCGTGAAGGCGGGCAAGGGCGGGCCGAAGCCGGGGGTCGGCGTGGCGACTGGCCTCACGCGCCGGCAGCGCCGGCGGTTCGGGTGGGCCGCCGCGGCGCTCGCGATGCTCCTCGTGGCGGCCGCCGGCGGGTGGCTCTGGGCCCGGACACGGGAGCCCGCACCGGGCCTGTTCGTCCCGAGCCTGGGGAACGCTCACATCCCCACGCCCGACACGCCCCACCAGGCCTACAACTCCGACCCGCCGACCTCGGGGCCGCATCTCCCGTACATCGCGCCGTGGGGGGTGCACACGCGGCCGGTCCCGAAGGAGCTCCAGATCCACAACCTGGAGGACGGCGGCGTCGTCGTCAACTACCGGCCGGAGTGCGCGGAGCGCGTCCTGGAGGGGCTCACGCGCATCGTCGGGCGCTACGCGGATCACGTTCTGCTGGCGCCCTACCCGGGTCTGGACCGCTGCATCGCCCTGACGGCGTGGACGCGGATCGACAAGCTCGACGAGCTGGACGAGCGTCGCGTCACCCGGTTCATCGATGCCTACCGGGGGATCGACCACCACGCGCGCTGAGTGGGGGCGGCGCGCCGCCGGCCTGCTCGTCCTCGGGCTGCTCGGGCTCGGCGCCTGCAGCAAGCCCTACGTGGCGCCGCTCCTGCCGGGGCCGCACACCGAGCGGATCGAGGCGCCCTACGAGACCGTGTGGCGCGCGCTCGTGCGCGCGCTCGCCCAGGACAACGTGCAGGTCCGCGCGATCGCCCGGGACTCGGGAGTGATCGCGTCGGAGGCGGTGCCGACGACGATCGGGCTCTACGCGGACTGCGGGCGCTTCGGAGGCGCGACCGTCGAGGGCGAGGCGCAGGTCGCCTTCACGATCTTCGTCCAGGCGGTCTCATCCACGCAGACGACGGTCCAGGTGAACACGCGCATGCGGACGGACACCTACGCGCGGGGGAGCGGGACGCCCAAGCGGCGGGACCCGCTCATGTGCGCCTCCACCGGGCGCTGGGAGGCGAACCTGCTCGACACGGTGCGCGCCCTGCTCCGCCCCTGAGATGGCCCCGCCGGACCCGCTCGAGGCGGTCCGCGCGCGCCTCGCCGCCCTGATCACCGAGCGGGAGGCCCTGCTCGAGGACGCGGCCTCCGCCTGGGTGCGCTTCGCGCGCGGCCGCGGCTGGAGCCGCAGCGACGTCGAGTGCCTGTGGGAGGGGCTGACCGAGGATCTGGTCCGACGGGGCGCGCGGGAGCGCGGCGGCGACGCCCGGGGCGCGCGGGACGCCGTGCTGGCCGCGATGGCGGCGCTCCGGAGCCGGATCCTCGCGGGCTTGGAGGTGGAGGAGTCGGCGTGAGCGAACGGGAGCTTCCCGCGCTTCGCCGGGAGCGGCTCCGGGCGCTCCCCTCCGTGGACGAGGTGCTGCGGGGGCTCGACGGCCGCGAGCGGCTGCCGCGCGCGCGCGTCGTCGAGGCGATCCGCGCGGTCCTCGACGAGAGCCGGCGTGCGGTCGTCGCGGCGGATTCGGCGGAGGCGCTCCGGCGGCTCGCGCTCGACGGAGCGGCGCTCCGGACGCGGATCGAGGCGCGGCTCGCCGAGGCGGTGGCCTGGCGGCTCGACCGGGTCATCAACGCCACCGGCGTGATCCTCCACACGAATCTCGGCCGGGCCCCGCTCGCGGCGGAGGCGCTCCGGCGGCTCGCGCTCGTCGGCCGCTGGTACTCGAACCTCGAGCTCGACGTCCACACCAAAGAACGCGGCTCGCGCTACAGCCACGTGGACGGCCTCCTCTGCCGGCTGACCGGCGCCGAGGCCTCGCTCGTCGTCAACAACAACGCCGCCGCCGTCCTCCTCGCGCTCGAGTCGCTCGCGCGCGGCCGCGAGGTGGTCGTGTCGCGCGGCGAGCTGATCGAGATCGGCGGGGCGTTCCGGATCCCGGACATCCTGGCCCGCTCCGGGGCGCGCCTCGTCGAGGTCGGGACGACGAACCGGACGCGGCTCGCCGACTACCAGGCGGCGATCGGGGCCGAGACGGCCCTGCTCCTCAAGGTCCACCCCTCGAACTACCGGGTCGTGGGCTTCACCGAGGGCGTGACCACGCACGAGCTGGCCGAGCTCGGCCGCCAGCGCGGGATCCCCGTCATGGAGGACCTCGGGTCGGGCTCCTTCCTCGACTTGCGCCCCTGGGGGCTCCCGCACGAGCCGACGGCGCCCGAGGTCGTCGCGGCGGGCATGGACCTCGTGACGTTCTCGGGCGACAAGCTCCTCGGCGGGCCGCAGGCGGGGATCGTCGTCGGCCGGCGGGCGCTCGTCGAGCGACTCCGCAAGAACCCGCTGAACCGCGCCCTCCGGATCGACAAGCTCACGCTCGCGGCGCTCGAGGCCACGCTGCGCGTCTACGAGGAGCCGGCCCGGGCGCTCCGGGAGATCCCGACCCTCAGGATGCTCACCGAGCCCGAGCCGGCGGTCCGCCGGCGCGCGCGGCGCTGCCTGCGCGGGCTCCCCGCCGCGGTGCGGGGGGCGCTCGGCGCGCGTGTGGTCACGGAGCGCGCTCAGGTGGGCGGCGGGGCGCTCCCCACCGTGGAGCTGCCGACCGCGGCCCTCGCGCTCGGGAGCGCGCTTCACCCGGCGGCGGACCTCGACGCCCGGCTTCGGGCCGGGCGGCCCCCGGTCATCGGGCGCATCGCCGCCGACCGGGTGCTCCTCGACTGCCGGACCGTGGCGGACGACGAAGTCCCGTTCCTCGTGGCGGCGCTCCGCGCGCTGGTCTGAACCGCGTTGCGCCACGTCGTCGCGGGGACCGCGGGCCACATCGACCACGGCAAGTCCACGCTCGTCCGCGCGCTCACCGGCATCGATCCGGACCGCCTCAAGGAGGAGAAGGAGCGCGGCATCACGATCGACATCGGGTTCGCGCACCTGGACCTGGGCGAGGGGCTCACGCTCGGGATCGTGGACGTGCCCGGTCACGAGCGGTTCGTCAAGAACATGCTCGCCGGCGTCGGGGGGATCGACCTCGTGATGCTGGTGATCGCCGCGGACGAGGGGGTCATGCCCCAGACGCGGGAGCACCTGGCGATCTGCCAGCTCCTGCGCGTCCGGACCGGGCTCGTCGTCCTCACCAAGGCCGACCTGGCGGAGCCCGAGTGGCTCGAGCTCGTCCAGGAGGATGTGCGCGGAACCCTGCGCGGGACGTTCCTCGAGGGCCAGCCGATCGTCCCCGTCTCCGCGAAGACCGGCGAGGGGCTGGCCGCGCTCCGGGAGCACCTCGCGCGGCTCGCCCGGGCGGTGCCCTCGCGCGGGACGGACGCGACGTTCCGTCTGCCGATCGACCGGGTCTTCACGATCCGGGGCTTCGGGACGGTCGTGACGGGGACGGTCTGGGCGGGGCAGGTCGGGCTCGAGGAGCGCGTCGAGGTCTACCCGCGCGGGCTGGAGGCCAAGGTCCGCGGGCTCCAGACCCACGGCAAGGCCGTGGCGGCCGCCGTCGCGGGCCAGCGGACCGCGGTGAACCTCCAGGGGGTCGAGCGCGTCGCGCTCGAGCGCGGGGATGTGCTCTCGCTTCCCGGGCTCCTCCGGCCGACCCTGGTCCTGGACGCGACCGGCGAGCTGCTCGCCGACGCCCCGGCGCCGCTCAAGCCGCGGCAGCGCGTGCGCTTCCACATCGGGACGAGCGAGGTGATGGCGCGCGTCCACCTCCTCGAGGGGACGGAGCTCCTGCCGGGGGGCCGCGGCTACGTCCAGCTCCGGCTCGAAGCGGCGGTCGTCGCGCTGCCCGGCGACCGCTACGTGATCCGGAGCTACTCCCCCATGGTGACGATCGGAGGCGGGGAGCTGCTCGACGTGGCGCCGGGGCGAGCCCGCCGCAGCCCCGCGCTCCTCCAGCACCTTGCCGTCCTCGAGCGCGGCGCCCCCGAGGCGGTGGTCGAGGAGCATCTCCGACGCGTCGGTCCGGGCGGCGCGCGGACGACCGACCTCCGCGCGCGGACCCCGTTCGGGCCGGACGCGCTCCGAGGGCTCCTCGGCGCACTGACCGCGAGTGGCCGGGCGCTGCTCGTGGACCGCGAGTGGTACGTCCACGTCGAGGCGGCCGAGCGACTCCGCGAGGCGGCCGTGCAGGCGCTCGGCGCCTTCCATGCCCGGGAGCCGCTCAAGTCCGGGATGTCGAAGGAGGAGCTCCGCACGCGGGTGGGTGCCGTGGAGGAGCGCGTGTTCCTCCACCTCGTCGAGGGCCTGGTCGGGGCGGGGGCGATCGCGGTCGAGCGGGACAAGGTGCGGCTCGCGGGTCACCAGGTCCGCCTCGACACCCGCCAGCAGGGGCTGCTCGCCCGGCTCGAGGCGGAGTTCCGGGACGCGGGCGTGACGGCCCCGAGCGTGGAGGAGGCCTTCGCGCGGCTCCAGATGACGCGCCCCGAGGAGCAGGCGCTGCTCCAGCTGCTCCTCGACGAGCGACGGCTGGTCCGGATCAAGGAGGGGCTCTACATGCACGCGGAGCCGCTCCGCGCGGCCGAGGCGCGCGTGGCCGCGTTCCTCCACGAGCGGAAGGAGATCACCCCGCAGGACATCAAGGATCTCCTGGGCATCTCGCGGAAGTACGCGATCCCCCTCCTCGAGTACCTGGACGCCCAGCGGCTCACGGTCCGCGTCGGCGACAAGCGCGTGCTCCGCGAGGCGAGGCGGTGATGAGGACTGCGAGCATCTCGCGCGCCCCCGCGGCCCGCGCGATTGACACTCCGCGGGCCCGGGGCGTAAGGTAGAGGTCACCCCAGGCGAAGGAGGCGCGCATGTTCGGTCTCGGCTACCAGGAGTTGATGATCATCCTGATCATCGTGCTGCTCCTGTTCGGGGCGCAGAAACTGCCCGAGCTGGCGCGGGGGCTCGGCAAGAGCGTCTCGGAGTTCAAGCGGGGGCAGCAGGAGGACGACGCGGTCAAGGCGGAGAAGACACCGGAGGAGAAGAAGGGCGCCTGACCCCGGTCCGACCCATCCCCGCCACCCCTCCCGCCTCCGATCCTCCATCCGTGCCTGACCGTCCGGCGACCCTGCCGCTCCAGCCGGCTCGGGTGCTGCTGCACACCTACCACTCGGTCGGCGACACGGCGGCCGGATGGGTCGGGCGTCGCTGGGGCCACCTCCGCTGGCGCACGAAGAGCCTCGTGGGGAGCGCCGTGTTCCTTGGCGCAGGGACGCTCGCCGCCTGGCCGCTCGTGGGCGTCCTTCCCGCGGCCGTCGGGGTGGCCGCCGCCGCATCGGCGGAGCTGGCCCTCCCGGTCGACGAAGACCTGAGCGTGCCGCTCGTCGGCGGCGCGACGGCCCTCGCCGCGCGGGCGCTCGCCGGGAGCTGAGATCGGGGGCGCCGTGCCGGCACTGTCACGGGCGCCCGAACCCCTCCAGCTTCCTCCGGCCGACCTCGCCCTCGCGCTCGGCCTCGCCGGCCTGACGGCGGCGACCCGGATCCCGTTCCGGGCGCGGCTCCTGCCGAGCTGGGACGCGATCCAGTTCGCGCTCGCCCTCCGGGAGTACGACGTCGTCAAGCACCAGCCGCACCCCCCCGGCTACATCCTCTACGTGGCGGTCGCCCGGGCGATCGACGCCGTGGTGCGGAACCCGACGGAGACCCTGACGGGACTCGCGATCGCCGCGAGCGCGGCGACCGTCCTCCTGGTCTACCGGCTGGCCTGGGCCCTCTACGGCCGGGCGACCGCGCTCGTCGCGGCGGCGAGCCTCGCCGCGAGCCCGCTCTTCTGGCTGTACGGGCTCCTCCCGCTCTCCTACACGCTCGAGGCGGCGCTGGCGACGGGCGTCGCGCTGCTCGCCCTCCGCATGCGGGAGGGGCGACCCGGGGGGGCCGTCGGCGCGGGGGTGGCGCTCGGCGTGGCGGCAGGCGTGCGCCAGTCGCTCGGTGTCCTGCTCCTACCCCTCTGGCTCGGGATGGCGTGGCTCGGGCCCCGCCGCCCGCGCGCGGCGCTCGCCGGCCTGGCCGCGCTCGGGCTGACGACGGTCGCGTGGCTCGTGCCGATGGTGTGGGTGACCGGCGGGCTCGGCCGCTACTTGGGCGCCGGCCTCGAGCTGTTCGAGTCCACGGTGCGCGCCACGTCGGTCCTCGGGCTGCCGGGAGCCTGGCACCTCAATGCGATCGGGCTCGCGGAGGCGTTCGTCCTCGGGCTGGGCCTGGCGCTGCCGGCGCTCGGGGCGCTGCTCGTCCCGGAGTTCTGGCGCGCGCTCGGCGGCCGCGCCATGGTCGCGTTCTTCGCCTTCTGGATCCTGCCGCCCCTCGGCGTGTACACCCTCTTCCATTTCGGCCAGCACGGGTACCTCCTCACCGTGCTGCCGGCGCTTCACATCCTCCTCGCCCGCGGGCTCGTCGTGGGCGTCGGCCGGCTCCCGCTGGGGCGGCTTCCCGTCGTGCGCCGGGCCGCGCCCGCGGCAGCCCTGGGCGCGCTCGTCGCCGCCCACGCGGCGTTTGTCTTCGCCGCGCCGCGGATCCCCGTGCCCGGGGTGCTAGCCGTCCCCCCGGGCGCGGTCGGGTGGTCCACGGCGCTCCAGGCTCGCTACCGGTACCAGCTCTGGCCGAACACGGTCGCGGGGCTCCGCGAGCAGGAAGCGGCCATCGCCGGCTATCTCGAGGCGATCCGGCGCGACTTTCCTCCGGCGACGACCGTGCTCGTCACGGAGCTCGGCAATCCGCGCTCCTACCCCTGGTTCCGCCACGTCGCGTACTACCTGCCGGAGTTCACCGTCTATCACCTCCGGCTCGGCCGCTACTCGCCCGGCTACCTCTCCTCGCGCCAGGCCGACGCGATGGCGGCGCTCCGGGGGCCCGAGATCCTCCTGCCCGCGCCCGCGCGCCGGCTCGTCTGGGTCGTGGACTCCTGGAACCCGCTCCTGCCCCGGCCCTTCGGGCTCCGGGAGCAGCGGCTCCCGTACGGGCGGTGGCTCTACGTCCTTGAGCTGGACCGCCGGATGGTGGAGCACGCCGGGTACCGCCTGACGCCCCTGACGGCCGTCGCGCGCCTGCGCTGAGCGCCTGCCCGAGTAACGAGATCGGGCGCTCTCGCGCGCCCGCCTGTTCGCGCCGCGTTCCCTCGCGCTGGCGCCTGGAAGCAGGTCAACCCGGGGAAGTCGGGGTTAGCCTCTCGCCTGCACCTGGCCGTGCCCCGACGCGTTCCCGCGTGACGCCTGCGCCGGACGGCCCACCGAGCGCCGCCGGAACCGGGAATGGACCTCGTAGGCGAAGTTGTCGAGCACGACCGGGTCCACGGGGTCCCCGTTCACGGAGATCGTGAGGGACGGCAGCCCCTCTCGCTCCGCCGCGTGGAAGAACAGCGCCTCGGCGATCTTGGTCGGCATGCACTCCATGGGCCCCACCGACACGACGGCGTCGATGTGCCCATGCTGCCATTCGGCCAGCGGCGCGCCGAGGGTCAGCACGGCCTCGCCCTCCAGCGCCGCTCGCAGATAGGTGGACGCGGCCCCGACTATGTCGCGGACGGTGACGCGCGGGGCCCAGGCGAGCGTGGACGCCACGGCGCCGTACATCGTCCGCTGGATGCGGCCCTGCACGACGTTGAAGAACCGCGCCCAGAAGCCTCGGCGGTGCGCGGACTCGAGGGCAAGCCAGTCGGTGTACTCGAGCCACTCGCTGACCGGCGCGAGCTTCACCCGGAGGCCGCGGCCCTCGAGCTTGTCGATCACGAAGTCGTTGGTGAACGGGTCGCAGCGCGCGTAGATCTCGCCGACCACCATGACGGTCGGCGCCGCGCGGCCGGTCTTCACCTGAGCGAACGCCCCCGCGGCACGCGAGAGCAGGGCCCGGATCCCGAAGAAGCGGCCGCCGACCGCGTGCCTGGACCCGCGGGAGACCGAGAGGTTGCCGCCGGCCTCGCGCTCGACGAGCGCCTGCAGCTCCGCGCTGAAGCGGCGGTAGAGGGCATCCGCCACCCCCGGCTCCCGCTCCACGGGTCGCACATCGTGGAGGCAGCCCAGCAGGAGGTCCGAGGCCATGACGCTCGCGAAGAAGAGAGTCGAGAAGCCGCCCGGGACGCCCTCGAAGTACGCATAGTCGCCGGGCGACAGGATCCGTAGACGCGCGTCCCACCCCAGGCGCTCGTAGACGATCTTGTGGAGGAGGTTGTAGGAGCCGAACCGGCAGGGTCCGGAGGCGCCCGGCAGGAGGAGCGCGAAGCGCTCCGCCGTCCCTCGGGCCCGCTCCAGGCGCTCCAGAACCGACCCCAGAGTCACGGCCATGGGGACGCATTCCTTGCCGGAGGTGTGGCGGCGCCCGAGGCGCAGGCTCTCGGAGGTCGGGAGCGGGAGGCTCTCCGCGCGGAGACCGTAGCCCCGCAGGCACGCGGCCGCGATCTCGGCACCCGGCCCCATGCGCGGGATGAGCAGCGTCTCGCCGCGGGCATGGATATCCGGCAGCCCCGCGTTCGCCCTCTCGAGCCGCCGGAGCTCCTTGCCGCACGGCTGGGCTCCCGCGGCGCGCAGGTGCTCACGGACGCAGTGCAGGAACGCCTCGACGCGCGTCTTCGTCCCGGCGTCGCCGGAGTGCCCGTCGGTCTCGATCACCGCGAAGGGCTTCCCTTCCATCACGTACGCGTAGAAGTGCAGGTTGAAGCTGTCGGGGCCGCACGAGTAGTTGGAGCAATAGACGCTGTAAACGCCAGGCGCGTGCCGGACTTGATCCGCGGCACGCAGGATCCGCTGTCCCCACCCCCAAAACATCTGGTCGAACACGGGCACCGATGGATCCACCGGGTAGCAGTCCAGCGGGATGGCCAGCGCCCCCTGCTCCCGCAGGATCGCCGGCACGTTGGAGTTCAGGACCGAGTTGTAGATCGTATAGGGACGGCCGAGCACGACGACCGGCACGACGGTACGCTCGGCGGCGAACGCGAGGGCGCGCGCGCCGATCTCTTGGCAACCCGCTTCGAAGCGGGCCTGAGCGCGGCGGGCCGCGTCAAAGGCCGCGTCGAGGCGCTCCTCCGCGCCGAGGTCCGTGGCCAGGCGCCGGCAGCTGTCGCGGAAGACCTCGGAGTCGAAGCCCTTGGCCCCGAAGTCCACGACCGGCGAGACGATGCGTCCGGCAAAGGTACCGTTCAGGTCATGACGCAGGATGTCGGCCGCGCCCTGGACGATCGGGCAGGTTTTCGAATGGCCCTCTGTCCCCACGCGTGGGAGCTCGCGGATCATGGGGAGGAAGAGGGCATCCGGCCGGGCCTCCGCGAGCTGAGAGACGAGCCCGTGAAACTGCTGCATCGGGGCGCAGAATGGGACGGTGGCCTCCTCGATGCCACGCTTCAGCATCGCCTGGTCGGCCCCGTCGGCCACGAGGAGGTCGAAGCCCAGTTCGAAGAGGAACGTCGCGAAGAACGGCACGAAGCTCTTGAGCATGAACTCCCCGCCCAGCGCGACGACGGGCCGCCCACGGCGCTCCAGGCAGGGTGCCACGTGCGCCCGCACGAGCTCTTCGCGCTCGTGGAACGGGTCGAGTGGCCGATCGGGCAGCTTGGCCCTCCGCGTGCCGCGGTCCCAGAGCGAGCACCCGCCGCCCCAGGTGAAGGCCGAGCGTCGGCCCTCAACGGCGGTATGGATACGGTCGATGCGGCAGCGGTTCCCCGGCCCGCCGCAGCCGGTGGCGCTGCGGCAGACAAAGGTGTCCTTCCGCTCGACACTGGCGGCGAGGAAACGAGCGGGATCCAGCGCCCCGCGCCCGGGCAGGGCGATCGCCTTGCGGGCCAGAAGGGCGATGCCGAGCGCGCCCACGGTCCCGGGATTCGGCGGGACCACGACCTGGCTGCCGGTCTGACGCGCTACCGCGGCCGCGAGGGCCGCCGACGCGAACGGCATGCCCTGGCAGAAGACGACGCTCCCGACGGTGCGGCTGCCCTTCACGCGGTTCAGGTAATTCTGGACGATCGAGTCGTAGATCCCCGCCACGATGGCTGGCTGCTCCACGCCGCGGGCCACGGCCTCGTCGATGACCTCGGCCATCAGCACCGAGCAGTGCTGGCCCAGCGACACGCCGGTCTCGGCTTCCAGCGCCACCTGGCCCAGGTGGACGATGTCCCGGATGCCGGCGAGCTTCCGTCCCTGCTCCTCGATGAACGAGCCCGTACCGGCGCTGCATGCCTCGTTCATGGCGGCGTCCACGACGCGCCCTCCGGAGAGCCGGATGTACTTCGCGTCCTGCCCGCCGATCTCGAAGATCGTGTCTACCCGTGGGTCGTAATGCAGCGCGCCTTCGGCGTGCGCGGCGATCTCGTTCAGAACGAAGACCGGATCGGCCCCGTAGCAGGTGGCGAGCAGCGACCCGACGATCTCGCGTCCGCTGCCGGTCACGCCGACGGCGCGGACGGGATGCGTCGCGGCAGGGCCCTCGGCGAAGCGGCGCACCAGCTCCTGCGCGGCGCCCACGGGGTTACCCGCGGTCTGCGCATAGGTCTGCCACAAGATCGCGCTGCTCGCCGCGTCGAGCGCCACCAGCTTGGAGCCCGTCGAGCCGATGTCCAGCCCGAGGATCACGTCCGAGCGGTCGGCGCGGGCTTCGGGGATCGGCGGCGGCATGCGCCGCACGCTCTCGAGCGACGCGGCGAGCGACGGCAGGCGCTCGAGCGTGACCTCCTCTGGGGGAGCGACGAGCGCCGAGAGCGGCGGGGGCGGGACCGGATCCTCGGCCGCCGCCAGCGCTGCCCCGAGCGCCTCGACGAAGAGCGCGTCCTCCTCGAGAGGAACGAAGCTCATCCCGGTGCGCTCGGCGAACCGCCGGAAGTGGTCCCGAACGCGACGCGAGAGGGACACAGCTCCTACCAGCGCGAGCCGCCGCGGGCTGGTGCGCTTGATCAGCACTTGTACGTTCTCGCAGACGGCGTCGAAGAGCCCGGCCAGGATCCGGGGACGGCTCTCGCCCTTGTTCGCGAGGTGCGTCATGTCCGTCTTGAGGATCACGGGGCAGCGGCCCGAGAGCGGCGCGGGATCGGCGACCCCGACCGCCAATGCGCTCGCCTCCTCCACCGAGAGCCCGAAGCGGTCGACGAGCTGGTGGAGGAAGTTGCCGGTGCCCTGCGAGCAACGCCCGTTCTCGCGGAAGACCTGCGTGCCGCCCTCTCGAAGCTCGAGCACGGAGAAGCCGCGGCTCCCGATGGAGACCAGGGTCACCGGCCCGTCGCCGAGCAGGTATCGGGCCCCGGACGCGATGGCCTGCTTGATCGGCACGCGGGGCAGGTTCACCTGGCGCGAGAAGCGTCCCGTGGCCGCCGCCCCGGCCACGCCGTCCCACTCCCAGGAGGCTACCGACTCGCAGAGCGCCCGCGTCGGATCCTTCCCGTGCTCGATCCTGGTGCGCCGGGCGATCCGCACAGTCTCGCCCTCCCGGGCGAGTCCGACGATCTTGATCGTCTCCGCCCCTACGTCCAATCCCAGGTACCGCGCTGCCGGGGGTTTCGGCGCTGCCATCTCCCGACTCCCAGCCGTCGCATGGGCTGCGGACGGCTGCGGAACGTGACGGACGGCCTGGCGGACGCCCACGCCCAAGAGGCCAGATTGGCGCCGATGCAGTCGGGATGCCAGGTTCCGACGGCAATATCGCCGCTGGGTTGTCCGACGCCTCGGCACCACCACGGGGAGGGCGCCCTCGGTCAGTGGGGCGTCGTTGTCCCAGCGCCCCGCCCGCAGTCGGGGCCAACCGCGCCGCCCCGGGGGAACGCGGCGACCGCCCCCCACCGGGGCCGGGGACCACGGCGTGGGCGTCTTGTGACCTTCCCGGCCCCGATGCTACAGTTGGCCGGCCGAACGGGGCGGGGAGCCCCATGAGCCGCGACGAGCGGAGCGTGACCCTCGATGGCGGTCAATCTCCAGGACGATTGGGCGTACCAGGTCTTGGGCCGCTACTTCACCCTTCGCAACGACCTCTTCTTCTCATCGCACGCCGCCCTTCCGTTCTTGGGCTACCTGATCTTCCGGGATCGGCTGGCCAACGGCGTGTTCTTGGCGTTCTCCGTTGTGCTGGCCCTCGCCGTGCTGCTGGCCCGGCTGCACTACTCGATTGACGTCGCCGCGGCCTACTTCATCACCTATGCCATCTACCGGGCCGAGATCCACTGGCTTCCGGCGCCCGGCGTGAGCGGCACGCGCCGCCGGGTGGCCCCCGGGTAGGGCTCCGCTCGTCGCTCCGGGCCGGGCGTGACGTCGGCTAGCTGAGCGGCCCACATGCGGGAGGCTCGCCCAGACGCCCCGGGGCGCTGGCCGGCACGGGACGACGTCGTGATCGTCGGCGTCGCGGCGCTCGTCCTCTTCGGCTTCGTCGCGGCCGAGCTCCGGATCGCGGGCGAGGTCGGGTTGCCCCTCGACGACAGCTGGATCCATCTCCGCTTCGCCCAGAGCCTCGCCGCGGGCCGCGGCTTCGGGGTCAACCCGGGCGAGCCGGTCGCGGGGTCCACGGCGCCGCTCTGGACGCTCCTCCTCGCCGGGGTGATGGCGCTCGGGGTGCCGGGGCTCGCCGCGACCAAGACGCTCGGCGTCCTCGCCTATGCGCTGACGGGCCTCCTCGCGCGGCGGCTCGCGCTCGCGCTGGGGCTCGGGCCCGGGCCCGCGCTGGCCGCCGGCGTGGCGGTCGTCGGGCTCGGGCGGCTCGCCTGGGGGGCGCTCTCCGGGATGGAGGTGCCGCTGGCCGCGGCGCTCGTCGCCGGAGCGGCCCTGCTCGTGGTGCGGGCCTGCCCGCACGCCGCCGCGGCGTGTCTCGGCCTGGCCACGCTGGCGCGGCCGGAAGCGGCGCTCGTGGCCGGGCTCCACGTCGCGGGGGCCGGGGGGCCTCGCGCCGCGCTGGCGCGCGCGGTGCTCGTCGCGCTGCCGCTCGCCCCGGCCGTCGCCTTCAATGTCGCGACGGTGGGTCGGCTCGTCCCCGCGACGGCCGCCGCGAAGGTGGAGGGGGGCGTCCTCGGCTATCTCGTCGGGGTGCGCGAACCCTGGGGCGCGGCCGCGTCCCGCGCGCTCGGGTACCTCGCGGAGTGGGGCCGCCAGCTCTGGGACGACCACTGGGGGCTTCCCGCGCTCGCCGCGGCGGGACTCGTCGTGGTGCGCCGGGGCCCGCTCCGGTGGCTCGGGTGGGCGCTCCTCCTGCACCCCCTCGCGATGGCCCTGCTCGCGCCGTACCGCGGGCCGGCGTTCCAGACCGGGCGCTACTCGTCCCACCTCCTGCCGCTCGCCGTCGTCCTGGCCCTTGCCGGGCTCGGGGCGCTCCTGGCGGCCCTGCCGGGGCGGGCCGGGCTCCGCGCCGGGCTCTGGGGCGTGCTCGCGCTCGGGCTCGTCCTCCCCCTCGGGCCGGCGAGCGGGGCCTACGCCTGGGGGGTGCAGAACATCAACGCGATGCAGGTACACCTCGGGCGCTGGGTGGCGCGCCACACGCCGCCGGGGGCGCGCCTCGCCGTCAACGACATTGGCGCGATCACCTACTTCGGCGACCGGCCGATCGTGGACCTGATGGGCCTGGCAACCCCGGCGATCATCCCGTACCGCCGGCGACCCGACGGCGTCCTCCGCTACCTCGAGCAGGCGTGCCCCGACTACCTCGTGATCTTCCCGGCGTGGTTCCCCGATCTCGCCGCCCGGGCCGACCTCTTCCGGCCGCTCACGCGGGTCCGGCTCGCCCACAACGTGGTCTCGGGCGCAGCCGAGATGGTGCTCTACGAGACGATCTGGAACCGCTGGCGACCCATCCGCGCGCCCTGCCCGCGGCGCCCCATTCCTTGACACAAGTGGGCGTGGATGCTACGCTTTCGGCCACTGCGCGCCGGATCTTCCGGCGCGCTGGCATTTCGGGCGGGACCCCGGGGAGCCGATGGACTACAAAGCCACGCTGAACCTGCCGCGGACGGACTTCCCGATGCGGGCGAACCTCCCGCAGCGGGAGCCGGAGCTCCTGCGGCGGTGGGACGCGCTCGACATCTACCGGCGGCTCCGGGAGCGCGCGGTTGGCCGGCCCCTCTGGATCCTCCACGACGGCCCGCCGTACGCGAACGGCCACATCCACATGGGCACCGCGCTGAACAAGGTGCTCAAGGACGTCGTGGTCAAGTCGAAGACGATGCTCGGGTGCAACGCGGTCTACGTCCCCGGCTGGGACTGCCACGGGCTCCCGATCGAGCACCAGGTGGACAAAGAGCTGGGGCTCGACCGGGCGGGGGTCGACATCCGGCAGGCGATGGACCCGGTGGAGAAACGGCGGCGCTGCCGCGCCTACGCGCTCCGCTTCATCGACATCCAGCGGGAGGAGTTCCGGCGGCTCGGCATCTTCGGCGACTGGGCCCATCCCTACCAGACGATGGCGCCGGCCTACCAGGCGACGATCGTCCGCGAGTTCGGCCGCTTCGTCGGCAAGGGGATCGTCTACAAGGGGCTGCGGCCCGTGCACTGGTGCATGTACTGCAAGACGGCGCTCGCCCAGGCCGAGGTGGAGTACGAGGAGCACCACACGCCCTCGATCTACGTGAAGTTCCCGCTGAAGACGTGGCCCGCGGCGCTGGACGCGGCGCTGCGCGGGCGCGCGGCCGCCGTCCTCATCTGGACGACGACGCCCTGGACCCTGCCGGCGAACCTCGCGATCGCCTTCCACCCGGAGCAGGAGTACGTCCTGGTCGAGGCCGAGGGCCACCCGGAGCTCCTCCTCGTCGCGCGAGCGCTCCTCGACGCGACGATGAAGGCGGGGAAGGTCGCCGGGTATCGGGTCGTCGGGAGCGTGCCCGGTGCGGCGCTGCGGGGGAGCCTCGCACGGCACCCGTTCCTCGACCGCGACTCGAAGCTCGTGACGGCGGAGTTCGTCGCGATGGACGCCGGGAGCGGCACCGTCCACGTCGCGCCCGGGCACGGCGAGGAGGACTACGACCTGGGCCGGGCGGAGGGGCTGCCGATTTACAACCCCGTGGACGACGACGGCCGGTTCGCGCCCGACGTCCCACACTTCGGCGGGATGGTGGTCTGGGAGGCCAACGACCGGATCACGGAGCACCTCCGGCGGAGCGGCCACCTCTTCGCGTCGGTCCCGCTCACGCACACCTACCCCCACTGCTGGCGCTGCAAGAACCCGACGCTCTTTCGCGCGACCGAGCAGTGGTTCATCTCCATGGATCAGAACGGCCTGCGCCAGCGCGCGCTGGCGGCGATCCGCGCGGTGGAGTGGATCCCGCCGTGGGGCGAGGAGCGCATCACGAACATGGTGGCGCACCGGCCCGAGTGGGTCATCTCGCGCCAGCGGGTCTGGGGTGTGCCGATCGTCGCCTTCTACTGCCAGGGGTGCCGGCAGATCCTCCTGGAGGAGCGCGTCGTCGAGCACGTCGCGGAGATCATGCGGAGCGGCCAGGGCGCGGACGAGTGGTACGCGCGCGACGCGGCCGACCTCCTCCCGGCGGGGACGAGCTGCCCCGGGTGCGGAGGGCGGGAGTTCCGCAAGGAGACGGACATCCTCGACGTCTGGTTCGACTCGGGGTGCAGCCACGCGGCGGTCCTCGAGTCGCATCCGGAGCTGCGGTGGCCCGCGGAGATGTACCTCGAGGGGTCGGATCAGCACCGCGGCTGGTTTCACTCCTCGCTCCTCGAGGCGGTCGGCACGCGCGGGGCGCCGCCCTACCGCGCGGTCCTCACGCACGGGTTCGTCGTGGACGGCGAGGGGCGAAAGATGTCGAAGTCCCTCGGGAACGTCGTCGCGCCCGACGACGTGATCGGGCGCTACGGGGCCGAGGTGCTGCGGCTCTGGGTCGCGGGCGAGGACTACACGGAGGACATCCGCCTCTCGGAGGAGATCCTCACGCACCTGGCGGAGGCCTACCGGCGGATCCGGAATACCTGCCGGTTTCTCCTCGGCAACCTCGCGGACTTCGACCCGGCGCGCGACGCGGTGCCGGACGCCGGCCTCCGCGGGCTCGACGCCTGGGCCATGCTGCGGCTCCACCGGACGATCGAGCGGGTGCGGCAGGCGTACGACGCGTACCGGTTCCACCTCGCCTTCCAGGCCCTCCACAACCTCTGCGCGGTGGACCTCTCCGCGCTCTACCTCGACGTCCTCAAGGACCGGCTCTACACGTCCGCCGCGGACAGCCCGGGGCGGCGGGCGGCGCAGACGGTCTGCTACCGCGTGCTCGACGCCCTCGTACGCCTCATGGCTCCGATCCTCACGTTCACCGCGGAGGAGGTCTGGGGCTGCGTTCCCGGCGCCGGGAAAGCCGAGAGCGTCCACCTGACCGACTTCCCCGAGGTCGACCGGGCGTGGCTGGACGAGGGAGTCGAGAAGGGCTGGGAGGCGCGTCTCAAGGTCCGGGGCGAGGTGGCGAAGGCGCTCGAGCAGGCGCGGGTCGCGAAGCTGATCGGCGCGAGCCTCGACGCGCGCGTGACCCTCTACGTCGAGCCCGGGGAGGTGACCGCGCTCCTGCGGGACGAGGCGCTGCTGCGGGACCTGTTCATCGTCTCCCAGCTCGCTCGGGTGGAGGGGCCGCCCCCCGCGGGCCTCGAGCGCGGGCCCGACCGGGTCATGCTGCGGGAGACCGGGGTCCCCGGCCTCGCGGTCGAGGTGCGCCGGGCGAGCGGGGCCAAGTGTGAGCGCTGCTGGATGTGGAGCCCGGCGGTCGGCCAGGACCGCGAGCATCCGGGGCTCTGCGAGCGGTGCGTGCCGATCGTCCGCGGGCTTGTCCCGTGATCGCGATCGCCGGCATCGCCGCAGCCGTGTTCGTGAGCGACCAGCTCACGAAATGGTGGGCCCTCGCGCGACTCGACGTGGGCCATCCGGTCCCCGTCGTGTCCGGCTTCTTCCACCTCACGCTCGTCCTGAATCCCGGCGTCGCCTTCGGGATCTTCGCGGGCGTCCCGCGCGAGTGGCGGTGGCTCGTCACCGTCTTCTCGGTCGCGGCGCTGGTCCTCCTCTGCTCGGTCGCGACGCGCATCGTACCGGGGCGCGGGCGCCTCGGGCTCGTCGCCCTCGGGCTCGTGTTCGGCGGGGCGGTGGGCAACCTACTCGACCGCTGGCGGCACGGCGCCGTGGTGGACTTCGTGGACCTCCACTGGCGGGGTTACCACTGGCCCGCGTTCAACGTCGCCGACTCGGCGATCACCATCGGGGTCGCGCTCCTCGCCCTGCAGCTCGTGCTGGCCGGGCGGGGGGAGCAGCGGGAGTCCCCCGACGCCTGATCCCGAGCGGCGCGGCTTCACGGTCCCGGCGGCCGCGGCCGGGGCCCGGCTCGACCGCTTCCTCCAGGTCCAGGCGTCCGATCTCTCGCGGACGCGGCTCCAGGCGCTGATCGCGGCCGGGCGCGTCACGGTCGGCGGGCGCGTCTGGAAGGCGAGCCACCGCCTGCGCGCGGGCGACGCCGTGGTCGTCGAGGTGCCGCCGCCGGTCCCGCTCGAGCTCGTCCCGGAGCCGATCCCGCTCGACATCGTCTACGAGGACGACGCGGTGCTCGTCGTCCACAAGCCGGCCGGCCTCGTCGTCCACCCCGGCGCGGGCCACGCCAGCGGGACCCTGGTCCACGCGCTCCTGGCCCACTGCGGCCCCGGGCTCTCCGGGATCGGGGGCGTTCGCCGGCCGGGGATCGTCCACCGCCTGGACCGCGGGACCTCGGGCCTGCTCGCCGTCGCCAAGTCCGACCACGCCCACCTCGCGCTCGCCCGGCAACTCAAGATCCGGAGCGTGGAGCGGCGCTACCTCGCGCTCGTCCACGGGGCCGTCCCGCGGGCCAAAGGCGTCGTCGAGGCGGCCATCGGGCGGCACCCCCGGGACCGGCGGCGCATGGCCGTCCGCCCGCCCGGGGCGGGCCGCGCGGCGCTCACGCGCTACCGCGTGCTCGAGCGCTTCGAGGCGCCGCTCCCGCTCACCTTCCTCGCGGTCGAACTGGGCACGGGTCGGACCCACCAGATCCGCGTGCACCTTGCCCACCTCGGTTTCCCCGTCGTCGGGGACCGGGTGTATCGCCGGCGGGGCGGGCCGGGTGGGCCGCCGGAGTTCCTGGCGAGGGTCGCGGCCCTCGGGGGCCTCGCGCTCCACGCCGCCGTGCTCGGCTTCAGCCATCCGGCGACGGGGGCACGGCTCCGCTTCGAGGCTCCGCTCCCGTCCGCGTTCACGGAGCTCCTGGCCTGGCTCCAGCCGTTTCGGGACCCCCCGTCGGGTAGGGCGTAGGGACCTTTAAGACCCGCGG
>CAYQDR010000078.1:0-22789 GCA_964416315.1 uncultured bacterium
CCACGCCCGATCTCAAGGCCGTACACCTCGTCGGTCTGAGGCGGAGCCTCGTTAGCCTTTGGTGACCGGTCGACGTGTCAACGGAGGACCCTAAGTTGCCGCCGGCCTCTGACCTATCCCAAGCGGAACACGCATTGCACAGTTCGCAGGGGGCGACGTGCAAAGTCGAGAGCAAAGCGAGAGGCCCTAAAGGTCTTGACAAAAGGGGAGGCCGTGCTGCACTATGCGGCATGATGCCGCAGCACCTCAAGAGGGTCCGCCGAAACCCACTGAGGATCAGCGTTGTCCTCACGACCGAGGAATACGATCGCCTCGCCAAGATGGCGTCAACGGCGGAGCGCTCGATGAGTTGGCTTGGGCGCTACGCCATCCGAAAACTTCTGGAGGACAACCAGAGCAGGCAGCTGCCCCTCGACCTGGAGCCGCCAGAGAGCAACTGAAGTGGCAAGTCTTCCTCGACGCACGAAACCCCGCGAAGCCCGAAACGAACGTGGCGCCAAAGAGAGCAAGTAACTCTCGGCCCAGAACCTCCCGGAGGTCGCCCGCGGGTGTGCCAACAAATCAATTGGTCTTCTCTGCCTATCAAGGCTCAAGCGATGAGCTTTTCCCCAGGATCCTTTCACTTTACGTAGCCCCCCGAAGCGTCGTCGCCGACGTCACCTATGGAAAAGGCGTATTCTGGAAAGGCATTCCACGCGGCCTTTACCGCCTCCGCGCGACCGACATAACCACCGGAGTCGACTGCAGGAAGCTACCCTACGAGAATGCCACGATCAACTGCATCGTATTCGATCCACCCTATATGCATACGCCCGGCGGTACCGCGCACGTCAATCACCAAAACTACGAACAGTACTATCGGAACAACTCCCCCGCCAACGCCTCTGCCAGAAAGTACCACGAAGCCGTCCTGGACCTGTACTTCGAGACTGCACCCGAAGCTCACCGGGTCCTTCGAGACGAGGGCATCTTCATCGTCAAATGCGCCGATGAAGTTTGTGCCAATCAGCAGCGTTTGACCCACGTCGAGATCATCAACGACTTCGTTCAAAAGGGCTTCGTTGTCGAAGATCTATTTGTCCTCGTCCGAAGCAACAAGCCCGGTGTTAGTCGCGTCCTGAAACAGGTCCACGCAAGGAAAAACCATTCCTACTTCGTAGTCTTCCGTAAGTCCAACGGCAGAACGCGGTGGTTTGGACCACCATCTCAACCTACGGCCCGACCGCGAGCTGCGCACACTCGTCAAAGAACGCGGAAAAGTTGTTGACCTGAATGAATAGGGTAGCGCTTCGCAAGGGGAGCGTACTTAACCGGCAGATCAAAGTAGTAGATCCGGTAGAGCTGCGAAATGAACATCTGATAAATCGCCCACTGTTCCGGCAGGCAAACCTCAAGCACCGAAAGGTCTTTCCTGACCATGTTCGTTTCGGTCAAACAAACCAAGATTCCCCTAAAGCGGTTGATCCCATAAACGCCATCCAGAACCCGCTGATGTGCCCACACCTGAATGATACGCTCACGCGTGGATATCTTGACAGGAAGGTGAATCCGACTCTTTGCCGGACCGAGATCGAACACGAAATCGGTCGGCAGAGAATAGCCAGGCGCCAGGGCGAGGACGTCAATTTTCTTGTGCGGATTGATATTGAATGCTCTCGAAGCTAGGTGACCAACGAAGATCTCAAAGAAAGTGGCGGGCGTCTTGCGATCGTCGCTTTTCAGCAGGTCCGTCGCACAACAGTACGACATGGCGGCCGAATAGAGAGCCCGGCCCCTCTGCGCCTGGCTTACCCCTGCCAGTTCCGCGCTTACAAGGCGATCTATCAGCTTGACAGCCGTGCCAGGATCAAACAGCTTGCTATTGATCGGGCGAGAGAATTTGTTCTTCTTGCCCTTTACCCGGAAGGAGAAATACTCCTTGCCCGGGACAGACGACTTGAGCTTCAGCCGATCGCACTCCTTTGTCAGAAACCGTAGCGCGAGTTGCACCACCTGCTTCAGAAGCGCAGAAACGCCATCGCCCTTCAAATCTCGGCTGGCCTCCTGCGCCAGTTCCTGGTACGGGGTCTCTAAAATCGACACCTCGCGACCTCATTTGAGCGACCGAGAGGGATAGTGATCAAGCAACATGCCGACGCCGCATCTCTCAAGACCGGGCTTAGGCCTCTGTAATCAGCCGACTTTGCTCACCGAAAGACCCGGCGCGTGGCGCGCCAGGTGTGCGCGATCCGGTGGATCGCGGTGACGTTCGCCCCGACGGCCACGACCCAGACCGCGGGCGCCAGGAGATCGAGGAGGGCCCCCACGATCAGCGCGAGCAGCCGCTCCCCCCGCTCCATGAACCCGACCCGACACTGGACCCCCACCGACTCGGCGCGCGCCCGCGTGTAGCTCACCATGACGGTCCCGATCAGCGCGGCGAGCGCGCCGACGACGTCCCAGACCCGGGACTTGCCCATGAAGAGGACGACCAGGCCCGCGAGCACCAGGAGGTCCGAGTAGCGATCCAGCACGGAGTCGAGGAATGCGCCGAAGGGCGAGACCTGGCCCGAGACGCGGGCGAGCGAGCCGTCGAGGATGTCCAGCGCCCCGGCCAGGGCGAGGAGGAGGCCCCCCAGTCGCTGGTAGTCCGCGACGAACGCCGCGGCCGCCAGCCCGGAGCAGAAGAGCCCCAGCACGGTGAGCTGGTTCGGGCGGAGCCGCGCCCCGAGGAGCGCGCGGGCGACCGGATCCGACACCCGCGCGACGTGCTCCTTGTACCGTCCCAGCACCTAGACGCGCTCCGGGCGCGGGCTTGGCCCGCGCAGCCCCGGGGGGAGGGTCGGCCCCCCGAAAGAGCGGGGGGCGGAGCCCCCCTCCGAGGAGAGAGCGTCCCCGCTCCCGAGGGCAGCCGGGATGGCCGCGCGCAGGTGCGCGATCCGCACCGGGTCGTCGAGCTTCCGGCCCGCCGCGTCGGTCACGTAGAAGGCGTCGAGCGCCTGGTCGAGGTCGGTGGCGATCTTGGCGGTCGCGATGTCGAGCCCCGCCCCGGCGAGGGCGCGCGTGATGAGGTAGAGGAGGCCCAGCCGGTCCGGGGCCTTCACCTCGACCACCGTGTGCGTGTCGGAAAGTGAGTTGTCCACGGTCACGCGGACGGAGCGCTCGACCGTCGGGCCCACGCGCCGCGGCCGCCGGGCGTGGAAGAGCTCCTCGACGGAGCGCTCGCCCGTGATGGTGCGCCGGAGGTCTCCCGTCAGCGCCTCCCAGCGGCTCTCGTCCAGGATCCCCTCCCCGCCGGCGTCGTTGACGTGGAAGGTGTCCACCGCGATCCCGTCGCCGCGGGTCTCGATCTGGGCCGACAGGATGTTGACCTCGTGCGCGGCGAGCGTCCCCGCGATCACGGCGAAGAGCCCCGGCACGTCCCGCGTGACGACGACCACGTCCGAGGCGCCGAGGTCGGGGTAGTGGAAGAGCTCCGTGGCCACCGCCTCGTCGCGCAGGCGGTCGATCAAGCGGAGGTGGGCGGCCATCCGCTGCGGCGAGGTCGACCGAACGTAGCGGTCCGACATCCCCGCCAGGTGCGCGGCCGCGGCGGGGGCGTACGTCGGGTCGGCCAGGGCCTGCACGATGCGGTGGGCGACCGCGGCACGGCGCGGCGCCTTCGGGCGCTGGCCGGCCAGGCGCGTCCGCGTGCGGACGAACAGGTCCCGGAGGAGGGCGCCCCGCCAGGGGTTCCACAGCCCCGGGCCCACCGCCCGGATGTCGGCGCAGGTGAGCAGATAGAGCATCGTGAGCCACGCCGGATACCGGACCGCCGCCGCGAACTGCTCCACGGTCTTCGGGTCGTCGATGTCCCGGCGCTCGGCCACGTGCGAGAAGAGGAGGTGATGCTCGACCAGGAACTCCACCGCCGCCGCGTCGTCGGCGTCGAGGTTGAGCCGGCGCGTCACCGCGCGGCTGAGCGGGATGCCCTTCCGGACGTGGCCGTGGCCGAGCGCCTTGCCGACGTCGTGCAGCAGCACGCCCATCACGAGAAGCTCCGGCCGCTCCAGCTCCGCGATGAGCTGCGCGAGCTCGTCCGAGTCCGCCCCCTGGCCGGGCGCCAGGCCCTCGAGCACCTCGACGGCCAGGAGCGAGTGCTGGTCCACCGTGTAGCGGTGGTAGTGGTCGTACTGGACGAGGCACGTGAGCGCGCCGAACTCCGGAAGGTAGGCCCCGAGGACGCCCGTGTCGTGCATCCGCCGGAGCGTCGCGGCGACCCGCCCCCATGCGCCCAGGATCCCGAGGAAGATC
Organism: uncultured bacterium; assembly: GCA_964416315.1. Lineage (GTDB taxonomy): Bacteria > Methylomirabilota > Methylomirabilia > Rokubacteriales > DASRDR01 > CAYQDR01. The sequence continues at coordinate 4,273 of CAYQDR010000078.1, forward strand.
TGGCGCAGCTCCGGCGACGCCCGCCAGACCTCCTCCTCGAGGAGCGGCGCCGCCTCCTCCACCGCCCGCTCGAGCGCGACATCCAGCTCGGACCCGAGCTGCTGCGCGTGCCAGAACACCCGCAGGATCCGGGCCGGGTCCTTCCGGAGCACCCCGGGCTCGGCGAGGTGAAGCCGGCCGTCGTGCACGACCAGGCCGTCCGCGAGCGCCGCCCGCCGCACCCGGCGCCCGACGGACCCCCGCCGCGCGAGCCCTTCCTGGCAGCGGGCGATCAGGCGCGCCGAGATCCGGTGGATCGTGCGGGCGTGCCGGTAGTAGTCGCGCATGAACTTCTCGACCCCGAGCCGCACCTCGTCGTCCGCGTAGCCGAAGTTCTTGGCGATCTGCGCCTGGAGCGGCCGCGCGAGGACGTCCTGCTTGGTGCCCGAGAGGAAGTGGAGCTCGTTCCGCACCCGCCAGAGGAACGTCAGCGCCTCGTCCGTCCCCGCGCGCTCCTTCGGCGTGAGCAGGCCCCTGTCCTCGAGCTCCCGGAGCGTGCGCGCCCCGAATTTCGTGAAGGCGAGCCAGAGCGCCGTGTGGACGTCCCGGAGCCCGCCCGCCGACTCCTTGACGTTCGGCTCCTGGACATAGACCGATCCCCCGTGCTTGCGGTAGCGCTCGTCGCGCTCCGCCAGCGTCTGGCGGAGGAACTCGCCATAATCCTTCCGGTAGACCTCCCGGCGCAGCGTCCGCTGGAGCGTCCGGAACAGGCGCCGGTCGCCCGCGAGGACCCGGGCGGTCTGCATCGAGGTGCGGCTCGGGAAGTCGGTGCGCGCCTGCGCGAGGCAGTCGTCGAGCGAGCGGCAGGCGTGACCGACCCGCACGCCGAGGTCCCACAGCGTGTAGAGGATCTCCTGCGCCATCCGCCGCACGTACGGCGTCACCTCGCCATCCTGGATGAGCATGAGGTCCACGTCGGAGGACGGGTGGAGCTCGCCGCGCCCGTAGCCGCCGAGCGCCACGAGGACGAGCGGCGTCCGCGCGTGCCCCGCCGCGTGCGCCTCCGCGTCCGCGAGCCGGAAGAGCACGCGGAGGAAGCGGTCCATGAAGGCCGCGTGGCTCCGCACGCTCTCCTCGCCCGAGGCGCCGTCGGCGTGCCGGCTCTTCAGCCGCTCGTGCGCCGCCGTGAGCTGCTCGCGGAGGAGGTCCAGCCGCAGTCGGCGCCGGCGGTCGGCCCACTCCGCGTCGGGCCCGGCAAAGCGCCGCTGGAGGTCCTGCTCCGCGCGACGCAAGCGACGCGCCAGCTTTTCCACCATGGTGAGGTTGACGCTAGCATGCAGGGTAGGGGGTGTCAAACGCGCGGCCCCGCGCGGGGCGCGGCGATTGACAGCCCCGGGGGGGCCCGGTATGATCCTCCCGCGTGCCGCGAGGCGGCACGCCACCGCCAGGACCCGCACGAAAGGAGCCCGTGCCATGCTGACCACCCGACGCCAGTTCTTCCGCGTCACGGCCGGCGGTCTCGTTGCCGCGACCGGCGCCGCCGCCGTGCGGCCCGCGTACGCGCAGATGCCGACCGTCAGGATCGGCACGGCGGTCCTCGGCGACTACTCCCTCGTGTCGCCGATCCTCGTCGGGCTCGAGAAGGGCTACTTCAAGGCCCAGGGCGTGAACGCGGAGTTCCAGCCGTTCCGCGGCGGGCCCGACCTCGTGAAGGCCATCCTGGCGGGCCAGGCCCACATCGGCGTCAGCGGGGCCACCGACGTCCCGGTCTTCCGGGCCGGGGACCCGCCCGCGCCCATCCGGTTCGTCGCGACGACGGTGGACGGGAACCACTTCACCTTCAACGTCGCCCCGGGCATCGGCGCGCTCGCGGACCTCAAGGGGAAATCCATCGGCGTGACCCGCGTCGGCGCCACCACCTGGGTCTTCGCCGTGTTGCTCGCCCGGCAGCAGGGGTGGGACCCCGAGCGCGACGTCAAGATCGTCGGCCTGGGCGGGCTCGACGCCCAGCTCGCGGCGCTCACCCGCGGCGAGATCCACGCCTACGTCTGGGGGGACGGGGGCGCGGTGACGGAGCTGCAGGGCAAATCCAAGATCCTCCTCCGGCTGGACCGGGTCACCCCGAAATGGATCAGCCAGGCGGGCTACTGCAGCGACGAGTACATCAAGGGGAACCGGGACACGATCAGCCGCGCGCTCAAGGGGTTCTTCCAGGGCTCCCGCTTGATGCTGGAGTCGCCCAAAGACGCCGCCGCCATCGCCGCGAAGACCCTCAAGTGGCCCGAGGAGGCGATCCTGCGCGCCCACCAGATCTCGGGCCCGCTCCTGTCGAAGGACGGCGCCATCAATGTCGAGGCCATCGACGCGATGCAGACGACGATGGTCGAGCTCAAGGCCCAGCCTCGACGGGTCGCGACCCAGGACCTCTACACGGCGGACTTCACCCCGGTCCGGGTCTAGGCGCGGTTCTCCAGGTTCTTGGGGGGAGGCAGGCGCGATCCGCTCGCCGCCGAGTTAAGGCCGGGACGCCCCGCGAGGCCGCAGGCCGAGCGCGTCCCGGCCGAGATGGACAGGCGAACGGCCCGGCTTTGCCGGGAGCGCCGCCGGCCCCCCTCGAGGGTGCCGCCCGTCGAGCCTTTCTCGGGCTCGGCGCGCGGGGGTGACCCGAACAAGGGGGGCGAAGCCCCCCTCCGAGAATCATCAGCGCCAGTGGCTGAGGCGCCGGTTCAGGCCCTCGAGCGCGAGGACGACGGCGACCGAGAGGAAGGAGACCAGCGCCGTCGCGGCGAACAGCTCCGCGGGCTGGAAGGCGTTGGCCAGGGTCGTGAGGAGGAACCCCGTCCCGCGGATCCCGCCGAACATCTCGACGACCAGCACGCCGAGCAGGCAGAAAATGATCCCGAGCCGCATTCCCGCGAGGACCGCCGGGAGCACGGCGGGGAGGATCACCTTCCAGTAGACCTGCCACGTGGTCGCCCCCATCGAGCGCGCGACGAGGACCGGTATGCGGTCGATGTCGCGCACGCCGCCGATGACCAGGAGACAGATCGGGAAGAACCCGTGCAGCGTGCCGTAGACGACGGCGGGCGGCGTGCCGAGCCCGAAGATCAGGAGGATCCACGGGAGGACCAGGATCTTCGGCAGCGCGTAGAGCGCCACCAGGAACGGGTTCAGCACGTCGTAGAGGTGGCGGACGGCACCGATGACCAGGCCGAGCCCGATGCCGAGCCCCACGGAGAGGGCGTACGCGAGGACGGTCTTGCCGAGCGTCTCGCCGAGCAGCCGCCCGGCCTCGGGCGCGATCAGCAGGATCGCCCGGGCGACCGCCGAGGGCGCCGCGACGAAGAGCGAGTCGACCCAGTCGAGGCGCACCGCGGTCTCCCAGAGGCCCGCGAGGGCCGCGAGCGAGCCGAGCTGCGCCAGCCGCCGGGTGCCCGGGCTCATGCTAGCCCGTCCAGCGGCGGGCGCGCGCCTCGACCACCGCCGCCGCGCCGTCGATCAGGACGACGAGGACGAGCGCCAGCGCGGCCAGTGCCGCATAGTCCGCCGTCCGCAGGAGGCCGTAGGCGTAGTTGATGAGGTAGCCGAGCCCTGCCCGCGCCCCCAGGACTTCCCCGACGAGGACGCCGACCAGGGTGAGGGCGAGCCCGGCCCGGAGCCCGGCGAGCAGCGTCGCCGTCATGCCCGGGAGGACCACCTTCACGAAGCACGCCCCCGGGCCCGCCCCGAGGGCGCGCGCCACGGTCAGGAGGTGCCGGTCCACGGAGCGGATCCCGGCGAGCACCGCGAGGACGACCGGGAAGAAGCCCAGCAGGAACCCGAAGGCGATCTTCGAGGCGGGCCCGAGCCCGAAGAAGAGCATGAGCGAGGGGTACCAGACGACGCTCGGGATCGCGTAGAGCCCGGAGAGGATCGGCTCGTAGATCTCGCCCAGGTGACGGGGGAGCCCGAGCAGGAACCCGAGCCCGAGCCCGAGCGCCACCGCGAGCCCGTACGCGACCAGGACCTCCACGACCGTGAGCCCGAGGTGCTCGGGCAGGCTCGGGTAGGTCTCGAGCGCGAGCAGCCGGCCGAGCGCCGGCACGATCTTCGAGGGCGGGATGTAGAGGAGCGGGTCCTGGCGGCCCGCCCAGAGCTCCCACGCCCCGAGCAGGCCGACCAGGACCGCCGCCCGCCAGGCCAGGACCCTCACGGCTCGACCTCGAAGGCCCGCCGAGACTCCTCGCGGATCTCCGCCCAGAGCCGCCCCCGGAGCACCGTCGCCTCGGCGCTCGCCAGATCCCGCGGCGACGGGAGCCCGACCTCGAAGCTCGCCTTGATGCGGCCCGGGCGCGCGGTCATGACCACGATCCGCTGGGAGAGCACGATCGCTTCCTGGAGGCTATGGGTGACGAAGACGACCGTCTTCCGCGTCGCCGTCCAGATCCCGAGCAGCCACTCGCCCATCAGGAGGCGCGTCTGCTCGTCGAGGGCGCCGAACGGCTCGTCCATGAGCAGGATCGGCGAGTCCAGGGCGAGCGCGCGGGCGATGGCGACGCGCTGCTTCATCCCGCCCGAGAGCTCGCGCGGGTAACGCTTCTCGAAGCCGCGGAGCCCCACGGGCCCCAGCAGGCCCCGGGCGATCTCGCGCCGGCGCGCCGCGGACACCCCCTGGAGCTCGAGACCGAACTCGACGTTCTCGAGGGCCGTGCGCCAGGGGAAGAGCCCCGGGTCCTGGAAGACCATGGCGACCTTCCGGGGATCGGGGCCGTCGGTCGGCTCGCCCCCGATCCGGACCTCGCCCGCGTCGGGCCGGACGAGCCCGCCGATGATCGAGAGCAGCGTGGACTTCCCGCACCCCGAGGGCCCGAGCACCGTCAGGAACTCGTGCGCGGCGACGGTGAGCGAGATCCCCTCGAGGGCCGGTACGCTTCCGTCGCGCGTCACCCAGCGTTTGGAGAGGTCGCGCACCTCGATGGGTGGGAGGGACATCGCTCCGATGGTACCGCAACCGCCGGGGCCGCGGGTCGCCTCGCCTTGACAGTCCGCGCAGGCGGCCCGTACACTCCGACCGCCATGCCGCCGCGGTGGCGCGCGAGCCTCGCCCGCATCACGCCGTACGTGGCGCCGCCGCCGCTCGACGCCCTCGAGGCGAGCCTGGGCCAGCCCGTCCTCCGGCTCTCCGCCAACGAGAACCCGATCGGCCCCTCGCCGCTCGCCGTGGAGGCGATCCGCGCCGAGGCGAGCCGCGTCCACCTCTACCCCGATGCCGGCGCGCCCGCCCTCGCCCACGCCGTCGCCGAGGCCCTCGGTGTCACCCCGGCTCAGCTCCTCTTCGGCAACGGCGGCGACGAGATCATCACGCTGCTCGGCCACGCGCTGCTCGAGCCGGGGGACGAGGTCGTGATCCCCCAGCCCGCCTTCGAGCCGTACGCGACGACGGCGCTCCTCGCGGGGGCCACCGTCGTCCCGAGCCCGCTCCGCGACTACCGCATCGACCTCGACGACGTGCTGGAGCGTCTCGGCCCCCGGACGAAGCTCGTCTGCCTGTCCAGCCCCCACAACCCGACCGGGCCCGCGCTGGGCCGTGCCGCCTGGGACCGCTTCCTCGCCCGCTGCCCGGCCGACGTCATGATCCTCCTCGACGAGGCGTACATCGACTTCGTCGAGGACCCGGCGGCGGTGGCCGACGGGCTCGCCGCCCTCCGCGCGCGGCCGGAGGGGCTCGTGCTCCTGCGGACGTTCTCGAAGATCGCGGGGCTCGCCGGGCTCCGGGTGGGGTACGCGATCGCGGCCGCGCCTGTGATCGAAACGCTCGGCCGCGCCCGCGAGCCGTTCAACGTGAACCGCCTCGCCCAGGCCGGGGCCGCCGCCGCGCTGCGCGACACGGCGCATCGCGAGGCGACCCGCCGGGTGGTCTGGACGGAGAAGCGCGCGCTCTACGCGGCGCTAGCGGCGCGGGGCCTCGCGTACGTCCCGACCGACGCGAACTTCCTGGTCGTGCGGCTCGGCCGGCCCTCGGGGCCGGTCGTCGGGGTGATGCGTGCGCGCGGGGTCCTCGTGCGGGACGGCGGCCACGTCGGCCTCCCCGAGCACCTGCGGATCAGCGTCGGGACGGCCGCGCAGAACGCGCGGCTCCTGGCGGCGCTCGACGCTGCCCTGGCCGGCACCCGCTAGCCGCGGGCCGCCGCCCGCGCGCCCGGCGGGCTACCGGCTCTTCTTCTGGACGACGGGGGTGGCGCGCTCGCGCGTCCGGTCGCGCGCGCCGCCGCTCGCCCGCTCACGGGCCGCCGCCGCGCGCCCCTGCGCCTTCTCGAGCGCGGCGATGCGCTCCCCGAGCGTCTCCTTCTCCGCGGTCACGGCCGCGAGGCGCTTCTGAAGCCCTTCGACCTGGCGCTGCGCCTCCTCGGCGCGCAGGCGCAGCATCTCGCCGTCGGCGCGGAGCGCGTGGAGCTGCGAGGCGAGGACCTGCTCACGCCCGGCGGCCTGGTTCCACTGGTAGCCGATGAAGATCACCACGAGCGCGAGCACGACGCTCGTGATGGCGGCCCACGACCGCCGCCGGGGCTCCTCCTCGTAGAGCTCGTTGAGCTCCTCTTCGGCTGTCTGCGGCTTCAGCTCCTCCTGGATCGCCATCACACACCTCCTCCACCCGGATTCTAGCGTCGCGCCTCCGGCGCCCCCAAAGAAATTCGCCCTGGCCGCGGCGCCCTGGTGGCGCCCCGGCTCCTGCGGTATCATGGCGCCCGACGGCATGGCGAGCGAGCCCGAGGCCGCCTCGGTCCCGAGCCTCAAGCGGTTCTTCGACCGCCTGGTGCGTCGGAGCCTGGGCGACCTGTGGCTCTCCGGCGAGCCCGTCGCCGACTACCTCGCGGCGCTCCTGGCGCGCTTCGCCCGCACTGACCAGCTCTATGCCCTCCGCGACGCGACCGGGCAGCCGCTCGAAACCGTCGTGGAGATGCTGCTCGAGATCGAGCGTGCCTGGACGTTCGACGACCCGCGCTTCGACCCCTTCCGGGAGCGCGAGGTGCGGCAGCACATCGGCGACTACACGCTCTTCATGACCGGGATCTTCTGCGAGCACGTCGAGCGCCGCGCGAGCACCCGCTTCTACGTCCGGGAGGGCAAGCGCGCCTACGGGGTCGTCGCGGACTTCGAGCGGTCGGCGCTCCGCCCCCAGGCGCGGCTCTTCGCGGCGCTCGCCGCCGGGTTCGAGGTGTACGCGAGCGCCCTGAGCTACATGAAGCGCGTCTACCTCCGCCCGACCGACTCGCCGCCCGCCTTCCGGCCCACCCTCCGTCTCCTCACCGAATGGTAGTGCCGTGCCGATGACCGTCGCATCCCGGCGTCCTCGGCCCGGCACAAGCCAGCGCTGCAACCAGACCGTCCCCGCATGGTAGTCGCCGCCCTCGAGGCGCTCGTCGGCGGCGAGCCGGGGGACGAGGCCGTCGCGACGGCCCTGGCGACGATCCCCGCCGCCGAGCTTCCCGACGCGCTGAGGCTCCTCGCCCGCCAGTACCGGCTCGCCGCCGTCCCGATCCTCCGCCGCTGCCTCCGGGGTCGGCCCGAGTGGGCGGCGGCGGCCGCCCAGGCGCTGGGGACGCTGCCGCTCCCGGAGGCCGCCGCCGCGCTGGCCGCTGCGGAGGCGGGCGCGCCTCCGAAGGCCGTCCGCACCGCCGTCCGCCGCGCGCTCTACCGCCTCCGCCAGGCGGGCGTCACCCCGCCGCCGCCGCCCGCCGCGGCGCGCCCGGCGCCGGCGCCGCCCGAGCCGCGCCAGGCGTGGGCTTCGGCGATCGACGGCACGGGCTCCCGCGGGCTCTGGCTCGTCCTCGAAAGCCGCGCCGGCGAGCGGACGCTCCTGTCCGCCATCCTCAACGAGACCGGTGGGGTGCTGGAGTTCGCCGGCGGGCCGATCGCGAAGAAGCGGCTCGACGCGCGCCTCCAGGCGCTCCGCGCGGAGAGCGCGTTCCCCTGGGCGCCGCTGCCGCCGGCTTGGGCCGCGGCGCTGCTCGTCGAGGCGACCGCCCGCCACGCGGCGAGCGGCACCCCGCTGCCCGCCGACCTCGCGCGCTGGCTCCTCGCCCTGCCCGCCGCCGAGCCCGGCGACCCGCCGATCTACGGCCGGTTCGGGCGCGAGACGGTCGCGGCGGACCCCACCGCGCTCGAGCGCTCGGCCGAGCTCCTCGCGCTGCCCGAGCTGGGCGGCTGGTTCCTGGACCCCGCGTCCGTCCAGACGGAGGCGCTCGAGCGGCTCCAGGCGAAGGAGAGCCGCCTCGTCGTCAGCGACCAGATCAAGGCGGAGCGGCTCGGGGCGCTCGTGGACCGCGTCATCGACCGGGAGTTCACAGGCGAGACGCGCCGGCACTGGCAGCGGCGGCTCGAGGAGGAGGCGTGGGTCCTCGCCGAGATCGGGCACGAGGCCGAGGCCCGGCTCGCCGTGGCCGTCGCCCTCACGCTCGCGGACGTCGAGCGGCCGGCCCGCCGGATCCCGTTCCTGCGCGCGCTCGTCGAGCGGAGCCTCGAGATCGCGGGCGAGGTCGCCCTCGGGCGCGTGCCCGGCGAGGAGGTCAGCCGGCTGCCGCGCGCCCCGCGCGCCGCCACCTCGGCACGGTGACGGGCCTCACGGACGTCCCGGGGCTCCTCGTCGGCCACGCCTCCGACGCGGTCGGCCTCACGGGCTGCACCGCCGTCCTCTGCCCCGGCGGCGCCGTGGCCGGCGTCGAGATCCGCGGTTGGGCCTCCGGCGTGGCGGGCCTCGACCTCCTCGATCCCCGGCACCTCGGCGAGCACCTCCACGCCGTCGTGCTCGCGGGCGGCAGCGCCTTCGGGCTGGAGGCCGTCTTCGGCGTCATGGCCCACCTCGAGGCACAGGGGATCGGCTTCCCCACGCCGGCCGGGGCCGTGCCGCTCGTCGCCGGCGCGATCCTCTACGACCTCGCGCTCGGCGATCCGCGCGCCCGTCCCGACCACGCGATGGGCCGGCGCGCGGCCGCGGCGGCCACGGCGGGGCCGGTCGAGGAGGGCTCGGTCGGCGCCGGCACCGGCGCCACGGTGGGGAAGCTCTTCGGCCTGGGCCGGGCGATGAAGGGCGGCCTCGGCACGGCGAGCCGGCGCGCCGGCGCCGCCACCGTCGGGGCGCTCGTCGCCGTCAACGCGCTCGGCGACGTCCGCGACCCCGCGACCGGGGCCCTCCTCGCGGGCACGCGCGACGCCCCGGATGGACGCCGTCTGGTGGACGCGGCGCAGGCGCTGCGCGAAGGCGCGCCGCCGCCGAGCTTCCGCGGCACCCACACGACGATCGGCCTCGTCGCGACCGACGCGCGCCTCGGAAAGATCGAGGCCACGCGCCTGGCCGGCCTCGCGCACCTGGGTCTGGCCCGGACGCTCTCGCCCCCGCACACGACCGTGGACGGCGACGCGCTCTTTTGTCTCTCGACGGGGAGCGCGACGACCGTCCCCTTCGACCTCCTCGCGCTCGTGGCGGCCGACTGCGTCGCCGAGGCCGTGGTGCGGGCCGTCCGGACCGCGACCGCGCTCGGCGGGGTCCCCGCCTGGCGCGACCTCGAACCCCGCTCCTGAACCGGAGGACCGCGATGCCCCTCTACAGCTTCGAAGGCCGCCGCCCCCGCGTCGACCCCGACGCCTTCGTCGCCCCGACGGCCACGCTCATCGGGGACGTGACGGTCGAGGCCGGCGCGTCGGTCTGGTACGGTGCCGTCCTCCGCGGAGATTTCCAGCCGATCGTCGTCCGTGCGGGCGCCAACGTTCAGGACAACGCGGTCGTCCACACGACACCAGCCGGTGGCGCCGAGATCGGCCCCGGCGCCACCGTGGGCCACGGCTGCGTGATCCACGCGGCGACGCTCGAGCCCGAGTGCCTGGTCGGGAACGGCGCCGTGGTCCTCGACGGGGCGCGGATCGGCCCGCGCAGCCTCGTCGCCGCGGGCGCGGTCGTGGCGCCGGGGATGATCGTGCCGGAGGGGGTGCTCGTCGCCGGGGTGCCGGCCGAGGTCAAGCGGCCGCTGGCCGGGACCGCCGCGGAGCGCTGGGTCCGGGTGAACCCGGCGGGCTACCAGGCCCTCGCCCGCCGCCACCGCGACGGGGTCGCGCCCGTCGCCGAGTAGCGCCCCCACCGGCCCCCTGGTAGCATGGGGCCATGGCTGGCCGCGTCATCCCCTTCCGGCGCCCGCCGCCCGAGCCGCCCGACGAGGGGCCGTTCGAGGAGGTGACGCGCGCCCGCGATCAGGCCGAGGCGCTCGTCGTCCGGAGCCTCCTCGAGGCGTACGGGATCCGGGTCCTCCTGCGCACGCACGTGGCGCCCTCGGTCCACCCGTTCACGGTCGGCGACCAGGCCGAGGTGCGGATCCTGGTTACGCGCGCGGACGTCCCGGAGAGCCGCCGGCTGCTCGTCCGGCTCGCCCCCGGACCGTCGGCCCCCTGAGCGCGGCGCTCAGTCGGGTCCCCCCACACCCCCGTCCCCTCCCACCCCTCGGGGGGGGAGGGGTGCCGCGCGTCTCCGCGGCGCCGTCCGGGAGAGGCTCAGCCCCCGTCCAGCGCGCGGCAGAGCCCCAGCAGGGCCGCCTCCACGCGGCCGAGGGCCTGAGGCTCGAGCGTCTCGGGCCGGTCGGCCGCCGTGTGGTAGGTCGCGAACGGGGGCGGCCGCCGCGCGGGTGGCGTGAGCACGCCGCGGACCCCGCTGTAGACGAACGCGCGCAGGGCCTCGGTCGCGGCCCGGGGGACGGCCGTCAGCCCCACCGCGGGCACCCCGCGATCGGCGAACGGCCGGTGGTCGCTCCCGAAGAACGGGACCGGCTCGGACAGGTGGTAGGTCTCGTCGCGCCGGTAGCCCAGCGCCTCCACCGCCGCCACCCACGCCCCGACGAGCGCACTCTCCGCGAGGCTCGGCGTCACGTCCCAGAGCGCGAGGGTGTCGCCGATCCCGCAGAGCTCGAGGCTCACGACCCCGACCAGCTCCCCCAGCGCGGCCGTGCGCGCGTAGACGCGGGAGCCGAGCATCCCGCGCTCTTCGTCGCCGAAGAAGCCGAACCGGACGCGGAGCCGCCGCGGCGGGTCGGCGGCGAGCCGCGCCCAGAGCGCGAGCAGGATCCCGACCCCGGCCGCGTTGTCGTTGGCGCCGGGGCTCCCGGGGACCGCGTCGTGGTGTGCCGCGAGCAGGAGCACTCGCGGGCCGGCGCCCGCCTCGACGAACAGGTTGACGCCGGCGCCCTCCACCGTCCGGTACGGCACGCGCGTCAGCGGCGCGCCGCGCGCCCGGAGCACGCTCTCCAGCAGGGCCGCCCGCTCCGGGTTGGCGCGCCCCGCGAGGAGTCGCGCCGTGTCCAGGGCACTCGGCGCGGCCAGCGTCCGATACGTCTCGAGGTCGAGCAGCGCCGGGGCGCCGCCCCGCCGCCCGAGGTTCAGGAGCCGGGCCATGGCCACGTTGAGCGCGCCGCCGAGCGCCCGCCGGAGCTCCCGCCGCCAGAAGCTGGTCATCTGAGACCCTCGGGCACCGGGACGCCCAGGCGGGCGCAGGCGTTCCGCGTCGTGCGCGCGGCGACGGCCTCGACCGGCACCCCGCAGAGCTCGGCGACGCGCGCCGCGGTCGCGGCGAGGTAGGCCGGCTCGTTCCGCTGCCCGCGCCACGGCTGGGGGGGCAGGTAGGGGCAGTCGGTCTCGAGCACGAGCGGCCCGGGGCCGAGCGCGCGCACCACCTCGGCCAGGCGGCGCGCGTTCGGATAGGTCGCGGGTCCGGCGATCGAGATCAGGAGCCCGAGTCGGAGGCCGCGCCGCGCCGCGTCCAGGTCCCCCGAGAAGCAGTGCAGAATGCCCCCCACCGCCGCCACCCCCTCGCCCTCGAGCACGGTGAGCAGGTCCGCGTGCGCCTCGCGGCAGTGGAGCAGCACCGGCTTCCCCGCCGCGCGCGCGAGGGCGAGCTGGGCGCGCAGCGCCGCGCGCTGCGCGTCCCGGGGCGAGAGGTCGCGGTAGTAGTCGAGGCCGACCTCGCCGACGGCGACGACCTTCGGGGCCGCGAGCAGCCCTGCGATCTCACCGAGCGCCGCGGCGTCGGCCCCCGCCGCCTCGTGCGGGTGGATCCCGACCGCCGCGTAGACGTCGGCGTGGGCCGCCGCGAGCGCCACGGCCGCCCGCGACGACGCGGGGTCCGTCCCCACCGTGAGGATCCGCGCGACGCCCGCCGCGCGGGCGCGCGCCAGGACGGCCTCGCGGTCCGCCGCGAACTCGTCGCCGTGGAGGTGCGCGTGCGTGTCGAAGAGCACGGCCTCAGGGGCCGACGGTGAACCGCAGCCGCCCGATCAGCTGCCCCGACGCCGTCACGACGTCCACCGTCCAGCGCCCGTACGGCTGCGGCGGGAAGTCCGTCTTCCGCGAGTAGGTGCGGAAGCCCGCGGCGCGGCCCCCCGTGACCGCCGTCGGCAGGCGCACCTCCGTGACGACACGCCCCTCGTGGCGCCAGCGGTGGACGATCGGCTGCCGGAGCCCGGCCGGGGCGTACACGGGCGTGTAGGCGACCAGCCCGCCCCACTCCGCCAGCGTCGCCGCCGACACCCGCGACCCGACGGGGTCGACCGGCTCCAGGTCGCGGACGGCGCGCGCCACGGCCGGCCGCGCGAGGTGGAGCGGTGCGGGCGGGATGGCCGGCAGGAGCACCCAGGCCGCTCCCACGGCGACGGCGGCGGACAGCCCGGCCCGGGCGGCGGCGTTCTGCCACCTGCCTTCGCGGCGGAGATAGACCGGCGTGAGGGCGAGCCCGGCGAGCGCCGCCGCGCCCAGGAGCGCCCACGCCGGCGCCACGCCGACGAGCGGCAGCGCCACGTTCAGCCCCGCGAAGAGCGAGAAGGCGAAGAACGCCCGCGCGACGGACGGGTACGGGTGGACCACCAGGCGGTACCAGGGGTCCACCGTCGTGAGGAGCGCCGCGGCCGCGAGGATCAGGAAGAAGGGCAGCGTGACCGCGTCGAAGGTCGTGCTCGCGAGATACCCCGGCACGACGAAGAGCAGGAGCCCGTGGTAGAGCGTCTGGATCGTGTACTCTCCGGCCGAGACCACGCCGCGCCGGCCGCGCGCCTCGAGCCGCTCGCGCACCTGGGTGAGGACGGTGACGAGGAGCCAGAGGACCACGACGTAGCCGACGATCCACGCGACGTGCGGCACGCCGCGCCGGAAGACGAACAGCGCCGCGAGCCCGCCGACCAGCGACGCGCCCGAGATCCCCCAGCGGATGAGAAAGGCCCGCCACGCCTCCCAGTCGGTGAGGACGTTGGCTCGCCGCCGGAGAAACGGGTCGGGAGGCGGGGGAGGCGCGGGTCCCGCCGCGGCCGGCCCCGGGCGCTCGGCCGCGTCGCGGCGGAGCCCGGACGCCACGCGATCGGGGTCGCCGGAGCTGGACATCGGCATCGGACCGGTCGGGCAGACGGGAAGGCTACGTGATCTTGGCGCCCGGCGGGACATCCCGATCCAGCGCCAGCAGCGCGAGCCGCTCCCCCTCGGAGGCGGCGAGCACCATGCCGCGCGACTGGACGCCCATGAGCGTCGCGGGCTCGAGGTTCGCCACGACCACGACCCGCTTCCCCACGAGATCGGCCGGCCGGTAGTGCTCCGCGATCCCCGCCACGAGCGTCCGGGGCTCCCCCCCGAGCCGCACGGTGAGCTTCAGGAGCTTCTTCGACGTCGGGATGGGCTCCGCCGCGACGATCTCGGCCACGCGGAGGTCGAGTCGCCCGAACTCCTCGATGCTGACGGGCGCCGGCGGGAGTCCCGCCGCAGGCGCCGGGACAGCGGGCGCTGCCACCCCGGACGGCTTCCCGGTGCGCTCCACGCGAGGGAAGAGCCCGCCGAGCCTCCGGACTCGGAAGACATGTGATCGGTCCGGGTCGGTGTCATCGAGCCGCGGTGGGTTCGCATGCCCGATCGCCTCTCGGATCCTCGCCGCCGCATGAGGCATGAACGGATCGAGGATGATCCCGAGGAAGCGGAGGGCCTCGGCCAGCGTGACCAGTACGCTCCCGAGCCGCTTGCGATCCGGGGACGTCTTCGCCAGCGCCCAGGGCTGCCTCGTGTCGACGAACCCGTTCAGGATTGCAATAAAGCTCCAGATCCCGGCGAGCGCTCGGTGGAACGCGAACTCCTCCATGGCCTCGCCCACGTGCTGGCGGGTGGTCGGAATCCCGTGCTCGACCACCGCCCAGTCATCAGGCAGGGCGCTTCCCTGCAATGGCTCGTCGCCGGCGAAGCTGACCATCAGGGCCGTCGCGCGGGCGACCAGGTTGCCGAGGTCGTTCGCCAGATCCGCGTTGAGCCGCGCCACCAGGGCTTCCTCGGAGAAGCTCGCGTCCAGCCCGAACGGCATCTCCCGCATCAGGAAGTAGCGGAAGGCGTCGTGGCCGTACTTGTCCGTGAGGGCCAGCGCCTCGACGACGTTCCCGACGGACTTCGACATCTTGCCGCCGGCGAGGTTCCAGAAGCCGTGGACGTTCAGGCGCGTGTAGACGGGGAGGCCGGCCGCCTTCAGCATGCACGGCCAGTACACGCCGTGGGGCTTCAGGATGTCCTTGCCGATCAGGTGCTGGACGTGGGGCCAGAACCGCGTGTAGCGCGCGCTCCCGACCGGGCCGAGGGCCGAGACGTAATTGAGAAGGGCGTCGAACCAGACGTAGGTCACGAAGCGCTCGTCGAACGGGAGCGGAATCCCCCAGTCGAGCCGGGCTCGCGGCCGGCTGATGGAGAGGTCCTGGAGCGGCTCCCGCAGGAATCCCAGGATCTCGTTCCGGTACCGCTCCGGGCGGATCAGGTCCGGGTGGTCTCCGATGTGGGCGACCAGCCAGTCCTGGTACTTGGACATCTTGAAGAAGTAGTTCTCCTCCTCGATCCACGTGAGCGGCGTCCGATGGTCCGGACACTTCCCCTCGACGATCTCCTTCTCCGTGTAGAAGCGCTCGCAGCCGAAGCAGTAGTGCCCCCCGTACTTGCCGAAGTAGATCTCGCCCCGGTCCCAGAGCCCCTGGAGGACCTGGCGGACGACCGCCTTGTGCCGCTCCTCCGTCGTGCGGATGAAGTCGTCGTGGCTGATGCCGAGCCGCTGCCAGGTCTCCCGGTACACCGCCGACATCCGGTCCACGTGCTGCTGCGGGGAGATCCCGGCCTGGGCGGCGGCCCGGGCGTTCGTGTCCCCGTGCTCGTCGGTCCCGGTGAGGAGCCAGACCTCGTCCCCCGCGAGCCGGCGGTACCGGGCCATCGCGTCGGCGATGATCGTCGTGTACGCGTGGCCGAGGTGGGGCGTCGCGTTGACGTAGTAGATCGGCGTCGTGAGGTAGAAGACGCGCGCCATGGCGTCCGGGTCGCTCGGGCTACGGGCCGGGGGTCACTCGAGCGGCTGAATGTGCGGCCGGCCCTCCCAGGTCACCTGCGAGAGCGGCACCTCGGCCTCGGTGCCGTCCGCGAAGCCCACCAGCACCGACTCCGCGAGCACCTTCACGGACTTCACCCGCCCCTGCATGCACCCGCCGCCGCCGCACTCCGCCTGGCAGGCCGACCCGACGCGCGGCAGCCGCGAGCGCAGCTCCTCGTACATCGAGAACTCGTAGAGGAGGCAGCACTTGAGGCGGCCGCAGTTGCCCAGGAGGCGGCTGTCCGTGAGCGGCATGTCCTGGGCCTTGGCCATCTTCACCGAGATCGGCTCGAACCCCCGGAGCCAGCTCGAGCAGCAGAGCTGGCGGCCGCAGGGGCCGATCCCGTCCTGGACCTTGGTCACGTCGCGCGCGCCGATCTGCCGCATCTCGATCCGCGCCCGGAACTCGCGGGCCAGCTCCTTGACGAGCTCCCGGAAGTCCACCCGGCCCTCGGCGGCGAAGAGCACGGTCACCCGCCGGCCGTCCGCCCCCAGCTCGACGTCCACGATCTTCATCCCGAGGCCGTGGCCCTTGGCCCGGAGCTGGCAGGTCGTCACCGCGGCCTTCTCCCGCTCGCGCCGCCGGCGGTGATCGGCGATCTCCTCGGCCGTCGCGAGCCGCAGCACGCGCGGGTAGACGCGGTCGCGCTTGAACGAGGGCACCGCCCGGGCCGGCCGCGTGACCCGGCCGACGGCGTGGCCGTTCGGCACCTCCACCACGCAGCAGTCCCCGACGTGGAGCGTGAGGTCCTCGGCGCGGTAGTCGTCCGCCCGCCCGCCCTCCCGGAGCCGCACCCCGACGAGCCGCGGCACCGCCGGGCTCTCGACCGGGACGGCGTCCTCGACCGGGTTCACGGACTCTCCCGCGTCACGCGGCCCGCGGCGCGAGGGCCAGCAGCACGGACTCCAGCACGAGCCGCGGCGTCACGTTGCCCTCGAGGGCAAGCCACGCCTCCTTGATCCCTCGGAGCGCGGCGACGAGCCCCGCCACCGGGGTCTGGCGCGCCAGCGCGGCGACGTCGTCGGCCCGGTCGGCGTTCACGAGGAGCCCGGGGTCGCCGCCCGCCGCCGCGCAGAGCGCGTCGCGGTACCAGAGCCAGTAGGTCTCCAGGCACGCCGCGACCGTGGTCCGATCGGCGCCCGCCTCGTCGAGACGCGCCGGCAGGGCCGAGCGGGGCACCGCGAGCAGCTCCAGCGCGGCCTCGCGCCGGGCGCGGAGCCCGGCGAGGTCGGCGCCGAGGGCGAGGCCGACCTGGCCGCGGCAGAGCCGGGCCAGCAACCGCGCCGTCTCCCGGTCCGCCCCGCGGGCCTCGAGGAACGCGCTCGCCTCGGCCTCCGGGAGCGGGCGGAACCGCACCACCTGACAGCGCGAGAGCACGGTCGGCGGCAGCGCCCGGGGGTTCGCGACGACGAGGATGACGAGCGTGCGCGGCGGGGGCTCCTCCAACGTCTTCAGGATCGCCTGCGCGGTCGGGAGCGTCATCCGCTCGGCGTCGTCGAGGACGAACACCTTCCATGGCCCCTCGAGGGGGGCGAGCGCGGCCCAGTGCTCGACCTCGCGGACGTCCTCGATGCGGAGCGCCGGGGCGCCGCGCGGGTTGTCGCGGGGTGGCGTCGGGACCGTCACCCGGCAGTCTGGGTGCTGCCCGGCCGCGACGCGGCGGCAGGCCGAGCACGCGCCGCACCCCTGCCGGGGGCACAGGCACGCCTGGGCGAAGGCGAGCGCCGCTAGCCGCCGGCCCACGCCGGCGGGACCCACGAACGCGTACGCGTGGGCGACGCGACCGGTCGCCACCGCGCGGCGCAGGAGCGCCAGGGCCGCGTCCTGCCCCACGATGGCCTCCCAGAGGGGCGCCGGGACCTCACTCATGCGGGCGCCCCCAGGCCGAGCCGCGCCACCACCAGCTGACGCACGGCCGCCGCCACCGCCGCTTCGGGCTGCGCGGCATCGAGCAGCACGACCCGCTCCGGCTCGCGCTCGTGGATCGCCCGGTAGCCCTTTCGCACCCGCTCGTGGAACTCGAGGCCGAGCCGCTCGAAGGGATCCGGATCGAGGTCGCCCCGCAGGACCGCCGAGAGGGGGGGGCGCCCGCGCGCCCGGCGCAGGCCTTCGGTCACGTCGAGATCGAGGACGATCGTCAGCCCCGGGACGAGGCCGTCGGTCGCCAGCCGGTTCAGCCCCGCGATGACCTCGAGCGGGACCCCGCGGCCGTACCCCTGGTACGCGACCGTCGAGTCCACGTACCGGTCGCAGATCACCACGGCGCCGGCGTCGAGCGCGGGGCGGAGCACGCGCCGCACGTGCTCGGCGCGGGCGGCCGCGAAGAGCAGGCACTCCGCGAGTGGATCGAGCCCGCCGAGCTCGCCGAGGAGCTGGCGGACCCGTCCGCCCAGCCGCGTGCCGTCCGGCTCCATTGTCGTCTCGACGCGGAGGCCGCGCCCCCGCAGCCAGGCGGCGAGCCGCGCCACCTGGGTGGACTTCCCCGCGCCCTCGATCCCCTCGACGCTGATCAGCCGGCCGACCATCATTCGAGCAGGCTACCACACCCCCCGGCGGCCCTCAATCGCAGACCCCCCCTCCGCGCCGAGGATCGGAAAGATCCGCCGCCGGAGCTCGGCGACCTGGCGCTGCGCGAACTCGCGCGCCCGCGCGACCGCCTCCGCCGGCAAGGGCTCGAACCGGTCCCACAGGGCCGTCCGCCCCCGGAGGTGCGGCGCCGCGGTCTGGACGAACGCCTGCGGGAGCCGCTCGGACAGCGTGACGTCGTTCATCAGGGCCCAGGCCACGGTCCACGCGCGCGCCACATTGCCGAGGTCGTAGCCGCCGCCGCCGAGCGCGACCAGGCGGGGCGCCAGCGCCAGGATCCGGCGCACGGCCTCGGCGAAGCCCTCCACGCTCAGCGCGAGGTGCGTGAGCGGATCCGTCCGGTGGCTGTCGATGCCGAGCTGCGCGACCACGACGTCCGGGTGGAACGCGCGGGCCAGCGGCGGCACGACCGCCTCGAACGCCTCCAGGTAGACGGCGTCATCCGTGTAGGGCTGGAGCGCCAGGTTCACGGCGTAGCCGCAGCCCGGGCCGGCGCCGGTCTCCTCGACGAAGCCGGTGCCCGGGAAGAGCCGGTCGCCGCGCTCGTGGGTCGAGATCGTCAGGACGTC
>CAYQDR010000079.1:0-22748 GCA_964416315.1 uncultured bacterium
ACCCCAGCCCGTACTCCCGCCACCGCTCCGCCACCCGCCGCCGCACCTCCTCCGTCATCCGGATCTCCTCCGGCCACGGCTGCTCCACGCGGTCGAGCGGCGGCCGCTTCTCCGTCGCGTCGATCCCGAGCTTCCCCCCGTAGCGGTGCCACAACGCCGCGTGGTCGAGGTCGTCCATCGGCCCCTCCACCACGACCAGGTCCCGCGCCGGGTCGATGTTGTTCGTCACGCGCCAGGCGACCTCCGAGAGGTCGTGGACGTTCACCCACTCGTCCACCACCAGGATGGTCTTCGCGAGCATCAGGAGCCCGAGCCCCCAGAGCCCGTACATCACCTTCCGCGCCTGGCCCGGGTAGCGCTTCCGCACGGCCACGATCACCAGGTTGTGGAACACGCCCTCCGCCGGCATGTTCAGGTCCACGAGCTCCGGCAGGATCGTCCGGATGATCGGCAGGAACAGCCGCTCCGTCGCCTTGCCGAGCCAGTAGTCCTCCATCGGCGGGCGCCCGACGACGATCGTCGGGTAGATCGGCTCCCGCCGGCGCGTCACGGCCGTGAGGTGGAAGACCGGGTAGGGGTGGGCGAGCGAGTAGTAGCCCGTGTGGTCGCCGAACGGCCCCTCGACCCGCGACTCGGCCGGGTCCACGTACCCCTCCAGCACGAGCTCCGCGTGCGCCGGGACCTCGAGGTCCTGCGAGACGCAGCGGACCAGCTCGACACCCTTGCCGCGGAGCCACCCGGCCAGCAGGATCTCGTCGAGCGCCGGCGGGAGCGGCGCCGTCCCCGTGTACAGGGTCGCCGGGTCCGCCCCGAGCGCGATCGCGACCGGGATCCGCTCCCGCCCCGCGCGCCGCGCCTCCCGCTCGTGCTCGGCCCCGCCCTTGTGCGTCTGCCAGTGCATCCCGAGCGTCCGCTCGTCGTAGACCTGGAGCCGGTAGCACCCGACGTTCCGGAGGCCCGTCACCGGGTCCCGCGTGATGACGAGCGGGAAGGTGATGTAGTAGCCCGCGTCCTTCGGCCAGCACCAGAGCGCCGGGATGTCGGCCAGCGTGGGGCTCGCCGTCTCGACGACCTCCTGACACGGCGCGCGCTTGACGAGCGACGGCCCGACGCGCGCCAGCTCGAATAGCTCGAGCCCTTTCTTCAGCTTCTCGACGAGCGAGCCGGGCATCCGGAGGTCGAGGAGCTGCGCGACCTTCTCCCCCAGATCGTCCAGCCGCTCGACCCCGAGCCCCCACGCCATCCGCTCGGCCGTCCCGAACGTGTTGATGAGGACCGGCATGGAGAACCCCTCGACCCGCTCGAAGAGGAGCGCCACGTTCTGCGCCGCCGGGCCCTTGACCGCGCGATCCGCGATCTCCGTGATCTCGAGCTCGCGCGTGACCGGCACGCCGATCCGGCGGAGCTGGCCGCGCTTGTCGAGGAGCTGGAGGAACTCGCGGAGGTCCTGGAACGCCACGCGCTCAGTCCCGGTAAAGGATGCGGACGAGGTAGCCCGCCAGGATCGGGAAGGCGAGCGTCGGGAGGACGCGCGCCAGGACGAACTTCGGCCCCATGAACGGCATCTCCCAGGCGATCACCCGCTGGAAGCCGAAGAGCGACCAGCTCGTCATGTACGTCACGAGGGCCGACAGCGGCACGCCCGACTGGTAGAAGACCGCCATCATCGGAAAGCTCACCATCGGGCCCCCAGGTGTGAGGATCCCCGCGACGAACGCGATGAAGATGCCGCGGTGCCCCGCGCTCTTCCCCAGGCCGCGCTCGATCCACTCGGGCGAGATCAGGACCTGGAGCATCCCCGCCACGACCAGCGCGGCGGCGAGCCGCGGCAGGATCTCGAGCAGGAGCCAGAAGGCGGTCCTGAGCCCGAGGAGCGGCGAGCCCGGGTCGCGCAGGTAGGCGACGCCCGTCAGCAGGATGGCCACCGCGTAGATGATCAGGTCCGTGGTGTGCATGGTGGTGCGCCCCTCACCGAGCCGGGCCTGGCGGGCGCGGGGATCGGGACCGTCGGCTCGCGTTGGAGTGTCAGTCACGGCCGTCGAGGTCGCCGGCATTATAGCAGGCCCCCACCTCCCGCTCCTCCAGCGGGCCGCCGCCGTGTGCCGGCTCCTTCCCTCGGGAGGGAGAGGGCAGGGTGAGGGTGGGGTGAAACGGTCGCCGGCGCTGCGAAGCGCTCTCAGCCTTGACTGGCCCGCGCCCCGCCGCTAGAATGAGCACGCGCTGGGAGATCGTCTAGCGGTAGGACGCGTGGCTCTGGACCACGTAGCGGGGGTTCGAATCCTCCTCTCCCAGCCATTCTCTTTACGGCGGCTCCATCGTCTAGCCCGGTCTAGGACACGGCCCTCTCAAGGCTGAAACACGGGTTCGAATCCCGTTGGAGCCACCACTCGAATTTCTCTAGCGTTTTCTCTCCCCGATTTGAGGACAATCGCGAAGCGTCCTCAAACTCGATTCACCGCGTCAGCATCCGCTCCGCCCGCGCCTCGTAGAAGGCGACGGCGCGCTTGAGCTGGGGCGGCCGGATGCGCGTGTAGTGGGTCGTCGGCGTCGTCAGGTCGGCGATCCGGGCCAACCGCCCCTCGCGCACCTTGACGGAGACGAGGAACTGCTCCAGGTTCCATCGGTAGGTCCTCACGCCTCCTTCCGTGCGACCGCGCTGCTTGCGTTGATAGGTGCAGAACTGCTCGACCAGCTCGATGAGCTGATGGGCCATGCGCTCGGTCCTCTTCCCCGAGCCACGACCACGCTTTCGCCGGTCGGCAGTATGAGGAGGCACGACCCAGCCGTCAAGCGCGCCGGCGGTAGGCCAGTCGAGGGCCGTTGTGCTGGCGCTGGCTGGCAGGCAGGACGGGAGGTTCATGGTGTGGTCGGCTTCTGCGCACATGGTGTTCTGAGAGTTGGGGCACAGGCGCGAGGCAGAGCGGGCGATGCGGGCTCAGCTCGGTCGACGCGATTGCGGCCTGGCGTCGGCACGGCGTGGACACTCGCCAAACGATGGGTGAAAATCACCCATTCAATGGGTAGAATATACCCATGCTGCGGCGGCACATCACCGAGACGGTCACGGCGGCTCTCCGGGACACCCCCGTGGTGCTCCTCGTCGGCCCGCGCCAGGCGGGGAAGTCCACGCTCGCCCAGACGCTCGTCCCGCCGGACCGCTACGTCACCCTGGACGAGGCCACCACCCTGGCGGCGGCCCAGCGGGACCCCACGGGGTTCCTCGCGCCCTTCGACGAGCTGACCGTCATCGACGAGGTGCAGCGGGCGCCCGACCTGCTGCTGGCCGTCAAGGTCGCCGTCGACCGTCGGCGCAGGCCCGGCCGCTTCCTGCTCACCGGGTCGGCCAACGTGCTCGTCGTCCCCCGCGTCTCGGAGTCCCTTGCCGGGCGCATGGAGCTCCTCACCCTCTACCCGCTGTCCCAGGGGGAGATCGAAGGCCGACGCGAGGGCTTCCTGGACGCCGCCTTCGCCGGTCGCCTCCCGAAGGCGCCGGGCCCCCCGGACCGCACCGAGATCGCGCGCCGGATCCTCCGCGGTGGCTTCCCGGACGCCTACAGCCGGCCCGAGGCCCGGCGCCGGCGGTGGTTCGCGTCGTACGTCACGGCCGTCCTCGAGCGGGACGTCCGAGAGCTGGCCCAGATCGAGAAGCTCACGGCGATGCCCGATCTGCTGACGCTCCTGGCGTCACGGACGGCGAGCTTGCTGAACCTCGCCGACATCGGCCGGGGCATCGGGCTCCCGTATGCCACGCTCCAGCGCTACATGACCTTGCTTCAGACGACGTTCCTCGTCCGGCTGATGCCGGCCTGGGCCACGAATCTGGGGAGCCGGGTCACCAAGGCGCCGAAGGTGGCCTTCATCGACACGGGGCTCGCGGCGGCGCTGCTCCAGCTGACCGAGGCGCGCCTGCTGGGCGAGCCGGTCCTGTGGGGCGGCCTGCTCGAGAACTTCGTCGGGCTCGAGCTGCTCAAGCAGGCGTCCTGGCACCCGGATCCCCCCCAGCTCTTTCACTTCCGGACGCCCAAGGGGGCCGAGGTGGACCTCGTCCTCGAGCGGAACGGCCAGGTGGTCGGCGTCGAGGTGCGATCCGCCCAGACCGCGACCGCCGAGGACTTCAACGGACTCAAGGCGCTGGCCGAGCTGGCCGGCCGCCGATTCCATCGCGGCCTCGTGCTGTACCTCGGGCGCCAGGCGGTGGCCTTCGGACCGAACCTCCAGGCAGTCCCGATCACGGCGCTGTGGGAGTGGTAGGCGAGTGAGACGAATAGGCAACCCGTGGATCACGGCCATGGCGGACTACCTGGATGCGGAAGGCTGCCCGGTGGACATGCCGGTCCCCGCGAGGAACCTGGCCAACCATCTCGGGGCGATCGTGTTGGCCTTGACGAGTCAGCCGCCCGGGGAGCTGCGGGAGACCACGGTCAGGTGCCGGCGGCGCCCGGGCCGGCGCCTCTGCGTCGGGCGGATCCGGGCGGTCATCGAGGTCGATTCCGGACAGATCTCGTGGAAGTGCCCGGCATGTGGCGACAACGGGATCATCCATCACTGGGAGGGGACGCCCTGGGACCAGACGCCGGAGGGACAGGTGTCGGCCCGGCCGGCGGCTCGACCCCCGGCGGCGGGCGTGGCCGGCCGCATTGTGGAGGTGACGTACACGCGCGCGATGCTGGACCACGTGGCGGATGCGGCCACGGTCCCCAGCACGACGCTACGCGGCGAGACCCTCCCGCCCGTCGTCATCGACGCGATCGAGCGCGAACGCCTGGAGGCGCTCGCTGGCGAGTGGGGTGAGCCGGACGCGGGGGAGCCGATCGAGTACGAGCAGCTGCACGTGGCCTACGAGCGCGGCGCGTTCGAGCTGACGCTCTTCAACCGGGGCATCCTGCTGATCTTCTACGACGACGAGCGAATCCGGCGCATGCATCGGGCGCTCTGCGTGGTGCACGATGCGGTGGAGCGGCTGGGTGGCAGCGCGTCCGGCTGAGGTGGCGGCGCCTCGATGGCGCCGCGCAGGCCCGTGACTTTTGCACGCGGGGCCAGACGGCAGAAGCGTCTACCGGGACACGCTGTATCTGACGGCCCGCCGCCGGAAGGACCTGCGGCTCGGCGACGGGCGAGTTCGGGCCGTCCTGCACCCGGCGCCGCTCCGAACGCGCAAGGAGGAGGGATACGGGGTCGAGACGCGGGAGCGGCTCGGCGTCAAGCTGCGGGTGACGGGGCCCGAGCGCACGCTGGTGGACTGTCTCGCAACGCCCCGTCACGCCGGCGGCCTCGAAGAGGTCTTCCAGAGCGCCGGCGGGATCCCCGCGCTCGACCTGGACCGGCTGGCGGGATACCTCGACCGACTCGGACAGCGTCGCCTCTACGCCGTCGTGGGCTTCTACCTCGAAGGCGAGGCCTCGCGCCTGTTCGTGCCTGCCGAG
Organism: uncultured bacterium; assembly: GCA_964416315.1. Classification (GTDB taxonomy): domain Bacteria; phylum Methylomirabilota; class Methylomirabilia; order Rokubacteriales; family DASRDR01; genus CAYQDR01. The sequence goes on from CAYQDR010000079.1 coordinate 5,424, forward strand.
TTCCTGGATCGGCTCGCGAGGGAGCGCCCCCGGTCGCGCATCTATCTCGAGCCCCGGCAGCGGGGCGGGCGGCTCCAGGCGCGATGGAACCTGATCGTTCCGCACCGTTGGGTCCCGGGGCGCATCGCGGTTGAGGCGTAGCGACTGCTTCGTAGGGGAGAGGCAACTGAGCATGGAGACGCGTGTCTTCGACCGGATCACGATCGAGCCCGGAAGGATGAACGGCCAGCCGTGCATCCGCGGTCTGACGGTGCGCCGCGTCCTGGAGATGATCGGCCAATATGGGTCGCGGGACGAGTTGCGGGCAGATTACCCAGAGCTCGAGGACGAGGATATCCGCCAGGCCACCGCCTACGCCGCCGCCATGCTCGGGGACGAGGTTTTGCGTGCTTCGGCGGGCTCGCGGCTCGAGAGTTCTTCATGCCAGGGGGCACGTACTGCAACGCCGACTGCTTCATCCTGTATGCGCAGAGATTCGAGAACCTGGAGACCATCGCGGTTACCTCACGCCGCCGAGACGGGCGCACCGTGGACGCTCGGTCCGTCGATGAGCTTGCGTTCAGCGAGCCTGTGCATGTGTCGACCGTGCAGCGCGTTTCGCTCGACGGACCGCTGGTCGAGGCTCTTGTCCGGTATCGGACGGCGGCGGGTGCCCGCGAGTGGACCCGATGGCGAAACGCGATCTGGTCCTTCAATCGTGCGAACACGGACGGTGACACGGTCAGGTACCAAACGGAGTGGGTCCTGATGGCTGGCGCCTTCCAGGAGATCCTCAGCGCGAACTCTGACGCCGAGGACGTGGCGCGATGCTTCACGGAGACGTTGGTGCCTTCTGCACAAATCTTGGCGGGTGGAACGCGGCGGTCGGCGGCGGGGACATTCGGAGCCGGCAGGTCGTTGCGGTACGAGTGGATGCGAGAGTTTTACGGGGTTCGCGGGGAATTTGCGCGCGGAAGGGTCGCCGTGCGACGGCGGAGCGCATGGGAACCCACGGAACACTTGGTGCTCGCGGCCATCGCGTTTCCGCTCCTGGTCAGGCGCCTCCTCCAAGACCGAGCTGGACTTGTCCTCGGCGAGAAAGAACTGGCGGCGATGGACGCCTTCGAAGCGTTCGCAGACCAGCAGTTCTTCGACGCCCCGCCGGGCTGCCGAGGTGCGACCGACTCGTGGTGGGCACGACTCGTGATGGCGAAGCGACTGGACTTGGCGCGATTGCGGATGGTGGACGAACTGGCGCAGGCAAGGGATCCGGAAGCGTAGGGGCTGGAGGCGGCACTGATCCCGAGACAGTGTAAGCGGCTGGCGGAGGTGGACTTCCCGATTGCCGAGGTCTCGCGACACTCGGCGCGGGAGAAGTCGATCCGCCACGGGCATCCCTCGACGCTCCATCTCTGGTGGGCGCGACGGCCACTGGCGGCGTGCCGGGCGATGCTGCTCGCGCTGCTCCTGCCGGATCCGGGGGACCCCGAGTGCCCGAAGGAGTTCAAGGACAGAGCCCGCGCCATCCTGCGGGCCCCGCTGCCACAGCCCAAGGGCAAGGGCGACGCGGACCTCCGCCAGGCGCTCTTGCGGTTCATCGCCGACTTCGCGAACTGGGACGCGGCGGCGGAGCCCGTCTACCTGGAGGCGGGCCGTGCGCTCGTGAGGGCCGCTCACGGCGACGAGCCGCCCCTGGTCGTGGACCCCTTCGCGGGCGGGGGGTCGATCCCGCTCGAGGCGCTCCGGCTCGGCTGCGAGGCGTTCGCCAGCGACCTGAACCCGGTGGCCTGCCTGATCCTGAAGGTGCTGCTCGAGGAAATCCCGCGTCACGGGCCCAGGCTCGCCGAGGAGCTGCGGCGGGCCGGCGCCGAGATCAAGGCCGCGGCCGAGAAGGAACTGGCCGAGTTCTACCCGGTCGATCCGGATGGCGCTCGCCCCATCGCGTACCTGTGGGCCCGAACCGTCCGGTGCGAGTCCTCGGGGTGCGGGGCGGAGATTCCCCTGGTCCGCTCGTTCTGGCTCTCGAAGAAGGCGAGCCGGCGGCGGGCCCTGCGATACCGGGTCGAGCGGCCGAAGGGGCAGCCGCCCGAGGTAGTCCTCGAGGTCTTCGAGCCCAAGACTGATTCCGAAATCCCGCGGGGCACGGTCTCCCGGGCGAAGGCCGCCTGCCCGGCCTGCGGGATCGTGCTGGCGCCCGAGCGCGTTCGCGCCCAGCTCTCCGCGCAGCGCGGTGGCGCCGACGTGGTCTTCGACGAGCAGGGGTGCCGTGCCAGCGGTGCCCGACTCCTCGGCCTCGCAGATGCCGCAGAGTCGTCCCTGTCGAGCGAGGCGGCCGGCGTTTGGTTTACTGATCCGCCGTACTACGATGCCGTCCCATATGCTGACCTGTCAGACTTCTTCTTCGTGTGGCTCAAACGGGTCCTGCCTGGTCATCCGATCCTGCGCGCCCCCTTCGATCCCGAGAACATCCTTACACCGAAGGAACGCGAAGCAGTTCAAGACGAGACGAAAAGCGCGGGCGGTCGGCTGAAGGACCGTCAGTTCTTCGAAACCATCATGTCGCACGCGTTCGGCGAAGGTCGACGTGTTCTGCGGGAGGACGGTGTCGGCTGTGTGGTCTTCGCCCACAAGACGACGGAGGGCTGGGAGGCACTCCTTTCCGGAATGATGCAGGGCGGCTGGGTCATTACGGCGTCATGGCCGATCATTACGGAAATGGGTGCCCGTCTCCGCGCTCGGGATTCGGCGGCCCTGTCGGCGAGCGTCCATCTCGTGTGCCGGCCTCGAGACGACGACGCGCCGTCAGGAGACTGGGGTGACGTCTTCGCGGCCCTTCCCGGACGGGTCGCGGAGTGGATAGAGCGGTTGACCGAGGAGGGTGTCCGGGGTGCGGATCTCGTTTTCGCCTGCATCGGGCCTGCCCTGGAGCTGTTCAGCCGGCATCCACGAGTCGAGCTGGCTGACGGGGAGGTGGTCGGGCTCGGCGCCAATGCCGAGGCGCTGGGGGAGCCGGCCCGTCGGGGCTACCTCTCCTATGTGTGGGAGGCTGTGGGTCGCGCGGCGCTGGCCCGGGTGCTCGGCGGGGGCTCGCCGGGCAGCGGGAACGGCGGCGCCGGGATGCTGGAGGAGGACGCCCGGCTGACGGCCCTGTTCCTGTGGACCGTCCAGAACGAACCTGGTCGAGAACGGTCAGGACGACGCCGGGGATGACGACGAGGAGCCCGACGGCGCGGACGATGACGAGGAAGGCAGCAAGCCGGGACGCAAGAAGGGGCTCGTCCTTATCTATGACGTCGTCCGGCGGTTTGCCCAGCCGCTCGGCATCCACCTCGACCAGTGGGAGGGGCGAATCATCGAGACCGAAAAGGGGGTCGTTCGCCTCGTTCCCGTGAGGGAGCGGGCGACCCAACTCTTCGGGGAAGAGGGAGCGACCGCTGTTGCCGAGCGCATCGAGACCACCGCGAGAGTGGCGCGCGGGTCCGCCCAGGGCTCACTGTTCCCCGAGCTGGCAACCCCGCCGGCGGGCCCGCCCGTGAAGGGCCGCCGGAAGGGGCGCGGCGCCAAGCCGGGAGGCAGCGGGGAGGAAGCGGAGACCCGGCGCGACGCGACCACCCTGGATCGCGTCCACGCGGCGATGCTCTTCCAGGCGACCGGGGCCTCCAATGCTCTGCGCGCCTTGCTCGAGGCCGAGACCGGGCGCGGGCCGGAGTTCCTGCGCCTGGGGAACGCCCTCTCGGCGCTGTACCCGAAGGACAGCGAGGAGAAGCGGCTCATTGATGCGATGCTCCTCGCTGTTCCACGATAGGCTGGCGCCGTGTATCAGGCGAGACGGCTCGGCCGGTGCTGGAGTATTGCAGGATGAAGGTTGCCTACGACTTGAGGACCGACACGCTGACTGTCATTCTCAAGGATCGCGCCACCGTGGCGGAGAGCGACGAGAACAAGCCCGGGGTGATCCTCGACTACGATGGCGAGGGGGACCTGGTATCGATCGAGATCATCGATGCGTCGCGGCGAGTGACCGACACCCTGAGGATCGAGTTCGAGCTGCCAGAGTAGCGCGAGTGTCGCGGCGCCAATTGGCTGTGGGGCGAAGGAGGGGAGGCACGCATGGCGACAGTCACGGATCGAATTGAGGTAAGTCCCCGGGTCATGCTGGGGAAGCCGCTCATTCGAGGGACCCGAGTCACCGTCGAATTGATCCTACGGAAGCTGAGCGCGGGGGCTACGGAGGCAGACCTTCTCGACGCGTACCCACGGTTGACTCGCGATGACATCAGGGCCGCCATCCGATACGCGGCGGAAACGGGGGAGTGACGGTATGGCCGAGATCAAGCTGCTCGAGCGTATCACCGCCGATCCGGCAATCTTCGGCGGAAAGCCTATCGTCCGAGGGATGCGGATATCGGTGGAGCTCGTTCTGAGCCTACTTGCCCAGGGAGAGACAGCCGAGGCGATCCTGGCCGACTATCCCGACCTGGACGCCGATGATATCCGGGCTTGTATCGCCTATGCGCACGCCGTCATTGCGCATGACTCCCTGGATGCGGTCAGGGTCACGCCGCGGTGAGATTCCTGATCGACCGGTGTGCCGGTCGTCGGGTGGCCGACTGGCTGCGGCGGGAAGGGCATGACGTGGTCGAGTCGCGAGAGCGAGGCCGAGACCCGGGTGATCGCGTGTTGCTCGAATGGGCTGCGACGGAAGCACGGATCCTCGTCACCATGGACAAGGACTTTGGCGAGTTCGTGTTCCGCGATCGGGCTGGTCATAGCGGCCTCGTTCGCCTGCCCGACGTCCCGGCCGAGACCCGCGTCAGGCTGATGGAGCGCGTGCTGCGGGAACACGGGGATGAACTCGTGGACCGGGCGATCGTGACGGTCCGAGGCGGCCGGATTCGAATCTCTCGCTCCGTGTCCGGATAGGAGCCGCATGGAACCCTGGTACAAGGTCGCGCTGCCGCGGGTCGAGGTCCGGGAAGGGCGGTCGTTCAACCCGAACGAGTTCGCCATCGCGCTCGAGCAGGTCGTGGCCGGCCGCGGCCCCGAGGACTACCGGGACCCGCACAAGTTCTTCGCCCGGACGTACTTCACGCGGGCGCTCTCCGAGCACGTCGGGATGGTGCTCCGTCGGCTGGCCGGCCACACGGCGAATACCGCGCCGGACCTGACCCTGATCACCCAGTTCGGCGGGGGCAAGACCCACACCCTGACCGCCCTCTATCACCTCGTCCGGCACGGCGCGGCCCTGGGCGACGTCGAGGGCGTGAGCCGCCTGCTCCACGATGCCGGCCTCAGCGAGGTGCCGCGCGCGGCCGTGGGCGTGTTCGTCGGGAACGCCTGGGACCCTCACGATGGCCTGGACAACCCGTGGCTCGACCTGGCCTCGCAGCTCGCCGGCGCCGAGGGCGTGAAGGCCCTCGGGCCGACGGCCCGCACCGTCGCCCCGGACACCGACAACCTGGCCCGGCTGTTCGAGACGGCCGGCGGCCAGGTGTTGATCCTCTGCGACGAGGTCCTGAACTTCATGTCCACGTCTTCGAGTTCCGCATGCCGGGAGCCTCACGCATGGGCGTGTCGCTGCTCTGCGGTTGAGCGGCGGGGACTGAATCACGGTTTGGGCGTCGTCGCCAACCCAGCGTCAGATGAGGCTAGCGATCCTGAAGTTTTGGTGCTGCGCTCCGTTTCGAGACTGCACAGTGCGTAGGACGCCGGGACTGTTGGCGAAAGCGTGGTCGCGGCTCAATCACGGGTTCGAATCCCGTTGGAGCCACCACCGCTCCCAGCGCGGGCTGCCCGGCATACCCGAAGTCGACCTGGGCCTCGTCGCCCGGGGCGACCTCGATGCGCACCGTGGCCCGGACCTCGGGCGGGGCGAGGCGATGGAGGAAGCGCTTGAGCGAGGAGTAGCTGCCGGTGAACACGTGCTGCTCGACGAGGAGCTGCCAGATGGGCTGCCCTTCGATGCCCTGGTCACGCCAGCGCTGGACGGGCTCCCGGAACGGCTCGACGAGGGACTGCTCGTGTGGCGGCCGCGCGGTCGGGGCGGGCTGCAGGGCCTCCGCCAGGGCCGCGGGGTCCGGCAACGATCCCTCCAGCCACCCGTGCTGGCGGCGGTCCGGTAGCGGGCCACGGTGTTGCGACTCATGCTCAGGTCCCAGGCGATGCGCCGATCGGTCTCGTCCAAGCGCAGCCGTCGGATCAGTTCGCGGACATCCGTCACCTCGCGCCTCCGTCCCGCCATCGCCACCTCCTCCGGGAATGGGATGACCACTCCCGGTGTGACCCTGGGTGGCTCTGCTTCCCCGACCCCGGTGGCTCAGTATCGGGCGACCGCTGACACGCAACGGGGCGGGCCGACGTCGAGTTGCTCACGGTCAACGTCAACGACCAGGCCCTGTTGGCGCAGGTCGCCGGTGTCGACAAGGTCGGCGTCGACGCCCCATTCGGGTGGCCCGGGGCGTTTGTTGAGGCTGTGGTGGCGCACCACGCCGGAAGTCCATGGCCAAGCTTCGACCTGACGGCGCTCTGCTACCGGGCCACCGACCGCTTCGTCCACGACGAGACCGGCCGCCGGCCGTTGAGCGTGTCCTCGGACCGGATCGCGGTGACGGCGATGCGTGCGGCAGGCTTGCTCTCGAAGCTTGCTGAGCGGGGGAACCAGTGGACCGAACGGGCGGGGAAAAGCTGGTCGAAGTGTACCCAGCGGCGGCGCTGCGGCGTTGGGGGCTACCGGCGACGGGCTACAAGCGGGCGAAGGGGCGAGAACCTCGACGCCAGCTCGTGCAGGAACTTGAACGGGAAACGGTGAGCTGGTTGCAGCCCACTCCCGAAGTTCGGGAGCAGTGCGAGGCCGACGACAACAGCCTCGCCGCGCTCGTGGCCGCGCTCGTCGCGCGCGCCGCCGCGCGCGGGCTGTGCGAGCCCATGCCGGTGGAGGTGGCGACCATGGCGGAACCGGAGGGATGGATAGCGATACCGAAGCCCGGGAGCCTGAGTGAACTTGTCAGCGGGTAGGGTTCGGGGTGGTGCATGGCCCCCGCGCGGAGCCCCACCCGCCGACCCACCGGACCCGGCCACGTGCTGTCCAGGGCCGGCCAGGAAGTGGGCACTGGGCATTGGCCGGCCGGCCGGGCGCCGGCTTTTCGCCCCGACCACGCGCTGGACGAACCCGTCCCCCTCTGTGCCTCGGCGACCACCTGCCGGGGACGTCCGCCTCCGACCCCTTCGCGGAGCCAGACCTCCTGTTCGCCAGGGACGTGCACCGAACACTTTGGCGACGTCTCGGCGCTGTGCCTTGGAGGTGACGCGGCATGACGCGCCGGGCTGGCGTCACTCGGGTCACGCTGGCTCATAGCGCCTCCGTTGCCCTGGCCACCCGTCCAGCGGACGCGCTTTCACAAGTGACCGCGGACGGGGTCAGAGCATGGTGAGACTCCCTGCGCGTTCCCGTGCCGGCACCCCTGGGCCGCGACGGACAGGAGGCAGCCCGATGCGTCTCGGACAGCGTCCGATCACGATTCTCGACGCTCCTTCGAACCTCGGCCTCAAGCCTCTCCGACCGGGCCATGTCCCGGGCACGGCTCGAGCCCCGGCAGCCCTTCGAGCAGCGGGAATCCTCTCGCGGCTCGACGCGACCGACGCCGGGTCGGTACCCGCTCCGGCGTACTCCCCGGACGTAGACCCGAAGACTCGAGTCCGAAACGCGACAGCGATCCAGACGTACTCGACCGAACTTGCACAGGCGCTCGACCCCATCCTCCTTTCAGGGCGGTTTCCAGTCGTTCTCGGCGGGGACTGCAGCATTCTGCTGGGGAGCGCACTCGCGCTTCGGCGTCACGGTCGCTACGGCCTCCTGTACGCGGACGGCCACACTGACTTTGCGACTCCCGACACGTCGCCGAGCGGGGGCGCCGCTGGCATGGATCTCGCCTTGGTGTGCGGGCGGGGTCCCGTTGAACTCGCTGACCTCGAGGGGCTCCGGCCGCTGATCCGAGAATCGGACATCGTGGTTCTGGGGCACCGAGACGTCCGGGACCCAGCCACCTATCATGCTCGTGACATCTTCGCGTCAGCCGTGCGGCTCTGTCCACTGGACGCGCTGCGTCACGTAGGCGTCCACAACGCGGTGTCCGAAGGAGCTGAGGCCCTTCGAGGTGCTGGGGTCGCGGGATTCTGGGTCCATGTGGACGTGGACGTGCTGGACAGCGAGGTCATGCCTGCGGTCGACTCCCCGCAGCCGGGCGGGCTGAGCTACGCCGAACTCGGTGAACTCCTTCGTGTCGCTCTCGCCTCGGAGCTGGCAGTCGGAATGCAGGTCACGATCTTCGATCCGGATCTGGATCCTGACGGCCGCCTCGCCCGAGAGCTGACCGCGTTGATCGTCGGCGCGTTTTCAGGACACGGCGCGTGACGGCCGCCGTCTTTGCGGTCGGCTCGGGGAACGCCGCCCGGAGCGCCGCGACGGTCGGCGCGCTGGCCGGTCTGCCGCCCCCTTCGCTCCGGACCCTGTTCGGCCCTTGGCGCCGCACCGCCGGGTGGGGTATCGTTCGGGGAGTGAACCGTGCTCGCCACCGCTCGGTCGGCGCTGCACGGGGCCGACCAGAACCCCGGCGGGGCCGGCCGTCTGGAGGAAGACGGGCTCATGGCGATGGCGACATCTCCTGTCAGCGCCGACCGCGAGATTCCAGGCGCCTGTCCGCTCGATTGCCCGGACACCTGTAGCTGGGTCGTCACCGTCCGGGACGGGGCGGCGATCGCGCTCCGCGGCGACCCCCGGCATCCCTACACGCACGGCGCGCTTTGCGCGAAGGTCAATCGCTTCCTCGAGTACACGCGCTCGCCCGATCGGCTGCTCCACCCTCAGCGGCGCATCGGCGCGAAGGGCGAGGGCCGATTCGCCCGGATCTCGTGGGGCGAGGCGCTTGGCGAGATCGCCGAGCGCTGGAAGGCCATCATCGCGCGCCACGGGCCGCAAGCGATCTGGCCCTATCAGGGCACGGGCAGCATGGGGATCCTCCAGGGCGTCGCGGGGTGCGGCCGTCGGCTGTGGAACGTCCTCGGCACCTCGCAGCACGTGATGACGATCTGCACGATCGCCGGCGGCTATGGGACGGGCTACACCCTGGGCGACAACCGCGTCGGCATGGATCCGGAGACGTTTCGCTTCTCGAGGCTGATCTTCCTCTGGGGCACCAATACGCTCACGACGAATCACCATCTCTGGAAGTACATCGAGGCGGCTCGCCGCGAAGGGGCCTGGGTCGTCGCGATCGATCCCATCCGGACGCGCACGGCCGAGCGAGTCGACGAGCACGTGGCCCTCATCCCGGGCACCGACGCCGCCCTCGCGCTGGGGCTCCTCCACGCCGTCGTGTCGCTGGGGAAGGAGGACCGGGAGTTCATCGAGGCGCATACGACCGGCTGGGAGGCCTTCCGCCGGCGGATTCTCGAGTATCCGCCGGAGCGTGTGAGCGACATCACCGGCGTGCCGCGTGACCGGATCGTCGCGCTCGGTGGGCGTCTGGCGACGACGCGCCCGACCGGCATCCGTCTCATGATGGGCATGCAGCGCCACGGCGGGGGCGGCATGGCGGCCCGGGTCATCACGTGCATCCCCGGCGTCACGGGCGACTGGCGCTATCCGGGGGGCGGCGCCGTCTACGATACGCGCGGCTTCTTCCGCGGGAACTGGACGGCGCTCTGGCGCGACGACCTGCGCCCTGCCGGCACCCGCACGCTCTCCATGACCCGCCTCGGGGAGGGGCTGCTCGAGGTCGACAACCCCCGCGTGTACTCGCTGCTGATCTACGCGAGCAACCCGATGGCGACGGTACCGGACCAGAACAAGATCCGGCGGGGTCTGGCGCGTGAGGATCTGTTCACCATCGTCGTCGATCACTTCCAGACGGACACCGCGGACTACGCCGATATTCTCCTGCCCGCGACGATGCAGACCGAGCACCCTGACCTCCACTATGCGTACGGCCACCTCTACGTCTCGTGGAACGAGCCGGCCGTGCGGCCGCCCGGCGAGTGCCTGCCCAACAGCGAGATCTTCCGGCGGCTGGCCCGTCAGCTGGGCGTGACGGAGCCGTGCGTCTACGACAGCGACGAGACGATGGCGCGCCAAGTGCTCGACTCTGGCGATCCGGCGCTGGAAGGGATCACCCTCGAGCGACTCAAGCGCGACGGCTGGGCGCGGTTGAACGTGCCGACGCCGTTCGTCCCGTTCGCGAACGGCTTCTGGACGAAATCGGGCAAGCTCGAGTTCTTCTCCGAGCGCATGGCCGCGGCCGGCCTCGACCCCGTGCCGACCTACACGCCGCCGTACGAGGCGGCCCAGCGCGGCACCGAGCGCGCGCGGTGTTACCCGCTCGCGTTGGTCGCGCCCGCCGCCCATTACTTCTTGAACGCCATGTTCGCCAATATGCCCGAGCACGAGGCCCGGCAAGGATCGCCGACCATCGTCCTTCACCCGGCGGATGCGGAGGCGCGCGGACTGCGGGACGGCGACCGGGCGCGCGTGTACAACGACCGGGGGGAATTTCGCGCGACGGTGATTGTCAGCGATCGCGTGCGTCCGGGCCTGGCGGCCAGTACCAAAGGGTTCTGGCCGAAGCGGGTGCCGGGGGGGTCGAACGCGAATGCGACGGTGGCTGAGCGGGACTCCGACATGGGCGGCGGGGCCGTGTTTCATGACAACCGCGTGGAGGTGACGCGTGTCCTCGCCTGATCCGGACGCTCTCGGCCGAGCGATTGATTTCCTGGCCGCCGGCGACTGGCGGCAGGCGCACGAGATCGTGCAGAAGGGGGAATCCACGCTGGCGGCGTGGCTCCACGGCATCGTGCACACGCTCGAGGGCGATCTCGACAACGCGCGGTACTGGTACCGCAAGGCCGACCGCCCCTTCCCGGGGGCGGACGCGGTTCGGGCGGAGATCGCCGCGGCGCGGCGGGAGGTGCGTCGGGCCTGAAGCCGTGGCCGTGAGAGGTCCTGCAGCAGGGGGCGCCGAAGGGGACCAAGCTTCCCGCGCGCGCGGGAGCCCCTACGATGGCCAACACAGTCCCTCCCCTGGTCGGTGACGGGCGGGGGCCGAGAACGGCGGTTAGGTTGACGAGCCTCGGCTCGCGACAGGCGGGGCGGGCCTTACCGGTACGCCGAAGGCAAACCCGAGCGCCTGCCGGAGTTGGCGGCCGAGCTGGTCCGGCTCCCCGTGGGCGTGATCGTGGCGAGCGCGCCTTCGGGCGTCCGGGCGGCGCAGCAGGCGACCTGCACGATCCCGATCGTGATGTCCACGCTCCCCGACCCGATCCAAGAGGGATTCATCGCGAGCCTGGCCCGCCCCGGCGGGAACACTACCGGGCTCACCCTCGACGCCGAGGAGCTGGCCGGCAAGCAGCTCGAGCTGCTCAAGGAAGCGGTGCCGAAGCTCTCCCGCGTCGCCGTCCTGCGGAACCCGAACTCGCCGGGCTATGAGGTCGCGAAAAGGCAGATCAAGGCAGCCGCGCGGGCGCTCAAGCTCGAGGTGAAGGACTTCCCGGTGAGCCATGCGAAGGACCTCGCCCCGACGTTTGCTGCTATGAGCCAGGCGCGCGTGGGCGCGATCCTCGTCCGCCGCGACGTACTGGTCATCGAGCCCAACCGGGCCGAGGTCGTGGCGCTGGCCGCGCAGCGACGGGTGCCCGCCATGTACAGCTTCCGTCAGTTTCCCGACTCCGGCGGCCTCATGTCCTACGGCGCGAACGTCAAGGACATCCACCGCCGCTCGGCGGCCTTTGTGGACCAGATCCTCAAGGGCGCCAAGCCGGCCGACCTCCCGGTCGAGCAACCGACCAAGTTCGAGCTGGTGGTGAACCTCAAGACCGCGAAGGCCCTCGGGCTGACGATCCCGCAGTCGGTGCTCGTGCGAGCGGACCAGATCATTGAACGATCAGGCCCGCGGAGATCCGTCTCGGGGTCCAACGGGTTCTGAGCTGTCCCTCCCGAGGTGCCGGGGACGGGTCCTGGACGGGGGCGGGGGTAAACCAAGGAAACTGTCGCCACCCTTGGGGCGTCGTGGGATACTGAATGGCTCGGGGCCGCAGGCTCCCGCTGGGGAGAGTGAGTGCGCATGGCCGACATCCCTGGTCAGCTCTCGACGGGCGGGGTCGTCCAGCCCGTCTCCGGACGCCCGGGGAATGTCCCCGCGGCCTCGGCGACCCCGGAGGCTCAGCTCCTTCGCGTCCTCCTCGTGGACGACAACCCGCCGACGCTCGACTTCCTCACGGAGCTGTTCTCGGCCCACGGCAGCCTCGTCTCGCCCGCCGCAACTGCGGAGCAGGCGTTGGATCTGCTCTCGGACCACGAGTTCGATCTCGTCGTCGCCGACATCATGCTCCCGGGGCTGAGTGGGCTCGACCTCCTTCGGGCGGTCAAGGGGGGGCCGTCGGAGACCCCGGTGGTGCTGATCACGGGGCTGCCGTCCGTCAACTCCGCCGTCTTCGGCCTGCGCTACGGGGCCTACGACTACCTGTCCAAGCCGTTCTCGGTTGCGGAGGTGCAGCGCCTGCTTCAGCGGGTCCGGACCGATCGGGAGCGCGGGATCGGGCATGCGCCGCCGGGCCTCAGGGAGGAAGTCGCCCGCCGGCAGCTCGGCATGGAGGGCCTCTTCCGGATCGGAGCCCTGGCGCTGGCCGATGTGGACCCTGGCGCCCTGGTCGACACGCTGCTGGACTACACCCTGCAGGGCCTCCGGAGCCAGGCCGCGCTCCTCGTGCTGCGCGACCAGGACGAGAATTGCACCCCATTGTCCAGGGGTCGCGCGGCGCTCGTCGACCAGCTCCGGAGCCTGAGCCGCGCGGCCTTTGATCAGCTCGTCCGAGCCGGTGGGACCGAGGTGGTCACGCTGGCGGGGCCTGAGCAACCCGTCGTGGCGCTCGCCACCGCGCTCCCGATGGGCGGGACCGCCCGGGGGCTGCTGTGTGTCGGTCGGGACCGGCAGAGCGGGGCGTTTCTGCCGGACGAGACGGAGTTCCTCCGCGCCTACGCCCAGACGGCGGCGCTGGCGCTGCAGAAGACCCTGCTCCGCGATCAGGCGGAGTCCGAGCCGATCGAGATCATGTCCGTCTTCGTGACCGCCCTGGAGTCGTTGGAGTCCAAGGATCCCTCCCTCCGGGGGCACTCGGCCCGGGTCTCCCTGTATGCCGGGGAGGTCGCGCTGGCGCTGGGGCTGCCCCGGGCTCAGGTCGCCGTGACCCGGCGGGCCGGGCTGCTCCACGATCTCGGCAAGCTCGCGCTGCCCGATGCCGTCCTGCTCAAGCCGGGGTCGCTTACGACCGAGGAATACGCGCTGGTCCAGCGCCACCCCGTGATGGGCGGCCGGATCCTCCGGCGACTCCCGGTGTTTGTGGACGAAGCGGAGGCCGTCGAGCACCATCTCGAGCGCTACGACGGCTCGGGGCATCCAGGGGCGTTGACCGGCGACGCGATCCCGCTGGCGGCCCGCATCCTGAGCGTCGCGGATGCCTTCGACGCGATGACCTCACCCCGACCGTACCGGCCCGCCCTGTCTCAGGAGGCCACGCTGGACGAACTCACCCGGAGCGCCGGGACGCAGTTCGACCCGGCGGTCGTCCAGGCCTTTGCGGCGGTCCCACGGGCGCGCCTGACGGAAATTGCCCGGTACTACGGCGCCCGGCCGGGCGGCACGCCGGCCCCCGCGCCGCCGGAGCCCTCACCGGAGGCGCTGGCGCTCGATCCCATCGAGCCACGGGACGTCGCGGTGGTGCCCGAGCCTCCTGTCAGCGCGGAGGCGGATCAGCCGGACGCCAGTGGCCCCGCAGGGGCGCAGTCCGCCGGTGCGGTGGGTGCGGCCGGCCTGGAGGAGATGCCGTTGGATCGCCTCCGCGCCGCCGAGGCGCCGGCCGATCAGGACGCGCCGCCGCCTCAGCCCGCCGGGATCGATCAGGCGCTCCTCATCGTGGCCCGGGGTCACCGGGACCTCCTGGAGGAGCTGCGAACCATCCTCGGCGACGCCATCGGGCCGGTCCGCGTGATCGAGGATCGCCGCAGGGACCAGACGATCTTGCCCCGGGAGGGTCGTCAGGGCCGGCCTCACGTCGACTGGGAGATCGACGTCGCGGAGGGCGAGGGCCCGACCCCCCAAGATCCAGCGCCAGCGCCCTGACCATCGTCCGGGCGGTGGACCGAGCGACCGCCGAACTCTACCCCCATTCGCCGCCGACTTTTCGGCACCACCACCCGCCCAGCTCGCCGTAGGCCCGGCTAAGCCCGCGGTTCTTAAGGCGAGTCCCTTTGGCACGATGGTTGTACCTATAGCCCGGCATGAGACACGGAGATCCGATCGCCGAGACCGCGTACTACCTGACCGTTGGCCGTCGGGGGCAGCCTCGGCTCCTCCTCGTCCAAGGGCGAGCCGTCGAGCCGGCCAGCCCGGTGACGATCAGTTGGGGCCGCTCGACCGCGAGGCCGAGCCCCGAGCGCGACGGGCCTCCCGGCCGACGGTCGCCCGGATCCTCGGGCGACGCCCGCTGACCGGACCGGCGTCCGGAAGCCCGCGCGACCGCCGGGGTCGCGCGTCCGGGGAGGGGAGATGGCGAGCCAGCCTGCTGCGCGATGGCGGGTGCTGATCGTCGATGACGAGCCGCCGATCCGGGCCCTGTGGGAGGCGCTGACGACGTGGGGCTACGCCGCTGACGTGGCCCCGGACGGGACCGCCGCGCTCGGCCGGCTGACCGAGGGGTGCTACGACCTCGTGCTGACCGACCTCGCGATGCCGGGCGCGAGCGGCTGGCAGGTGGTGGAGGCCGTCCGGGCGCAGCAGCCGGCGGCGGCCGTCGTCGTCATGACGGGCTCGCCGACGCGCGGTGATGGCGATCGCGCGCGGGAGCGGGGCGTCGCCCTGCTGGAGAAACCCTTTCAGCTCCACGAGCTGAGGACGGTCATCCAGGAGGCTCTCGCCACGAACGCCCCGAGCAGACCCCTCGATCGTGCGGCGCGCCGCTGACCGAGGCTGGGAGTGCACTGTTCCTAGGGCATTTTGCACAGTTTCCTGTGCATCCAGCCCAAGTGCGCGCAGGCTCGCGCTTTTGGGGCGCAGCGCCGACCCTGACGCCGATGCCTGCACTGCCGACGGTGCAGCGGAGGATCCCACGCGCGCTCGGCTCCACGGGCGAAATTCCCGCCGTCTCAAGCACTTCGCTCGGAGCCTCCAGTTGGACTCCGACTTGCACACCTCGAAGGGCGGACTGCGGGTCACTGTGGGCGGAACCCGGACACAACGGGGACTTCCGGAGGCGCCCGCCAGACGGCCTTTCACCGCCCAACTCCGCCTACCGCGAGGGGTTGTGGACGGGCCCCGTTGGACCGGCGCCGGATACTCTGAGAGCGTCGTCCTGGATCCCGAGGATCGGCCGCGGCGCCGGCCCCGGGCGCGGTTGGGGAGGCGTCATGCAGAGGCCAGAGCTCGAGGTGCGGGTCAAGCAGATCCTCACGAACCGGCTCGGGATCCCGCCGGACGACATCCGGCTCGACGCCAAGCTCGGGGACGACCTCGGCATGGACTCCCTGGACGCGGTCGAGTTGGCGATCGCCACCGAGCGGCAGTTCGGCATCGGGGTGAGCGACGAGCAGATCGCCAAGCTCGGGACCGTGGCCGACATCGTCGCGCTCGTGCAGCGGCTCGTAGACGAGCAGGGCGGCGGCCTTCCCCACGCGAGCGGTCGGGTGCGGTGATCCGAGGCGCCGCGTGAAGCGTCGCGTCGTGATCACGGCCGGGGCGCTGCTTCCGTCGGTGGGCGTCCCGACGGGAACCGCGTCGAGATCACGGTCTGACGGGCGGGGCGATCCGCCTGGGTAAACGCTTGCGGCGCCGCTCTGAGCGCCGCCAGGGGCTCGTCCAGCCGCCGAGCCGAGGCGGCCGCCGCCTGAGACGCGGGGACCAGTGTGGCCGCGCGACTGGCACAGGCGAGACCCTTCCCCTCCGGCCCGAGACCCCACATGGTTGAGCCGGACGCTGCGCGCCCGGTCGTCTTGGTCGTGGACGACGAGGCCGAGGTCCGCGAGCTCGTGAGCGAGATTCTGGGCCGTGCCGGCTTTCGCCCAGTGACCGCGGACGACGGGGAGCGGGTCCTCGAGTTGGCACTTCAGCACCACCCCGCGCTCATCATCCTCGACATCATGCTGCCGAAGGTCGACGGTTACACGACGGTAGTGCGGCTCCGCGGCGATCCCCTCACGCGCCACATCCCCGTGATCATGATCACCGGCCGGACGGAGCGGTGGTTTCCGATGCTCAGCGCGGACATGGGCACGGTCGCGCACCTCCTGAAGCCGTTCTCACCGGATCAACTCCTCGAGGCGGTGCGGGCGGCGCTGGGGCAGGGAGGCGCCTGACCCCGAGGACGCGGCGATCGTCCTGCTCTGCAGCCTCGTTTCGAGCAGGCTCCCGGCGGTCATCCGCGAGCACACCCCGTCCGCGGCGTGATATCGAGCGGGATGGCGCTGAGCATCCTGGTGCCCCCCAAGCGACGCTCCAAAGCGTCTTGACCCCTCGACACGCCTGGACGTAGCATTGGGCACTCCTTCGACCGTCCGGCCCTCGGGAGGCAGGCATGCTCCTGGCTCGGGTTTCCGGACAACTCTTCGACGCCCCCGTTGGCCATGCGGATGGTTGGCGGGGCCTTCGCGTCTTCGTAGGCCGCCCCTCACCGCATTTTCCCGATGGCGAAAAGGCGACCTCAGTAGGCCAGGCGAAAAGCGTGCACGTGCGGCGGAGGGCGCCACGAGTCGGCTGGCTTGGTCGTACAGGCCCCAGCAGGCGCAAGGATGGCTGCGGTTGGCGTCTTGGGAAGCGTGGACGAGCTGGCCCGACGGGACGGGCGACTCACTGGACGCCGTCACCGGGGCGGCGATCGATCCATATCGGAAATCCCGGTTCAGGACCCGAACGAAGGAGGACAAGGAATGGCCTCGAGTGAGTCGCGGCCCACAGTCCAGCCCGGACAACAGGCTCCCGACTTCGTGCTGCCACTCGTCTCGGAGGACGGTCAGGCGGCGCTCGGCGAGTATCGAGGGCGCTCCCCGCTGCTCCTGGCATTGCTCCGCACCATCTGGTGACCCTTCTGCCGCAGGCGCATCACCCAGTTGGGTGAGACGCGACTGAAGCTCGAAAGGGCTGGTGTCGAGCTTCTGGCGGTCACGGAGGGCCGGACGGAGCCGGTTCGGAACTACTTCCGTATGAGGCCGCCGCGCATCCGCGTGGCGTCGGATCCCGAGTGGCACATCTACCGCGCGTATGGCGTGCCGATGCCGCCCTCCACACCGGAGTATAAGCAGCTGCGGGCGAC